>CAZSWK010000048.1:0-18675 GCA_964610835.1 uncultured Anaerolineaceae bacterium | reverse complement strand
AGTCGCGCTCTTCGTCGGTGACCATCTCGAGCGTCAGCTCGTCGTGGTTGCGCAGAAACAGCGCCCACTGCGCGTTGTCGGGGATCGACGGTGTCTGCTCGAGGATGTCGTACAGCGGAAAGCGGTCCTCCATGCGCACGGCCATGAACATGCGCGGCATGACCGGGAAGTTGAAGCACATGTGGCACTCGTCGCCATTGCCGAAGTAGGCAACCGCGTCCTCGGGCCACTGGTTTGCCTCGGCCAGCAGCATGCGGTCGGCGAAGTTGGCGTCGACGTGCGCGCGCAGCTCGCGCAGGAACGCGTGCGTCTCAGGCAGGTTCTCGCAGTTGGTCCCCTCCCGCTCGTACAGGTACGGGATCGCGTCGAGGCGCAGCCCGTCGACGCCCAGCTCGAGCCAGAAGTCGAGCACCTTCTTGATCTGCTCGCGGACGCGCGGGTTGTCGAAGTTGAGATCCGGCTGGTGGTGGTAGAAGCGGTGCCAGTAGTAGGCGTTGGCGACGCCGTCCCAGCTCCAGTTCGAAGGCTCGAAATCCTTGAAGATCACGCGCGCGTCCGGGTAGCCCTCGGGCGTGTCGCTCCACACGTAGAAGTCGCGATAGACGCTGCCCGGCGGGGAGCGGCGGGCGCGCTGGAACCATGGGTGCTGGTCGGAGGTGTGGTTGCAGACCAGCTCGGTGATCACGCGCAGGCCGCGCGCATGGGCCTCGCGGATCAGCTGCTTGACGTCGCGCAGCGTGCCGTAGTCGGGGTTGACGCCCGTGTAGTCGGCGATGTCGTAGCCGTCGTCCTTGCCCGGCGAGGGGTAGAAGGGCAGCAGCCAGATGGCGGTGATGCCCAGGTCGGCCAGGTAGTCGAGCTTCTGGGTCAGGCCCTGGAAATCGCCCGAGCCGTCTGCGCCACTGTCGAAAAAGGCACGGATGTGCAGCTCGTAGATGATCGCGTCCTTGTACCAGTCAGGCTCGCCGCCACCGCCGATGGCCACCGACTGCCGCTTCCGCCGGCTCCGCCGCGCAACCCCCCCGCCGTTGCTCATCGCGCTCAACTGGCCGCTCCCAACTCAACCTCCGCCCGCCTGGCACCCGCCGGGCTTCCATCAAATGCTGGCCGGGTCAACCTTGGGCCGAAGAGCGGCCGGTTTACCGGCTGTACAGTTTCGCTCACCGCACTCGCCGAGCGTGCGCGCGGGCGCTGGCCACGCAGGCGTGGCGCAGTACCCCGCATAAGGTCGACCGGGCCGACACTTGACAACTCGGCGCGCGTTTCCCGCCAGATCCGGCAAATGGCGGGACCGTGGCAGCGCTTCGCGTCAACTCCCCCCGATTTCCGGGATCTGAACCCAAACGCGGCCGATTCCCGGATTCCATCCCGCGAATAGCGGGATGTGACGGAAGAGCGTGCCGCGCTCTCCGTTCGCGCGCCGTTCTCCGGGTCGCGCGCCGTTCTCCGGGTCGCGCG
This sequence comes from uncultured Anaerolineaceae bacterium, assembly GCA_964610835.1. Taxonomy (GTDB): domain Bacteria; phylum Chloroflexota; class Limnocylindria; order Limnocylindrales; family CSP1-4; genus JALYGJ01. Next base: position 17,217 of record CAZSWK010000048.1, on the reverse strand, counting down.
CATGCCCCAGCACATGCCCCGGGGAGTCACCGGCGCCGCCCGGCGGTGCCCGGTCGGCGCAGCCAGAACAGGTGTGCGGCACGAACGGCCGGATCGAGCACGACCCAGTTGCGGCGGCCCTGCCACTCGTAGACCTGGCCGTCGAGCAGGTCGACCGCCTCGAACGGCTCGTCGGCGGGCAAGCCCAGGCCACCGAGGTCAAGCGTGACGCTGCCCGACTGTTCCGCGACGTAATCCATGTTCACCACCGTCAGCAGCACATCGCGCTGGTCGGCCGTGTTCTTGGTGTAGGCCAGCAGCGCGTCGTTGTCGACCAGATGGAACCACAGCCGCTCATTCGTCTGCAGCGCGGGATGTTCGCGGCGCGCTGCATTTACGCGCCGGATCAGTGGCGCCAGCGAGCCCGGCGAGTCGAGATCCCACTGCCGCTGCTGGTACTTCTCCGAGTTGAGGTACTCCTCCGAGCCGGACTCGCGCGGCGTGTGCTCCAGCAGCTCGAAGACCGGCCCGTAGATGCCGAAGTTCGATGACAACGTGGCGGCCAGCACGAGGCGCGCGGCAAAGGCGGCGCGCGTGCCCACCTGCAGGTCGGCGTGCAGGATGTCAGGCGTATTCGGCCAGAAGTTGGGCCGGAAGAACTGGTTGACCGGCGGCGAGGTCAGCTCGGTCAGGTATTCGCGCAACTCGGCCGGCGAGTTGCGCCAGGTGAAGTACGTGTAGGACTGGGAGAAGCCGACCTTGGCCAGGCGGTACATGACCTTGGGTCGCGTGAACGCCTCGGCCAGGAAGAGCACCTCGGGGTGGTCGGCCTTGAGATCGGCGATGCACCACTCCCAGAAGGCGAACGACTTGGTGTGCGGGTTGTCAACGCGGAAGACCGTCACGCCCTGGTCGATCCAGAAGCGGAAGACGTCGTTGAGCGCCTGCCACAGCCCGCGCCAGTCCTCGCTCTCGAAGTCGAACGGGTAGATGTCCTGGTATTTCTTGGGCGGGTTCTCGGCGTACTGGATGGTGCCGTCGGGGCGCGCGCGGAACCAGGTCGGATGCTCGCTCACCCACGGGTGATCGGGCGAGGCCTGGAAGGCGATGTCGAGCGCAACCTCGATCTTGCGCTTGCGGGCGGCGGCGACGAGGGCCCGGAAATCCTCGAGCGTGCCCAACTCCGGGTGGACGGCGGTGTGGCCACCCTCCGGGCCACCGATCGCCCACGGGACGCCGGGGTCGGACGGATCCTGCGACGCCACATTGTTGGGTCCCTTGCGGTATTGACGGCCGATGGGATGGATGGGCGGCAGGTACAGCACGTTGAAGCCCAGCCGGTCCACGTAGGGCAGGCGCGCGACGACGTCGCGGAAGGTGCCGTGCCGGCGCGCGTCCGGCGACGCGGAACGGGGGAAGAGCTCGTACCAGGCCGAGAAACGCGCGTGCGGCGGATCGGCCACCACGCTGAACCCGTTCGAGGTCGCCTGCTGGCTGCGGTCGGGATAGCGCTCGACCAGCTCGACCAACCTGTCGGACACGTCCGCTTTGCCGGCACGCAACCGTTCCGCCAGCTTGCCCAGTTGGGTTGCGTCGCGCCCCGTCCCGGCCGCCTCCGCCCGCCGCGCAGCCGGCTCGACCAGCTCGGCACCGATCAGCAGGTCGACGCGCACGTCCTGGCCGGCCTCGAGTCGCTTGGCCAGGTCGTGCTGCCAGGTCCGGAAGCGGTCGACCCAGGCCGCGATTGAATATTCGTACCGGCCCAACTCGGCGAGCTCGAACGCCGCCCGCCAGCGATCGTTGCCGAGCGCCTCCATCTCCGTCTCGTGCCACTCGCCGGCGCCGTCGCGTCGCCAGCGCAACCGCACCCGGATCTCGTCGTGCCCGTCGCCAAAGGCGTCTGCCTCGACCACGAGCGTGTCACCCACGACGCGCTTGACGGGAAAGCGGCCACGGTCGACCTGCGGGGTGACGTTCTCGATGACCGTCCGGACCCGCCCCTCGTCGTCCAGGACGCCAGCGTGGCGATTCAGCGCTTCACCTTGACGAGATCAAGCTCCATTCCGCGATTTTCGCCCGGCGGAGCGGGGTGGCGCTGGCCGCTTTGGCGCACGGCCCTGTGACGTGGCAGGCGGCGAGGCCCGGCGTGTCGAGGCACGGCGCGTCGAGACCCACCCGGGCGGTTCGGCAAGGGCCTGCTCGAGCTTGTCCAGGCGGTACCCGGCGGCCTGCGCTGCGCGTGCCAGGTCCGCCGCGTGCGGCAGGTCAAGCGCCTTCACCGACGCCTCGAAGCGCTCCCGGTTGAACCACGTCACGCCCTCGTGAACGTTGACGCCGATGGCCCGCTGGAACCGATCGTCATGCAGCAGCTCGGCCAGGCGCCCCTCTCCGGCAGCCGATTTTGGCCGGCGCGGCCTGTCCAGCATCAGGGCGATCAGATCCGCGTCGGGCCAGACGCGATCGACCTGCCAGTCGTAGATCCATTTGCCACGCGCCAGGTCCGACCGATTTGCGGCCACCAGCACCTCGACCTGCTGCGCCAGCGTCCACTCAGTGTCGGCCTCCTCCGCCTCTTCGGGCTCCTCGTCCGGCGCCACGACGGCGGGCACCACCGCCAGCTCGAGGAGGCCCGCGGCGGCGGCGAGCACGTCCGGCGCGCTCCCGCCACGCAGGGCCGCGTGGAGCGGCTGCAGTTCCAGCTCGCGCAACGCCCCGTCGATCGATGGCACGCCGCCCCCGCCGAGCCACTCAGCCAGACGCAGCCAGCGGCCGTCCGTGTCGTGCACGTTGCGCAGATCGGCGAACACGCGGCAGGTGTAGGCATGCAGCTCGAGATACAGCCCCTGCTCGGACAGCTCCTTCTGCGAGCGCAGGTACTCCAGGCCCGAGCGCGCGTCGCGCATGACCAGGAAGTCGGCTGCATCGTGAGACAGCCCGAGGCCCTCGCCGAGCGTCGCCCCGCTCACGGCCGCGATCCGGATCCATCCGCTCGCTTCGCCGTAGCGGTTGTGATAGACGACCAGTGAGCGCGCATCGCCACTCCGGTTGGAGAAGGCAAAGACATCCTCGTTGACAGCGCCATCGGGCGTGTAGAAGTCGTACAGCGCGAAGCCATCCACCTCGGCGAACAGCCAGCGCCGGTGGAGCAACGGGAAGATCTCGCGCTCGTGACGGGCGACCAGATCGGCGTCGGGCGATTCGTCGTGGTACGCGCGGCGGTACTCCATGCCATAGCGCTCGGCGTAGCCCTCCACCTGGCCGTGGCCGAACATCGGCAGCCCGGGCATCGTCGCCATGACCGTCGCCACGCCGAAGTACTTGTCGCCCTTGCCGAACTGGTCGACCGCCGTGCGCTCGTCGGGATTATTCATGAAGTTCACGTAGCGCTTGAGGATCTGCGGGTCGAACTCGAGCGTGTTCTTGATGACCAGCCGGTACTCGGCGTTCTTCTCGTCGCGCATCATGTTCATGAACGCGCTGTTATAGACGCGGTGCATGCCCAGCGTGCGGACGAAGTAGCCCTCCATCAACCAGAAGGCCTCGGCCAGCAGCAGCGTGTGGGGAGCCTCGGCCGCTACCCGGTCGACGACCTCGCGCCAGAACTCGACCGGCATCGCCCGGTCGAATTCGCTCTTGCGCATGGCGTACTCGGCACGCGACGGGATTGCCCCGCCGCTCCCCGGCTCCGGGTACCACAGCCGCTCGATGTGCTTCTTGGCCAGTGTCATCGCCGCGTCGAAGCGGATGATCGGGAACTGGCGCGCCACGTGCAGGATGGTCTGGATGACCGCCTCGCGCACCTCCGGCTTGATGTAGTCGAGCTGCGCGGTGTCGTTCCAGGGCATCGAGGTGCCGTCGTTGCCGTGGTAGATAAAACGCTCCTGGCCGCTCCAGTGATCGACCCGCTTGAAGGTCACCGCAGCGTCGGTGTTGTCGAAGTAGTGGTCCTCGATGTAGACGCCGACCCGCGGGTCGGACGACAGGTTGGGGCCGCTGTAGCTGTACCCGGGATAAGGCGGATCGGAGCGCGCCATGAACCAGTCGGGATGCTCGACGACCCAGCGCGAATCGATGCCCATGTGGTTGGGCACCATGTCGCTGGCCAGCCGGACGCCGCGTGACCAGGCCCGGTCGCGCAGGTTGCGATACGCCTCGTCGCCGCCCAGGTCGTCGGCGATGCGGTAATCCATCAGCGAGTAGGCACTCGCCACGGCCTCAGGGTTGCCGCGCATCTGCTTGATGGTGCGCGACGCCTGGCTGCGTTCCCACAGCCCGATCAGCCACAGCCCGGTGAAGCCACGGTGCGCGATCGCGTCGAGCTCCTCGTCGGGGATCTGGTCGAGCCGCCAGATGGGCCGCCCGTAGGCGCGCGACAACTGGTCGAGCCAGACGTAGGTGCTCTTGGCCAGCAGCACGACCTGGGGCATCCAGTCGAGGTCGCGGCTGAAACGCTCCACCTCCTCGTCGCCGAAGCCACTCGCGAAGCCGTGCAGGGCGGCCGTGTCGACCGCTCCATCCGCGGCTCCGCCGTGCGTGGCGTGGAAACGCATCCAAGTGGCGCGCTCCTCCTCGCTCAGCACGTCGAGCGAAATGACCAGCCGGTCGCCGAATTTATCGGCCACGAAGCCCCAGCGCTCGACGATCCAGCGCAGCTGGCGCGCCAGCGAGTCGGGCGCCTCGATCGCCGGCCGGCGCAACAGGCTGAGCAGGTCGTCGTTCTGGGGGCCAAAGGTCGGCTGGGTCTTGAAGAACGCACCCAGGCCGTGGATCGCGGCCAGGTAGGCACTGCCGTTCTCGAGCGGCGTATCGTCGAACAGCTCGCCGTACGGCGCGAAAGCAGGGTTCATGTTCGCCAGCCACAGGAGCATCAGCTCTTCGAGCGCGGTCTCGCGGTTGGGCCGCCCGTCCATCTCTCCGGCCAGGAAGTCGGCGGCCGACTGCTCGCCGCGGTAGGCAGCCACCGTCGGGAACTGATCGACAAAGGTCTCGAGCATGGCCTCGAGCGCGGCATCGCCGAGCCGCTCGCGCAGATCGGCCAGGGCATCGGTCATCACGCTTGGCTTGCGCTCGCGGCGGTACAGCTCGACGACGAAGTGGAGTACCTCGTCGACCAGCCCCATTGCGTTCAGGTCGCCGGCGCGCGCGGCAGCACCGGGAGCGGCGGCCACGTCGCGTTGCGCGTTCATCTGTTGCGCGAAGCGCCGCGCCGCCGCGAAGTCGGCGAAGACCACGTTGCCGCTCGTGCTGAACAGCGCCTCGTCGAACTCGTAGCGATCGCGCGCGGCGCGTGAGACGTGGAACTCGAAGGTCATCGTTCGCAGCTGCTGATCACTGCCCACAATGCTGACCCACATCGGGCGATCGCGCCACCCCCGGTCCCATCCGGGCGCTAAGCTGCCGCTCATGAGGGGGATACCGACGCGCCTACACACGCTGCACCTACGCACGCTGCGCCTACCCACGCTCCTCCGGCGCCTCGGGCTGGCGCTGGGCACGTTGGCCGTGGTGTTGACTGCGAGCACCGCTCCGGCGAGCGCCGCGGTTGGTCTCGGCCTGTCGCTGGTCCAGGACGGCTACACGGATCCGGTCCTGGTCACCAACGCCGGGGACAGTCGCCTGTTCGTGGTCGAGCAGACGGGCCAGATCGAGATCGTCGGCGGCGGCACATTCCTCGACGTCTCGAGCAAGATCGCGTGCTGTGGCGAACGCGGCCTGCTGGGCCTCGCCTTCCACCCGAACTACGCCACCAACGGCCTCTTCTACGTCTACTACACGCGCGCCAGTGACGGCGCGGCCGTCGTCGCCGAGTACCACGTCTCCGCCGGCAACCCCAACGTTGCCGATCCCAACAGCGAACGCATCGTGCTCACGTTCGCCGAGCCGTACACCAACCACAACGGCGGCTGGCTGGGCTTCAAGGGCAGGAACCTGTACATCTCGACCGGTGATGGCGGCAGCGGCGGCGACCCGCAGAACAACGCCCAGAACATCCACAGCTACCTGGGCAAGATCCTGCGCATCAACCCGCTCGATCCCGACGGGAACGGTCCCAAGAGCTACAGCATTCCGCGCAACAACCCATATGTCGGCCGATCGGGCCTCAACGTCATCTGGTCACGCGGTCTGCGCAATCCGTGGCGCTGCTCCTTCGACTACACCACCGGCAAGCTGTGGTGCGGCGACGTGGGCCAGGCCTCGTACGAGGAGATCGATCGCGTCAAGACGCGGCGCAGCTACAACTTCGGCTGGCGGCTGCTCGAGGGCCGCCACTACTACAAGTACCCGGGGCGCACTCGCGGCAAGCTGTGCAGGAGCGGCTGTCGCAAGTTGCCGGTCATCGAGTACGCGCACAGCGCGTTCGGCGGCGGCAACTGCGCGGTCACCGGCGGCTACGTGTCGCGCCGGCTGGGTGCGACGCTGTACGGCAACTACATCTTCGGCGACTACTGCTCGGGCAAAGTGTGGGTCGTGCCGGCCAATTTCAAGCGCTCGAGCACGCTGCCGGCGCCCTACGCGACGGGCTACACCATCAGCGCCTTTGGCGAGGGGGCCGACGGGCGGCTGTACCTGGTCGACTACCGCGATGGCGCCATCTACCAGCTGACCGACTCCTGAGGCTCCACCGGGCGCACAGTTGATGCGCGCAGCGGCTCAAGAACGGCAGATTCGCTGCACAACCCCGGACGCCAGCGACCTTTGCGCTGACTTTGCTGCACGAATTGCCCACGAGCGATGCGCCGCGCGCATCGCGGCCAGTTGAGCGCCGTGCGTCGATGGCGCTGCTACTCGAACTTCTCCCACAGGTACTCGCGCAGGATCAGCCCGCTGGCGTGTACTGCAGCGGCCATCTCCCGACCAACGTAGCGGTAGTGCCACGGCTCGTAGCGATAGCACTGCACCGTCCTGTCGCGGGTCGGGTAGCTCATCACGAAGCCGTACTTCCAGGCGTTGTGCTTCAGCCACGCGCCGGTTGGCGTCTCCGCCCAGTCGTGCACGCCCCACGGATAGTCGGAGGTATGGGCAGCGCCAAAGTCGATGGCGGTACCCAGCTGGTGTTCGGAGTGGCCCGGTCTGGCAACGGTACGCAGCGCGTGCGTCCGGCCGTGATTGCGCACCTCCAGCCTGAACACCCTCTTCTGATACTTGTAGCTGCGGTAGGCCGATATGACCCGCAGCGGCGTGCCGTGGTCCTCGGCCGCGTCCGCGAGTGCCCGCAGGTCGGCGATCACGAAGGCACGCACCTTCTTCCTGCGGGCCAGGCCGGCGCGCCTGGTCGATACCAGGTCGGGCGGCACGTAATGGCGGCCCAGGCGGTAGTAGGTGTCGACCAGGGCGATCCGCCAGTCGGCCGCCCGGTGGTGTCGGGTCAGGACGTTGCCGTACGTGCACGCGGGAACCGGAGCCGTGGAGGCGAGGACGGCCGGTGGCGCGGTGACCGGAGCGAGCGCGCCGGCGGTCAATGCCAGGCTCAGCGCGATGGCCCGCGCGATTCGGGTCGCGTGGAACACGGTCCAAGGCTAGTGGAGTCCGAGCCCGCCTTTGTCACAGATCGGTAACAGTCGGCGCATAGTCTCACCGTCATGAAGGCGAGCGGTTGGGCGTGGGCACTGGCCGGTGCGGCGGCTGCCGCGCTGGCCGTCGGGGCGGGCGAACTGGTCGCGGTGCTCCTCGGCGGCAGCTCGATCATCGGCGCCATCGGCGCGCTGGTCATCAGCCTCCAGCCGCCGGGCGGCAAGGACCTGATGGTTGCCCTGTTCGACGGCTACGACAAGGCTGCGCTCGAGATCATGACCGGCTTCGGCGGTTTGCTGGTGGGCAGCATCCTGGGTCTGCTGGCCAGGCGCGATCTGCGCATCGCGCTGGGCGGTTTCCTGATCTTCGGCATCGCGGGCTTTGGGCTGATCCTGCAGGATGCGCTGGCCACCCCGTACACCGCGGCGGTCGCCGTGGTGCCCGCCGTGCTGGTCGGCATGTTCGTCATCACCTGGTTCGCGGACCTGCTGACGCCGGGCGGGACGCGCGCCGGTCTAGCCGCGGCCGCCGCTACGGGCTCCGGGGGTACGGCGCAGGCAATGCCCCGGCGCAACTTCGTCGCGCTGGGCGTGCTGGCGCTGGCTGCCGGTGGCGTGCTGGCGGTGGTCAGCCGGTTCATCGGTGGCTCATCGTCGGATGTCGCCCTGACTCCGCCGGCCTCGATTCCACCGGCGCAGGGCACTGCGCCGCCGATCCCGGCGGGGGCCGACTTCGACATTGCCGGCCTGTCGCCCATCGTCGTGCCCAACGCCGACTTCTACCGCATCGATACCCGTCTCGACACGCCGCGCGTGGCGGCCGACACGTGGAACCTGCGCATCCACGGCATGGTCGACGAGGAGCTCACTTTCAACTACCAGGACCTCGTTGCGATGCCGCTCATCTCGCGCTACGTGACCATCGCGTGTGTCTCGAACGAGGTCGGCGGGCACCTGGTGGGCAACGCCAAGTGGACCGGCACGCCGCTGCTGCCGCTGCTCAACAGGGCCGGCATCCAAAGCGGCGCGACGCAGGTCGTGGGCCGCGCGTTCGACGGCTTCACGGTCGGCTTTCCGACCGAGCACCTGTCCGGCGCGGGGGCCGACGCCATGGTCGTCGTCCAGATGAACGACCAGCCCTTGCCGCCGCAGCACGGTTTCCCGGCACGGCTGATCGTGCCCGGGCTGTACGGCTATGTGTCGGCGACCAAGTGGCTGACGGAAATCGAGCTCACGACCCTGGAGGCGTTCGACGCGTACTGGGTGCCGCTCGGCTGGTCCAAGCTGGGGCCCATCCTGACCGAGTCGCGCATCGACGTGCCGCGTGGTGGCGCCAACGTCGCGGCGGGGCAGGTGCAGGTCGCCGGCGTGGCGTGGGCGCCGACGCGCGGCATCTCTCGCGTGGAGGTCCAATTGGACAACAGCGGCTGGCAGCCGGCCGAGCTGTCGGTGCCCATCTCGAACAAGACCTGGCTCCAGTGGCGGATCATGGTTTCCGCCTCGGCCGGGCAGCACCAGCTCCAGGTGCGCGCGACCGACGGCACCGGCGCCGTCCAAACTGCCGACCGCATGGGCCCGGCGCCCAGCGGCGCCACCGGCTACCACACGATCACCATCAACGCCACCTGATCCGCCCGCTGGGCCCGGCGCCCCCCTGGCCCACCGTCCAGACGCCTGCTGATCCGCGTGGGGCATCACCTGCCGGCCGTCCAGCAACTCACGTCCCCAAGGCAGCCCCAAGCCTCACTCCCCGGCCGCGCTTCAGGCGAAATCTGATCGCCTGCACGCATCAAATGGCGCCTGAGCGCTCGCATCCGGCCCGTAGCTCAGCCCTTGCCAGACGGGTGATGCGTCTGGTCGATCACGCGTCACCCACGGCGGGACAATTGACCTGATTCGGCTGCGCGACTGAACCAAACAGCGTTCTCCCGCATCTACCAAGTGAGAGCGGAGATCGGAGGGTGGATGGACGGCAGGCTCGTCGAGCGTGCTCGGGCGGGTGATGCCGACGCCTTCGACCAGCTTGCGCGCGCGAGGATCGATGCGGTGTACCGGACGGCGATCGGCATCCTGGGCAACAGCGCCGACGCGCGCGACGCGACCCAGGAAGCGCTCGTGTCCGCCTGGCGCTCGCTGCGCTCGCTGCGTGACGCCGACCACTTCGACGCGTGGCTGCGCGCCATAACCGTCAACGCCGCGAGGATGGTTGCCCGCCGCCGGCGCGTGCGCGAGATCCCCATGACCGCCGACCTCGAGCAGGCCGACCTCGACCCGGGTGCCGTCGGCGCGGCCGACTTCGACGCCGCCTTCGACCGACTGCCCGTCGACCAGCGCGCCCTGCTCCTCGCCCACCACCTTGACGGAGAGTCGGTGGCCGACCTGGCCGTCCGACTCGGTGTTCCTGAGGGGACCGTCAAGTCCCGGCTGCACACTGCCCGCCAGGCCCTGGACCGGCTCCTGGCCGAGGACGCCCGATGAGCCCGATCTCCGACCAGGAGCTCCAGCGCCACCTCGCCCGCCGGACGTCGAAGTCCCTGCCCGCCGGCGATCGGGAAGACGTACTTGCGGCCGTCGCCGGCGCGCGCGCCCGGCCGCGCTTCTCGTTCCGCATGCGCCCGAGCTTGCTGCTGGCACCGATCGCCGCGCTCGTGCTCGTCGTCCTGGTCGGGGTCCCGCTGCTGTGGACCATCGCTCCCGGCCCGGGCCCATCGCAATCGCCTTCACCGTCGGCGCCACTCGCGACCGCATCGCCGTGGACTACCGTCACGATCTACACCGCCCAGCAGCTGTCGGACATGATCGGCGACCCCGCATGGGTCGGCCACTACGTGCTCGCCCAGGCGAGCCTCGGGCCTTCGGACCTTCTCGTCGACTGCGCTTACGCGCCATGCGTTGCGAAGCTGCTCGACGTGTCGGGCAACAGCTCAGTCACGATCGCCCCGCGAGACGCCCCCAGCGGTACGGGCTTTCAGATGAGCGATGGCCACTGGGTTGTTGGACTTGCCATTCCCGCCTCGCCGGGCGCCTTGGCGTTCAAGATCGCGTCCGATTCGGTCGAGTTTCTGGGCCCGGCCAATCTTGCTGCCGATGGCTCGCCAATGACCGTTCCGGCCGCTCAGTCGTCGGCGCCATCGAATGCGGTCGACGACGTGTACGTCGTCTCCGGGTGGCTCGTCGCCACATCGCCGGTGCCGTGCCCTCCACCACCGCCGTCGAGCCCCCAGGATGCGAACCTCGACTACTGGTGCGGCCGTTCGTGGGTGACTGCCACCGAGCAATACACGGTCAACTCGGGGAGCTACTCGCTTGTCATGGACGGGCTGCACGCTCAATCCGACGCGTACGACATCTACGCCACCAACCCGGTCCTCGACACGCCGAAGGGCAGCGTGCCCAACCACGGCACCTATCTCATGCGGCCTGCCGGTTGCCCCGCCGTCGTGATGGGCGATTGCCCGGTTTGGCGAATGGTCGGCCGGCTCGACGACACTTCTGCCATCACAGCGCCACCGACATCGCCTTCCCCATCGCAGGCACCGCTCGACGTGCTGACGCAGGACCAGTTGATCGCGATGGCGAACGATCCGCTCGCCGTCGGGCGAGTGGTGATCGCGGACGTGAACTTCCAACCGGCCCCGACGGGCAGCGCGGCGGCATGTGTACCGCCCGATCCATGCCCCGCAAGTCAGATTGGCCTGAGTCCCCTGAGCCAGAACGTCGCCGTCTACTCGGGTTGGCGCGACTCGACAACCGACGGCGCGGGTACATACGTGCCGTCTCAGGGCCGGTGGGTCTTTCCGCTCCTGCCGTCCGCTGACGGTGGCACGATGGCCTTCCGGGTTCTGGGCCAGGGCGAGGTCGAGTACCTCGGGCTCGTGGAGTCCAATGGTGCGCAGTTGGCCTGGTTGGTGAATGACGTTCCGACCGGCGCGTCGTTCGAGTCCCTGTACGCAGTCAGCGGTTGGTTGGTGCGAACCCAGGAGGTGCCGTGCCCGGCGCCCCTGTATCAGCCGCAGAACACGGACCAGAACTACATGTGCGGCGGCTCGTTCCTCACTGCCACGCAGGCCGCCATCGCCCAGGCGCCGAACGACCTTGACCCCGGCGGTCTGCACGTTCAGTGGAGCGCATACAACGATTTCGCCGCCAACCCAGCACCGATCGACGTGGGCATGGGCCCGCCGGCCGGGACGTCCGATCAAGGCGTCTATCTCGTGCGCCGGGTTGGTCAGCGGCAGACGACCTTTGGACAGCAGAACGTCTGGCGGATGGTCGGCCGGCTCGAACCACCGATGACAACGGCAGAAACGCCTACTCCGTCGCCTACGCCTTCGGTTCCCGTCGAGATCGATGGCCAGCCGGTGCTGTCAACGGACCAGGCCCAGCAACAGATCGAGGCCGGCTATGCAGGCACGCTGCTCATTGCCGGCCAAGTCGTGAACGTTTCGCAGTTCTGCGCGTACACCGACGCGTTGTCGCAGGCGACGCATGGCCTGATATCGGCCTGTGGGGCCGGGCCATGGCTGTATGGCATGAGTGGCAGCGATGCCCAGATTCAGCTGTTCGGCCGCTACGACGGGCCGCTTCCGGTCGGCATCCCTGGCGTGCTCCGGGTGCATACGAATGACCCCGTTGCGGCCGCCTGTCCGGAGGCCTTCGCCCAGCGCTGCCGCCAGTCGGTTTTTGTCGACGGCGCGGCGTGGCCTCATTACGCCCCGGATGAGCTTTCGGTGACCTTCTGCAGTGTGCCCACCCAAGCCACCATCGATGCGTTCGATCAAACCTTCGGCCTCTCGCTCGAGCAGAACGAGTACGCAGCCGGGGTATATCAGTTCAGCCTCTTCCGGATCACGGACGGAACCGATGCGTGGAGCAGGGCGCAGGCCATGACGGATCCGTCTGTTTGTGGCGTCCAGCTGAGCTGGACAGTCTACTGACCTACAGGCGCCCCGCGCTGATGATGCGTTGCAGGAAGCGCTGAGTTCGCTCCTCCTTGGGCGCCGACAGGATCTCCGCCGGCGGTCCCTCCTCCAGGATCACGCCCTCATCGAGGAAGCAGATGCGGTCGGCCACGTCGCGCGCGAAGCCCATCTCATGCGTGGCCAGGATCATGGTCATGCCCTCGTTCGCCAGCTCGCGGATGACGTCGAGCACCTCGGCCACCAGCTCGGGGTCGAGCGCGGAGGTGATCTCGTCGAGCAGCAGCACATCAGGCTTCATCGCCAGCGCGCGGACGATGGCTGCCCGCTGCTGCTGGCCGCCCGATAGTCGGTCGGGGTAGTCATCGCGCTTGTCGGCCAGGCCAAATCGCTCGAGCAATTCCATTGCCGAAGCCTCGGCGTCGGCCCGCGAGAGATGGAGCACCTTGCGCGGCGCGAGCGTGATGTTGCCCATCACGCTCATGTGCGGGAAGAGGTTGAACGACTGGAAGACGATCCCGACCCGCCGCCGCACGCGGTCGACGTTGACTCCCTGCGCGGTGACCTCCTGACCCTCGATCCAGATACGCCCGGCGTTGATCTCTTCGAGCAGGTTGATGCAGCGCAGCAGCGTCGACTTGCCCGACCCCGACGCCCCGATGAGGCACACCACTTCGTGCTCACCCATGGCGAGGTCGATGCCTTTCAGGACCTCCAGCTTGCCGAAGGACTTGTGCAGCCCCTCCACGCGCAACGCCTGCCCGCTGGCGTTCCCGTTGCCGGTCATCGGACGCCACCAGCCGCGCGTCGCCGGGCCTCACGTGCCACGAGGTAGTCGACCAGCCGCGCCAGGGGGATGGTGACGACCAGGAAAACCAGTGCCGTGACCATGTAGGGAGTGAAGTTGAAATTGGCTGCCTCGTAGATCTGCGACGAGCGGAAGATCTCGACCACGCCGATGAACGACACCAGCACGGTGTCCTTCTGGAGGCCGATGAAGTCGTTGAGCAGCGGCGGGATCACGCGCCGAACGGCCTGCGGCACGACCACGAAGCGCAGCGACTGGAAACGCGAGAGGCCCAGCGAGCGAGCCGCTGCGTCCTGCGAGGGATGCACCGACTCGATGCCGGCGCGATACACCTCGGACACGTACGCCGAGTAGAGCAGCGTGAGCGAAACGACCGCCCAGACGAACGGGTCGTTGGGAACGCCGGGTATCCGCAGGCCGGGCACGCCAAAGCCGAGCACGAAAATCACCAGCACGCCCGGTAGCGCACGGAAAAGGTCGACGTAGGCCGTGGCCAGCAACCTGACCGGGAAGAAGACCGGTCCCGGCAGGGCGCGCAGGACGGCGAGCAACAGGCCCAGCGCCAGGATCAGGACTTCCGCGATCAGGAACAGCTGGATGTTGGTCCAGAACGCGAAGACCACGTGCGGGAACGCCTCGGCGAACGCCACGGGGTCCAGGAACTGGGACTGGACCTGCGGCCAGCCCGGCGCGTTGACCACCACGACGCCGAGCACGCTGAACACGACGACGGTTGACACCGCCGCGATAAGGATCGCCTGCGTGCCACGGCCGCCGATGCCGAGGCGTGACACGCCCCGACCGGGCGGCTGGGGTATGTCGCCCGACATCCCCGGCCCGGAGGTCAGGGCTGGATTACCGGCGCGTTGGCCTTGTCGGCCAGCCACTCCTGGGTGATCTGGGCCAGCGTCCCGTCAGTGTTCATCGCTGCCAGCGCCTGGTTGATACAGCTGGTCAGCGCACTGCCCTTCTGCAGGACCATGCTGAAGTATTCCTGTTCGTTGCCCGCCGCCGGGAACTGGCCCACGATCACGCCGTTGTCCATCTGGGCGGCGGTGATGTAGAAGGCAGTCGGCAGGTCGACCACGATGCCGTCGATCTGGTCGGCGTTCAGTGCGGAGATGGCGGCGTCGTTGGTGTCGTAGACGCTCGGCGCCGTGGTCGGCTGAATGACGTCGGTGATGTACGAGTAGCTCGTCGTCCCGACCTGTGCGCCAAGGCGATAGCTCTGCAGGTCGGCCATGGTCGTGGCACTGGTGATCGGCGTGCCGGCATTGGCGACGAGGGCCTGGTTGACAAAGTAGTAGCCGTCGGTCATGTCGACCTGCTTGGCGCGCTTGGCGGTGTACGAGATCTGGTTGATGTCGAAGTCGAACTGCTTGTCACCCGGCTTGTACGAGTTGTTGAAGGGCACGTACATCCAGGCGACCTGGTCGCTGGTGAAGCCCAGCTCGGTCGCCACCTGGTACGCCACCGCGCTCTCGAAGCCACGGCCGTTGGTGGGATCGCCCAGCGACCACGGCTGATTGCCGTTGATGGGCGTGCTGGCCGTCTCGCCGCTGGCCGGCGGATCGAAGTAGGGCGGGTAGGCGGGATCGTCGGTGCCGACTGTCAGCTGGCCGGCGGTCTTGACGGGCAGGCTGGCAAGCGGGCCACACACGCCACCGACGGGCGTGGGAGTAGGCGTCGGGGTCGCAGTCGGCATGGCCGTGGGCGCCGTAGTGGGCGTGGCCGCAGCGGTCATCGTCGGCGCCATGGTGGGCGTCGCCGTCGGCGCAACGGTCGGTGCGACAGTGGGCGTCTCGGTCGCGGCGGGAGTGCTCGAACAGGCCGCGAGCACCAGCGCCACGGAGAACAGGGTCAGCGATCGGCGAATGTTCACGACAGGTCCTCCTCTAGGCGCGGAGGATAGCCCTACGGTGGAGAAGCGTCAGCCGGTAGTCGTCGAGCCCTCGCCGGCGTGGACGACGGACACGACCATGGTGATCACGCCGACGACCAGCAGCCCGATCAGCGCCCACGGAATCGCGCTCGCGCCGGCCGGTACCGGCACGGCAATGATGTCGCCCACGCCCAGGGCAGCCATGATCAGGCCCCAGCCGGCGACGATCCAGCGTGGCAGCCGCGGGATGAAGACCCACACCACCAGCAGGCCGAGCTGAAGGGCGCCGACGAGCCACAGGATCACGATGTCGATCGTCCGCGGCGTGGCCTCGAGATTGGCCAGCGCGGCGAGCGTGGTCAGCGCACCGGCCGACAGCCCCATCGTGGCGAGCGCGAAACGATCGCGGATCATCACACCTCCTTGAACTGCTCGAACGGCTGCCGGCAACTGTCACAGTGGTAGATCGCACGGCAGAGCGTGGGTCCGAAAGCGTTCTCGAGCGTCGTGTTGTGTGAACCGCAGTATGGGCACTCGGCGACCGGCAGTGGCAGCAGAACCGACAACTCGCGCGCGTCGCCCTGGCGCCCGGTTCGCGGTGGCGGCGCGAAACCGCTCTCGCGCAGCGCGCGACGGCCATCTTCCGTGATGCGTTCGCTGGTCCACGGCTCGGCGAAGCTGACTTCTACTCGAACCTCTTCTGCGAAACCCGTGAGCCGCTCTGCCACGGCCGAGCGCATCAGCTCGATCGCCGGGCAGCCCACGAACGTGGGCAGCAACTCCACGCGCACGCTCCCCTGTCCCGTCTCGACGCGGTGCACGACGCCCAGGTCGACGACGGAGATGGCCGGGATCTCCGGGTCGTGGACATCGAGCAGCGCAGCCCAGACGGCCGACTCCAACGGGCGCTCGGACACCTTTGGCGCTACCACTGCACGCCCTCTTCCAGCCGCGCGACCGACGTGAACTCATTCCACAGCCAGCGAAATGATTCCGACGGTTGGCCATGCTCCCGACCATCCGCGGGCGGCTCACCCTCGAGCAGGGTCGGCAGCCCTAACGACTTCAAAGTGCCGCCGACCTCCGACCGCCACCTGTCTGCCAGTTCGGCCATGGGTGCTGCGAGGATGCCGGCCTCTACCAGCAGCCCCTCACCGGGCAGTGGCGTGAAGACGGTGAGCGCGTCCGACGCGAGGAGCGCGAACGCCTTCTCCAGCAGTTGGCGCGGCTCGCCGGCGGTGCCGGCCAGCCGGTGCAGCCAGGCATCGAGATGCATCAGGTGGTAACGCTCCTCGCGCCGCACCTTGGCCACGATGTCGGCGAGCGGCTTGAACGAGCCACCGGCGAGCGCCGTCAGCCGTGCCGCGTCGGACGTGTCGTACAGCCAGCGGCGGGCGATCGAAAAGGCCCAGTCGGTGCGCGGATGGTCGAGCAGGCGGGCGTGCCGGAATTGCTCGGGTGGTCGGTGGAAGGCCAGTCGGTCGGCCGATTCGCCGGCCAGCTGGGCAAGCATCTCGTACCAGATCCGCGCGTGGCCGATCTCGTCCTGCGCCAGCGAGCTGAAGGCCACGTCCTCTTCAAGCATCGGCGCGATGCCGGTCCACTCGGAGTCCCAGAAGCCGGCCACGAACTCGTCGTCGGCCATGGCCAGCAGCAGCCCGGCCAGCGCGTCCCGTGCGGTGGGCGGCAGGGCGCGGCGGTCGAAGACCGGCACGTCGGGCTGGATGAGCTGCCGCGTCGGCAGCCTGGCCTCGGCAGTCACTTCGTCGTTTCCTTCTTCGCCACGGTCCTCGCCGCGGTCTTCGCCCGCCGCTTCGCCACCTCGAGCTTGTCGCGCATCACGTACCCGCCCGGCTTCTTGAAGCTGCGGTCAAACGGTGGCTGGAGCAGGTCCGGGTCGGACAGGTCGCTGATCTCCGTACGAGGCACGACCCACAGCCGGACGCTCTCCTGCCGGCGGCTGTAGAACTCGCGCGCGTAGTGCATCGCCAGCTCGCGGTCGGGCGCGCGGACGTTGCCCGCGTGGCGCATCGGGTCGCCGTCCTTCTCCTGGCGGAAGACCTCCCAGACGGTGGGGTCGGCGCCCGCGCCCAGTCGGCCGGCCTCGTCGCGCCGCCC
>CAZSWK010000047.1:0-18871 GCA_964610835.1 uncultured Anaerolineaceae bacterium | reverse complement strand
CGCACCAGCCGATCCACTTCGGCGCTCTTGGACACGTCGGCCTGCACCGCGAGAGCGTCGCCGCCGGCGGCCCGGATCTGTTCGACCGCCCGCTCGGCCTCGTCCCTACGCGAGACGTAGTTGATGACCACCTTGGCCCCCTCATCGACAAAGCGGCGCGCGATCGCCAGCCCGATGCCGCGCGATGATCCGGTCACGATCGCGACCTTGCCGCTCAGGCGCTGTGTGTTCACGTTGACCTCCTCTCGATTCCAGTCAAATCTCGATGACGACCTTGGTTCCCGAATTCCCGGCGGTGGCGAACGCCTCCGCGAAGGCACCCAGCGGAAAACTATGGGTGACCAGCGGCACAGTCTTGACGCGTTCGTCCGCAAGCAGGTCGAGGGCCGTCACGAAGCAGCTCGGGCGCTTGCCCCGCGAAGCGACGATGGCCAGCTCGCGCTGGACGACCCGATCGAGGTCGATCGGCACCTTGCGACCCGGTGAGAATGCGACGAGGATCATTCGCCCGCCCTTGCGCAACAGTCGCAACCCGGCCGTGACGGCCTCAGGGTCACCGGAGCATTCGATGACGACGTCGACCCCCAGCCCGTCGCGGCCGGCCGCCAGCGCGGCGAGCGATTCGGGTACGTCGAGCGCGGCCGTCCCGGTCACACCGAGTTGCCGGGCCAGCGCGAAGCGGGCTTCGTGGCGAGCCAGACCGGCGACCGAAACCAGCGCGCCGCGGCTGGCCGCGACCTGCGCGACGAGCAGGCCGATCGTGCCCGGGCCGACGACAACGACCTGCTCGCCGGGCCCGATCCGGCCACGTTCGATGACCGCTCGCACGGCCACCGCCAGCGGCTCGGTAAGCGAGCCGGCAATGAAGTCGACGTTGCCGGGCAGAAGGTGAATGCCGGCCGCCGGTACGGCGACGAAGTCGGCCAGCCCGCCTGCCGACGAGGTCCCGATCGCCGTCCGTCGCGGACAGAGGTGCTGATCGCCGGCGCGGCAGTACTCACACACGCCACAGAAGGACGCATCGGTCTCCGTCGTCACCCGCTTGCCGACCAGGTCGTGCGCGACGCCGGACCCGACTTCGGCGACCACGCCGGCGAGTTCGTGGCCCAGGATGAGCGGCGGATGTATCGGCATCGTCCCGTGTGCGATGTGGACGTCCGTGCCGCACAAGGCCGCGGCCCGAACCGCAAGCAGGACCTGGCCGGGCCCGGGCGAGGGGCGCCCGACCTCACGCAGCTCGAGGGCGCCGGGCCCGCTGGCCGTCTTGACGACCGCTCTCATATGGCCCGGTTCATGGCGCTCATGCTCCTCGCAGACTACGCCCATCACGCTCGCCGAGACACGTTCGCTTCACCATTGCCAGCGGACCAACCCGGTGCGGCGCTGATCGAGTGGCCGTCGATAGAATCACGCATCATGGACGACCGCTCCGAGATCGTGGCAACCTACCTCGCCGATCTGCCGGAGGATGGCGAGCGCGCCGCCGAGGCTTTCGCACTCGGCCAGTCGATCGGCACTTGGGTGCCTGTGCCGGGCATCACCCCGGCCATGCGGGCTGCACACGGCGCCCGTGTGCTCGAGGTCCGTCGCCTGGCTGAATCCGAGACGGTCGGCGGTGAGCCGGTTCCGGACGCCACCTCTGCGCAACGACCGTGGGTCCTGCGCGTCGGCTTCCCGGTCATCAACTTCGGGCCGCAGTACCCGATGCTCTTCACGACGCTGCTGGGCAACGACTCCTCGACCTCGCAGGCCGTGCGCCTGATCGACATCGAACTGCCCGAGGCCGTGCGCGACGCCTTCGGCGGGCCCCGTCAGGGAATTGCCGGCTGGCGCCGCCTGACCGGCGTCCACGACCGGCCGCTGCTGCTGAACATGATCAAGCCGTGCACGGGCTACCCGCCGGAGGTTGGCGCCGACTTCATCGAGCTGGTGGCCCGGGGCGGCTGCGACCTGATCAAGGACGACGAGCTGCTGGCCGATCCGAGCTTCAGTCGTGTCGCCGATCGGGCACGTGCCTATCGCCGGCGGCTCGACCGCGTGGCCGAGGAGACCGGTCATCGCGCCTGGTACGTGGCCAACGTGACGACCCGCGGACGGCTGCTCGTCGACACGGCGCGTGCAGCGCTCGATGGCGGGGCCGGCGCGCTCATGGTCAGCGCCCTGGCAGTTGGGCCTGATCTTCTCCAGGAGCTCGCCGAGGCTGATCTGGGGGCACCGATCCTGGCCCACACCGCCGGTATCGAGACGTTCACCGGCAGCCCCCGGGCAGGGTTCGGGCGCGCCGTGCTGATCGGCCGCGTGCTGCGCCTGGCCGGCGCTGACGCCGTGCTGACCGACAATCCGCGCGGCCGCCGCGCTGCGCCGCGCCAGGTCACCCGGGCGACCATTGACTGGCTGCGTCAGCCGTGGGGCGCACTCCGCCCTACGCTGCCAATGGTCGCGGGCGGGCTGACCGCCGAGATGATCGCGCCCGTGGTGGCCGAGTTCGGGGTCGATTTGATGCTCGGCGTGGGTGGGGCCATCCAGGGCCATCGCGGCGGCGCCACCGCCGGGGCGCGCGCCATCCGCGCCGCCATCGACGCCGCGACCGTCAGCATGCCGCCCGCCACCGGGCGTGGCTGACCTGACCGCCACGGCGCCCGGCCCGAGCCAGCGGGACGAGGGCGTGTTTGACCTCATCGTGGTGGGCGCAGGCGCCAACGGCCTGGGCATCGCTCGCGACGCGGCTGCCCGCGGCCTGCGCGTATGCGTTCTGGAGAAAGAGGACCTGTGCAGCGGCACGTCGAGCTGGAACGGGCGGCTGATCCACGGTGGGCTGCGCTACCTCGAGCAACTGGATGTCCGCCTGGTGCGCGAGTCGCTGCGTGAGCGGGAGCACCTGTTTCGGCTGGCACCGCACCTGGTCAAGCCGATCCACGTGTTGATGCCCTTCGTGGCCGGCAACCGGCGTCCGGCCTGGCTTATCCGGCTGGGCATGGTCGCGTACGACGTGCTGTCATGGGACAAGTCACAGCCACGTCACCGCATCCTGACCCGTGCCCAGACGCTCGCCCGCGTCCCCGGCATGGCCGCGAACGAGGTCGGCGGGGCCGCCCTGTTCGTCGATGGGCAGGTCGAGTTCCCGGAGCGACTGTGCGTCGAGCTCGCCCTCGCCGCGCGAGCCGACGGTGCGACGATCCGGACCCACGCCCGCGTCGACGAAGCTATCGTCGAGGGCCGGGTGATTGCCGGTGTCCGCTTCCGTGACCAGCTCACGTCAGAGCGGGGCGAGGCCCGCGCGCCGGTCGTGATCAACGCCACCGGCCCGTGGGTCGACCGCGTCTTCGGCCCATCCCTCGCGGCACCGCGGCTGATCGGCGGCACCAAGGGCAGTCACCTGGTGGTTGAGCGGTTCGGTGGCGCGCCTGCGGATGTCGTCTACCACGAGTCACACTCCGACCATCGGCTGATCCTGGTCATCCCGTGGCACGGAAGGCTGCTCATTGGCACCACGGACCTGCGTTACGAGGACGACCCCGACCACGTGGCGGCGGATTCGGCGGAGGTCGCCTACCTGCTCGACGAGACGAATCGGCTGTTCCCCGGCGCCGGCCTGACCCAGGCATCTGTCCTGTACACGTTCAGCGGCGTCCGGCCGCTGCCCTACGCGCCGGGCAAGGCCGAGGACGCGCTGCCCCGCAGCCACGTGATCCACGACCATGCGCCGCAGGTCAACGGCCTGCTGTCCGTCGTCGGCGGCAAGCTCACGACGTATCGCAGCCTTGCGCAGGACGCCGTGGACGTTGCGTTTCGCAAGCTCGGCAGACGACCGCCGACTTGCCCGACCAAGGGACTGGCGTTTCCGGGCGCGCCGACCGACGACCCTGCCACTCTGCGCGCCCGGCTGGCGGCCGCCGGGCTGCCCGCCGCCGCGGCGAATCGCCTGGTCGGCATCTACGGCGGGCGTGCGCTGCGCGTTACCGAAGGCGGCCGCGATACACCCGAGCTGCTCGCGCCGCTCGACGACAGCGGAGTGACCGGCGCCGAGCTGCTCTTCGCGGTCGATGACGAGCTGGCGCGCACGCTGACCGACGTGCTGCTGCGGCGGACGCTGGTCGGTCTCGAGCCTGGGCACGGGCTCGACCTGGCGTCTCGCGCGGCACAGCTCATCGGCCCGCGCCTGGGCTGGGACGCGGACCGCCAGCGGGAGGAGGTCGACGCCTATTCCCGCTACGTCGGGCGTTTTGCGCTACCCGGGCCCGCGACCGCGCGCCCGGTGCCCGGCTAGAAGATCGCGATCGGGTTCCAGGGCGATCCCGTCCCGCCGGGCAGGCGCAGGGGCAGGCCGACGACCATGAATTCGAAGCGCCCTTCCTCCTCGCACGCCTTGGCCAGGTCTTCGAACTGCAAACTGTCGGCGGTCAGCATGCCCATCGCCGTGATCTGCAGCGGGTGGATCGGATAGAGCATCCCCTCGACGGTCGATGGCACGGCCTCGCCGTCGCCGTCGGGCAGGAAGGCCGCCATGTGCCGCTCGTGCATCCAGGGCACTGTGTCGACATGCAGGCCGGCCTTGCCTTCACCGACCGGCGGCCAGCTGTTGTCCCAGGCGCCGAGCTCCAAGCGGCGACGATGGTGGCCGGTGCGGTAGACGAAGATGTCGCCCTCGCCGATCTCGACCCCCTGGGCCTTCTCGCAGGCCTCCAGCTCGGCGCGCGTGACCGCCTCCCCCGGCTCGAGCCACTTGACGCCGCGGAAGCGCGGGATGTCGAGCAGCACGCCACGACCGACCAGACCGTTGCCGATATTGGCGATGTCGAGCGCGGTCGCGCCCTGGCTATTGACCACCTCGAGCGCCGGCCGGCCGCCGTAGGTCAGGCCCTTGTAAGAGATGTGGCACAGCGCGTCGACATGGGTGTGGCAATCGCCGTGGCAGGCCATGGCCATGAAGTCGAGCGCGAAGCCCAGGCCGTGCGATTTCAGGTCGATGTCGTGGCCCATGGTCATGAAGTGGATCGCCTGGTTGGGATTGTCCGGCCCGGCGACCGTGTTGATCGGGATCTCCATCGACACCTGGCGGCCCGAGCGGACCAACCCGGCCGCCCGGCGCACATGCTCGGGCGTGATGTAGTTCAGCGTCCCCAGCTCGTCGTCAGGGCCCCACTTGCCCCAGTTCTTGACCGATTCGTAGATAGCGTCGAACTCGGCCAGGCTGACCTTCTTGCCGGGTGCGAACGTGGCAACCATGCTATTTCCTCCTGTTCAAGCGAAGTACTGGGCGACCTTGCTTTTCATGAACTGGAACCCCTGGGACGCGACCTGGTCCTGGCTGTCGAACAGCGGCCGCCAGATCTTGGTCGCAGCGGCCAGGTTCGGCAGCCCATTGCCGAAGGACTCGACGGTCAACCAGCCGTCGTAGCCGATGTCATGGAGTGCCGCGAACGTCTCGTCCCACGGCACGTGGCCGCTACCCGGGACGCCGCGGTCGTTCTCCGAGATGTGCACGTAGCCGATCCGCGATCCCGCTGACCTGATCGCCTGGCCCGGATGCTTCTCCTCGATGTTGGCGTGGAACGTGTCGAGGTGGATGCGGCAGTTGGGATGGCCCACTTCGTCCACGAAACGGATCGCCTGGGCCAGCGTATTGAGGTGGTAGAGCTCGAACCGGTTGACCACTTCCTCGGTCAGCAGGACGTTCGCGCCGGCCGCGTATTCGGCCACCCGCCGGATGTGTTCCACGCTGCGTGACCACTGCACCGCGGTCGCTCCCGAGCCGGTGAACACACCCAGCGCAACCTGGTGCGGCCCGGCCAGCAGCGTGGCGCCGACGCGTGCGCAGCAGTCGATGACCCGGAGCATGTGTTCGTAGGCGGCGCGGCGAACGGCGGGATCGTCGCTGACAGGGTCGAACTCGGGGGCGATGACATGGTTTGCGGTCCGCTCGAGGCCGGCATCATCGAGACGCCGAGCCCACAGCGCCCACTTGGCCGGATCCAGGTCGAACACCGGCACCTCGACCCCGTCGTACCCGATTGCCTTCAGACGGCCGAGCACCGGCAGCAGGTCGTCGTGCATGTCGTCGGCCCACAGCATCAGGTTCATGCCGAACTTCACGGGATCACCCCGTTCGCCCGCGCCGGCCTGGTAGCCCGGCCCCTGCTCACTGACCCGCCTCGAGCATGTTCAGCAGCCCGCCATGCAGCGGACCGCGCGGCATGACCGGCCAGATGTCGGTGACGATGTCGTTCTCGACCACGTGGTAGGCGTCGAAGTAGTTGACCGCGAACGGCGTGTAGCCAAGGTGGAAGCCGACCACATCGCCGACCTTGAGCGTGCACGAGGCATCGGCCTCGTATGTCGCATGCTCCTCATCGAAACGGTACGGCTTGAGGCCCTCGTGGCCGACGATGCGCGGGTAGGCCGGGATGTTGCCCACGTCGGCAGCACCGAAGGTCTTCTTGCCCAGGTTCAGGACCACCCGGTCCTTGCGCCGGCTGATGACCGTCACGACCGCTGACGTCGCCTTCGCAAAGTGCGGCTCCATCAGGAAGTGATAGTCATCCATGGCCGCGTACGAGCCCAGCTGTAGCTCGGTGATGCGCGGGTTGGCGCCGGTCCAGAATGCGGTTGCCGTGCCGGCTGCCGACAGGATCGGGCAGGCGATGCCATTCGACTCGAGGTGATCGGCCACCTCAACGAAGTACTTCATGGCAGCCATCTGCTTCTCGTGCCGGAGGTCGCGGTCCATCTCGAGCGAGCAGTGGCCCTCGTAGCCCGACAGGCCGTCCATGCGCAGGCCCGGCTGCTCGACCACCGCCCGGGCGACCGACAACGCCTCCTCAGGCGAGTCCACGCCAGCCCGGTGCATGCCGGTGTCGATCTCGACCAGGATGCCCAGTGTCACGCCGGCCTCGACGGCCGCGGCCGAGAGCGCCTTGACGTCGGCGACGTCGTCCACGTTGACCAGCACGTTAGCCTCACGCGCCAGGAGGGCCGCCGCGCGGCGCTTCTGGGGTACGACCAGTTGGTTGGCGATGAGCACATCGTCGGCGCCGGCGCGGACCATGACGATCGCCTCCCAGATCGTGGCCGCACATAGGCCGAAAGCGCCGTGCTCGAGCTGGAGCCGTGCAACGTGCGGGCTCTTGTGGTTCTTGACGTGGCCGCGCAGGCGGGCGTGCAGCTCCGGTAGGCGCGACTCCATGTATTGCAGGTTGGCCAGCAGGATGTCGCGGTCGATGACCAGGGCCGGCGTAACGACGTCGTACTTGCTGCGGCCGATGGCCGCGCCGTACTGGTCGCGCACGCGCTGGTGTGCGTCGGTGATGAAACGTGCCGGTTCACGCATGAGGCCGATCTCCTTGCCCGACGGGCATCAGTTGCGTTCGAGCTCGTCGAGCAGCCAGCGCGACTCCGGCCCGCGGGGCATGATCGGCCAGATGTCCACGACGCGGCCGTCCTCGATCACGTGATAGGCGTCGAAGTAGCCGATCGCAAAGGGCGTGTAGTTGCACAGGATCTCGACCGTGTCGCCGGTCCCCAGGGGGCAGTCGGGGCCGGCCAGGAAGATGGAGTGCTCCTCGTCAAAGCGGTACTTGGGCAGGTCCCAGTCGCGGACCTCGCCATGGGAGGCGCCAACCGTCTTGCTCCCGGCATCGAGCACGATCCGGTCTGAGCGCCGGCTGATGACCGACGCCAGCACCGTGACGGCCCACCCGAAGCGCGGATCGAGGCCGCGGTGGTGGCCGTCCATCGTCGCGTACGACCCGGGCTGGATCTCGGTAACGCCGGGATAGCGCGATGTGATCTCCCACGTGCCGGTGCCGGCGGCCGAGACGATCTCGCACGGCAGGCCTTCGGCCGCCAATCGGTCGGCAATGCCGGTCAGCACCGCCATGGCCTCGTGTGCCATCGCGTGGCGCTTGGCCTCGTCGAACTCGAGCGAGCAATGGCCCTCGTAGCCGGTCAGGCCGCGAAACTTCAGGCCCGGCGCGGCGACAATCCGGCGGGCCAATGGGAGCGCTTCGTCGGCGGTCGCGACGCCGCAACGATGCATGCCCTCGTCGACGTCGATCACGACGCCGATGGTGCTGCCCGCCGCGGTCGCGGCACGGCTCAGGAGATCGATCTGGACGGTGTCGTCGACGGCTACCTTGACGTCTGCCTCGCGCGCGAGCAGGGCGAGTGCCCGGGCTTTCTCCTCGCCCACCACCTCGTTGATGACCATCACGTCGTCGATCCCGGCGCGGACCATCACGATCGCCTCCCAGACGGTCGCGCAACCGATGCCGATGGCGCCGTGCTCGATCTCCAGGCGGGCGATGTGCGGGCTCTTGTGGACCTTGATGTGGGCGCGCAGCGTGGTTGGCACGTCGCGCATGCCGGCCTCCATGAAGGCCAGGTTGGCGTTGAGCGCCTCGAGGTCGAGCAGCAGCGCCGGGGTCGTCAGCTCCTTGCGTTCTTTGCCTATGGCCGGGGCATAGCGCAGGCGAACCTGATCATGTGCGTCGGTGATGAGCTGCGTGGGATTCCGAAGGGACGTGCTGACAGTCATTGCGAGCTACCTCTTGCGCTGATTGGCCACCGGTCGATGAGCCGGCCGGAGCGGGTTATCCAGACATGGTCGTGCAAGTTGAAGGTGGTCCTGATCTGGCCCGGGATCAGGTCGAGCCGGCTGCCCAGGTCGGGCACGGGATCGGCCATGGTGATCGTCGCGTGCTCGTCACTGATGGCGATGCCCGTCGCGCTGAAGCCGACCGGCACCGGCGGCCCGTACTCCACGCCCACTACGCGCCGGCCCACGTCGAGCACGATCCGGTCCGGGTGACGGCTGATGACCGTGCCACGGATGGTGACGGCGCACTTGAAGGGCAGTTCGAGGTTGAGCAGCTCCGGTTCCATCAGCGCGTAGACGCCGGCCTGCAGCTCGGTGACCAACGGGTCGGCCAGGGCCTCGCGCAGGGTCGAGGTGCCGGCCGCGGAGACGGTGGCCACCTCGAAGCCGGCGCCGACCAGCGCGCGCTGGACCTTGGCCAGAACCCCATAGGCGCGCTTGATCTTGCCCGCGCGATCTTTCTCGCCCAGGCGTACGCGGCCCTCGTAGCCCATGATGCCGCGCAGGCGCAGGCCGGGCGATCGCTCGATGACCCTGGCTAGCGCGACGGCGTCGGCGGGCGAGGTGATACCGCAGCGATGGAGCAGCACATCAACGTCGATGAGCACGCCGACGTCGACGCCCGCGCGCGTCGCTGCCCGCGAAAGCATCTCGACCGGTCCCGGGTCGTCGACGGCCAGCGCGATGCGGGCCCGCCGGCCGAGGGCGACGTAGCGGTCGATCTTGGCTACGTCCACCACCTCGTTGGCGATCAGCACATCGTCCATGCCGGCCGCCACCATCGCCTCGGCCTCGCCGACCGTGGCGCAGGTGACGCCGACGGCCGTGCCGCCGAGCTGGCGCCGGGCGAGCTCTGGGGTGCGGTGTGTCTTGACATGCGGCCGCACCGTCTTGCCCGTGCCGGCCAGCAGCTCCGCCATGGCCTTGACGTTGGCCTCGAACACGTCGAGCTCGACGACCAGCGCCGGCGTCGAAAACCCGGCCCCCGTCAGCACGTCGACAGCCGGAGTGGCGGTTCCCGTCATCTCGTGCCGCCTCCCTGGCGCAGCCGCTCGCGAACCCCTGCGTACAGGCTGCCTCGAACTGCGTCCGGCACGTACCGGCGCGAGACGGCGACGAGCTGGGCGACCGCCTCGGATACAGATGGGTAGACGCCGGCGCCCACGCCGGCCAGGATGGCCGCGCCAAGCGAACCCGGCTCGTCCTGCCCGACGACCTCAATGGGCAGACCCGTGACGTCGGCCATCAGCTGCAACCACCACCCGTTCCGCGACCCGCCGCCGGTGGCGCGGATGAGCCGTGGCTCAATGCCGTGACTGCGCAACAGGTCGAGGCTGTTCGCGAACTCGCAGGCAATCGCCTCGAGCAGCGAGCGAACGATGTCGAGCGGCGTGGACGCGAGAGTGACACCGTGGAACGTACCACCGAAGCCCGGTCCGGCAGCGACGTGCGGCAGCGGTGTGAAGGCAGCGTCGGCAAAGACGTAGCCGGGTCCCGGGCCCACGCTCGCCAGACCCTCTTCCAGTTCTGGAATCGACAGGCCGACGATGGACCGCGCCCAGTCCACGACGCTCATGCCGTTGGGGTTGGTGACCATGAGCGCGAAGCCGGTCGGCCCGGGGTGCGGGTAGACATTCATGCCATCGTTGACGAGATCGACCGGCCAGCCGGCATCGACGGGCACGTTGTACGAGTGCCATGTGCCACAAGTCAGCGAGACGATGCCCGGATCGATGGCGGCCGAGCCGACCGACGCGGCGAAGTTGTCGTAGGCGCCGGTGACGATCAGCGTGTCGGCTGGTAACCCGAACTCGGCCGCAACATCGGGCAGGATGCGGCCGATCGGCGTGGCGTTGGCCTGCACCTCGGGCAGCCAGCGCGGATCGATACCTGTCTCAGCTATCCGCTGGCTCGACCAGTTCGCCGTGGCGACGTCATACACCGCCCAGGTCCCGGCATCACTCCAATCGACGACCGGCCTCCCGCTCAAGAACAGCGCAAAGTGCTCGTGCCAGTTCATGAACCAGCGCGCCCGGGCGGCCACAGCCGGATCGGTCCGCCGCCACCACAGCGCCCGGTTGACCGGGTCCATGCGCCCCGGCACATGGCCGGCCAGGCGGAACCAATCTTCCGCCGACCGGCGCGCCGCAGTCTCCGCGGCGACATCGTCACCGCGCGTATCGGGCGTCATCAGGCAGCGGCCGATCGGTGTGCCGTCCTCGGCCACGGGAAAGACCTCGCGGCCGGACGAGCTGAAGGAAATGGCCACCACCGGGTCGGCCCGCAGCACTGGGTTAGCCGCGACGCTGGCCAGCGCCGCCCTGAAGGCGGCACGCGATTCAGTTACGTCGACCTCGTAATGACCCGGCGCCGGGTGATAGGCAGGGATCGTCTCGTGGGCACTGGCCAGGCTCTTCCCGTCAGCGCTGTAGGCGACGACCTTGATTGCGCTGGTCCCCAGATCGATCCCGATCAGGCTCATTGCGCACGCTCCTTCGGCCTTACTCCCCGCACGATCAATCGATGCCGGAGATGTCCTCGCCCGGATCGCCGATCACCGCGAGCGTCGATAGGATGGCCGCCTCGGTCTCGTCAGGCACCAAGATGCGCAACAGGACGCCGGCGACGGGCGCCTCCACATCCAGGCTGATCTTTTCGGTCTCAACCTGGACGATCGGCTCCCCCTTGGCGACCGAATCGCCCTCGGCCTTGAGCCAGTGCTTGACCAGGCCAGTCTCGAGATCCTGACCTGCCTGGGGCATCACGACCTTGACGGCCATCGTTAGCTCCTTTCCCGGCGGTTACAGCTCCGCATTCACGATAAAGCCGGCGTCGCCGAGCAGCGTCGCCGAGGTGACGTAGCTGGCGTCGTCCGACAGCAGGAAGGCGATGATGCCCGCCATCTCGCTGGGCTCGCCCGGGCGATGGATGGCGATGCGATCCTTGTAGTACTTGACCGCGGTCGGGTCGTCGAACATCGGCTCGGCCATCTTGGTCAGGATCCAGCCGGGCTCGACCGCGTTGACTCGGATGCCATGCTCCCCGACGACCGAACCGAGCGCCTTGCACCACATCGAGATGCCGCCCTTGGTCGCGCAGTACGCCGACTGGTACGGCGCACCCACGTGCGCCGAGATGCTGCTCACACAGACGATAGCGCCGCCGTTGCCGAACTTGGCCATCTGCTTGGCCGACTCGGTTGTCACCACCCAGGTGCCACGCAGGTTGGTCTCGCAGATGGCGTTCCAATCGTCGATGGTCGTCTTGTCCCAGGGCAGGAACGGGTTGATGGCGGCATTGGAGACGAGACAGTCGAAGCGACCGCCCTTGTCGGCCACCGTGTTGACCATCGCCACGACCTGCTCCGGGTCGCGCATGTCGGCCGGGACCACAAAGGCCTGGCCGCCGGCCTTCGCGATCAACGACATGGTCTCGCCGGGGTCAGTGCCACCGGGTCGGTGGTTGACGCCGACTAGCGCCCCCTCCTGGGCAAGCCTTACGGCTGCCGCTTGGCCAATGCCGCTGGCGGCACCGGTTACCAGGGCAACCTTGCCCTCGAACCGCTTTTCCACGTCCACTTGCTCCTTTCGCTCAGAACTCCTGCGGTCGCCGCCCGCCGGGCGCGCGGCTGCTCACTTGGCCACTGGTTGACTTTCCAGGGCGGCCACGCGCGCGGCCCACGACCCGAGGGCCTCCTCGCCAACGAGGGCGCCCATCTCGAGCTCGTAGTGACGTTCCTCGCCCGGGTCGAGCCAGATCAGCTCGCCCCGTTCCCGCGCGTCCCATCGCCCTGCGTCGCGATTCGTGCTGGCCTCGATGGCCACCACGTACAGGTCCTCGCCGAGCATCCGCCACGTCGTCTGATGCGGCAGTTGGCCCTTGTTGAACAGCTGGTAGACACCCAGGCCGATGCGCGGGTTGATGATCCCGACCGGCACCGTGCCGTCCGGCTCGGTAAAGCAGTCATGCTCGAAGCAGCGCTCGGTCAGGTCCGGGATGGGCGCTTCGAGCCGGCGATAGTCGCCGGCCGGAGAGGTGTCGGTCGGCGTACCGACGCCCGGTACGAGCAGCTGTGACCCCTCGTCAACGATCGGAAAGCCGACGTTGCAGTGGTACAGCAACATATGCGTCGTCCGCGTGTGGCCCGAGTTGGTGACCACGTCGCTGATGTGGAACGAGGATCCGCCGACACGCGCCTCGATGCGCCGGTGCAGGGTCAGGTTCTCGGCGAACACGGCCGCCTGCTGAACCTCGCCCTCGGCCCACAGGACACACTCATCACCTTCCCAGCGCTCGCCGTAGCCCACCAGACGTGCGGGAAGCGTCCACACACGGCCCATCAGGCCGTACGTGTCCGTGGCCTTGAGGTGCGGCTGGTTGAAGTGCTCGACGTTGTCTTCGCCACCGATCAGGGTGTGATCCAGGCCGGCCGTTGAAACCATTCCGCCGGGGAAGCTGCGGAACCAGCCCAGCCCTTCGGGTTCCGAAAACCATGGCCCGGGAATGCCGGTCGGTGAGATCCAGGCCATCGGCGTGCCATTCATCTCGCAACGCCCGATGTCGAAGGCCCGGTCGACGATCACGTCGAACACGAAGCCGGTCCCGGTCCGGAATTCGAGGAAGCGAATACCCCGTTCCACACCGTCACCGGCGGTCACCAGGCGGACGCCCGCGGCCTGCTCGAATCGGCCAACACGGCGCAACATATCCGCCCGGCTATAGCGGGCCCCAAAAAGCGAGGGCATGCCACTCCTTTCTCGCCGGCCGCCCTGGCGGCCGCGAGAACGCGCGTCCGTAGCAGGCGAACCTGCGATGCCAGCGCTCGGCGGGGCCTCACCCGGTCCCTGGTCGGGCGCGACGCTATGAACTTCGAACGGCCGCGGCAGCGGCGATCCTAGGCTGGTTGGTGGTCCCGGTCATGTGCCGGGGCCACCAACCATGGCCGGCGAGCGGGGTCTACGCCTCGCCGACGGCCTTGCCCGCATTAGCTAGCCAGTCTTCCTTGCCACGCATGCGCATCCAGATCAGGATGCCGATGCCGATCAGCAGGAACGCGCCGTTGATCAACGGAGCGTAGCGATACGGCGCGTCCGGCAGATCCGGGAAGAAGGAGGCGTACACCGCGTAGGCCAGGATGATCGACGAAACAAGCGGGAAGACCGCGTGCAACAGCCAGTTGAACTCGGCCCGCTTCTCACGCCAGTAGAACAGGAACACGGCCAGGTTGGCCATCAGGTACACGACCGTGACGCCGAGGACCAGGATCAGGCCGTCGATGAAGAAGAACGCCACGTCGGGCGCGAAGAGGATGCCACCGCCAACGGCCAGGACCCACGAGATGCACATCTGCAGGAGGATGGCGTTGATCGGCGTCTTGTGAACCGGATCGATCTTGGCCAAGGCCTTGGGGAACGAGCCGCTGCGGGCCATGCCGTACCACATCCGGGTGCTCACGTTGGACACCGCGATCATGACCGCGAAGACACTGTTCAGGAAGGCGAACAGGATGATCAGCGTTCCGGCTCCCCACAGCCGGTTGGCCAGGACGAGTGCGGGCAGAACCTCAGAGCTGGCGATGTCGCCAACGTGGTCAGCGCCGAAGCCGCTGATGACGCCCCAGAAGACGAAGACCAGGAAGAAGCCGATGATGGTGATCGACAGGAACACCGATCGCGGCACGTTCTTCTTGGGGTCAGACGTCTCCTCGGCCAGTGGCGCGGACGCTTCCCAGCCAGTCAGGCCCTGGACGGTGAAGACCACCGCCAGTGCAAAGGGACCGAAGGCCGGGATCATCGCCGGGTTGAAGACATTGAGCGTGATCCCGCCCGGCCCGGGCGAGATGAAGCCCGAAGCCGCGAGCGCGAACACGACGATCATCTCGAGGCCGCCGAGGACCAACATCGCCTTGGCCGAAAAGCTGATGCCCAGGTACTGGACGCCCGCGATGATGGGCGGCCCGATCAGGGCGAAGAACAGCCACAGCCAGGGCAGGTCGATGCCGTAGACGCTGTTGAGCTCGTTGGAAACGATGAAGCCGAAGTAGCCGAAGATGGGGGCCACGATCGGCGAGTACAGGATGTAGCTCCACGCCGTCATGAAGCCGGCGCGTGGTCCTACCGCACGACTGACGTACGTGTAGTAACCGCCGGCCGACGGCATGTGCTTGGCCAGCTGGGCGAGCGTGTTGCCCAGCATAAGTACCAGCAGGAAACCGATCAGGTAGGCCAGCGGCGCTGTGACGCCCGCCTGGCCAACGACGAACCCGGTGAAGAACAGCGCGGCGACGGCGGGCGCGATATGCGTGACGCACTGCATCGTCGCGCCGAGCAACCCGATCGCGTTCTCCTGAAGGTCGGTCTTGAGCGGCGCTGCCATTGATTCGGTCGCCATATCCTCCTCCTGAGAGTCCCTACTCCCCTCCGCCGACTCCTTTGATTCCGTGGGCGTGGTTCCGTGGGCGTGCACGAGCCGACGGACGCCTAGAGCGCTTGCGGTTGCCTCAGATCCCTCCTCCCTCCCCGGTCTGCGGGCGACTACCGACAACTGCGCAACGTCCAGACGGGACTCCTCGGCGAATATCGGGCAGCCCGCCAGCTTGCCGTCTGTTAAACGTTTGCGAACAGCGAACAAAAGATACGATACGGCGCCGTGTCAAGCAGTGCCAAGTGCCCCCCGGTCCACCGGGCCGAACGTCCCTTTGTAGCGCGCTCGGCACCGGGCTCAGTACTCGGGGACGATGCGGCCGGCGATTACGTCGCGCTGGATTGCCGTTACCTGGTCGCGATTGATGACCGCGGTCAGCGCCCGCAGACTGGGCGCCAGGGTCGCCTGGCAGACGAGCGAGGCGCGCGTATCGCGGTCGCCAATCGCGTCGCGCACCGCCCGGCGCAGTGGCCGGTCGAAGATCCGGTCAGGCCGGCGGACCTGCATCTCGTCAACAGTCCACACAGCCGCGTCGGCCTGGTCGCTGTCGAGCAGGCGCGTTATCTGGCCACCCATGGCCGGCACGAATTCGACGGAGGTGCCCTCGAACTCCAGCGCGGAAAGGAGCTGTTGGTCGGCCGAGTAGGGATCGATGATGACCCGCAGCGGTCGCTCCTCAGGCGGGGCGGCGTAGAACACGCGGTGTCCGGTGTTGTAGGAGCGGCGCGGCAGCTCGAGCACCACCACTTCGTTCGGCCCGCACAGTTCCACGGCGGCGAAACTCGACATGACCGCTAGGTGGCAGCGGCCGTCGCGCACGGCCTGAAGCCGCTGGCGCGAGCCGCGCACGAAGATCAGGAAGACGTCCAGGCCGGCGGCGGTCAGCTGGCTCTTGAGGGCCGTCGCGAGGGCTTCGTAGCGAATGGACGACGCCAGCGGCAGGCTGACGACCAGCGGGCCGTCCTCCGCCGCGGCCCACAGCCGGCCCATGGAGCGGCCCACCAGAAAGGCACCCAGGCGGCCGCGTGTCTCGATGCTGATCGCTTCCGTATCAACCAGACGGCTGATGGCGGAGTGGATCGAGGCCGGACTCGAGCCGTGGGCCCGGGCCAGCTCGCGCACGGTGGGGATGCGCGTGGGCGGTTCCGGGGCAACCATGAAGAGCCGCGCCAGCTCGGCCGCCACATCGGCCACCGCGCGACTGCCGCCGGTTGTTCGTTCGCGACCCCTGAACATTTCGGAAGCAATATTGGACCCACGCGCGGGCTATGTCGACATGCAGGCGCTGAGGTCCGCCAGGGTTACCCAATCACCCGGACGAGCTGAGCTGCGGTTGGCCAGCACGACCGTGTGCTGTCCGTTGGGATCACCGAGCGAGGTGACCACCAGCGCTGCCTCATCGAAGTCCTCTGCCTCGGTGTAGCCGTTGACCGTTACCAGGCAGCGCAGACCGGCAGCACGGGCAGCTTCGAAACCGTTGCGCGAGTCCTCGATGACCAGCGTGTGGTGCGGGCCGGCGCCGAGGCGCTCGATCGCCAGCAGGTAGATATCCGGCGCCGGCTTCTTGTGGGCGACGACGTCGCCGGCCAGCACGAGAGCGAAGCGCGCCGCCCGCTCCGGACCGGCGGCGTGGTCGAGGATGGCCCTGACCGACAGCTCGGCTGAGGTGGAAGCCACGGCGAGCGTCCAGCCGGCGTCCTGGGCCGCGGCGATCAGGCGGGTCACGCCCGGCCGCGGCGGCAGCATGCCCGATGCGACCATTTCTGTGTAGATCTGGGTCTTGCGCTTGTGCCAGGCCGCGACCTCTGCCGCCAGCCGTTCGGGGTCCTCCGGCAGGCCATTGTCCCGGATGAACTCGGGCGTCAGCTCACTCGCCATGCGCTCCTTTCCGCCCGCGATCTGCAACTTGCGTCCGTACTCCTCGACCGACCACTCGATGGGCAGCCCGAGCTCGCGGAAAGTCTGGTTGAAGGCCGGGCGATGGCCGTCCCGCTCGGTATCTGCCAGGACCCCGTCGCAGTCGAAAATCAGCGTGTTCACCAGGCCTTACCCTCGCTGCCGAACATGCGGATGTGGCTCTTGGCCATGTCCATCACCGCCGAGCGCTGGGCCTTGAAGATGGACGGCGGATCGTACTCCCCCGGATGGTCGGTCATGAAGTCGTAACCCGACTTCATGAAGGCGATCTTGAGGGCGGTCGAGATGTTGACCTTGGCGCATCCCCGGCCGATCAGGTCACTGAACTGCTCGGGTGTCATGCCCGTGCCGCCGTGCAGGGCCACGGGCACGCCGGTGGCGGCCACGATGTCGCTCACCCGCTGGCTGTCGAGTTTGGGCGTGGCCCTGTACATTCCATGCGCGTTGCCGATCGCGGGCGCGAAGACGTCGACACCGGTCGATTTGACGAAGTCGACTGCCGTCTCAAGCGATTGCTCGTTGAGGCGCTCGTCGTCGGCCATTTCCTCGACCCGCTTGAAGCCCTCGATCTCGCCCTCGACCAGGGCGCCGTAACGACGCGCCTCGGCCACGATGTCGATGCATTGGCGCTTGTTGTCCTCAACGCTGAGCGCCGAGCCGTCGAAGAGCACCGAGTTCCAGCCCTGAGCCAGGCACTGGCTGATCAGCTCGCGGTCCGGGCAGTGGTCGAGGTGGATCGCCACGGGCACGGTCACCTGGCGGGCCATCTCGGTCCACATCGAGTAGAGAACCTCGAGCCCGGTCATCTTGACCGTCTTGACCGAGGTCTGGACGATGACCGGGGCGCGCAATTCCTCGGCCGCGGCGAGGACCGCGTCCATGGTCAAGTCGTTGACGACGTTTATCGCGGCGACACCGTAGCGTCCCTCGTACGCCCTGGTGACGATCTCCCTGGTCGAGACGACTGGCATGAGCCGACCCTCCTCAACTGGACGCTTGACCGCCCGCCGTTTGCGCCGCATCGGGATCGTCGAGCGACGAGCGCGACACGGCAGTGACGGGTTCCGGTTGGGCGATGATCAAGTCGATGCCGAGCTCCCTGATGGCGTCGGCCTCGGCCGGGTCAATCCCCGGAGTCGTGACGATGCGCCGCACGGCGCTCAGCGGGGCAACGCGGACGAGTGCCTGGCGGCCGAATTTCGAGTGGTCCGCGAGCAATATGACCTCGTCGGCGGCCTCGATCATCGACCGCTTGGCCTCCACCTCGTCGAGCAGCGGATAGGTCAGCCCGCCGGCCGCCGATACGCTGTGGATGGCCAGGAACGCCTGGTCGACGTGCAGGCCGCGCAGGGTGGCCGCGGCCAGCTCGCCGCTGGCGCCGAACGTTGTCGGGCGGATGACACCGCCGGTCATGATCACGGTCGTGCCCGGGTTGCCCACCAGCTCGACGGCGTTGGTGACGGCCGTGGTGACCACCGTCAGGTCGCGTTTCGCGCGCAGCTCACGCGCCAGGCACAGCGTCGTCGTGCCCGAGTCGAGGATGATCGTGCTGTCATCCGCCACGAGCTCGGCCGCCCGCCGCCCGATGGCGATCTTCTCCGCGGCGTGCTCGCGCAGCCGGAAGGCGGTGTCGGTCTCGTCATTGGGTCGAATCGCGACGGCCCCGCCGTGAGCGCGCCGGACGATACCCTGGGCGGCCAGCCGGGCGAGATCGCGGCGAACGGTCTCGTCGGTCACGCCGAGCATGCGCACGAGGTCGCGGCCGCGCACGCTGCCGTGCTCGCGCACAAGGTCGCCGATGAGCTGGAGGCGGTCGGCGGGCAGCATCTGGCGCTCCAATCCCACCTCCCCGCTGGTGCTGCTCCTGGTCAATTACCCACACAATACCACAGCGTTTGACAGTATCATTTCGGAGCACGAGTATTCGAAGACGGAAGT
>CAZSWK010000046.1:12957-18895 GCA_964610835.1 uncultured Anaerolineaceae bacterium | reverse complement strand
CGGGGCGGGGCTGCGATAATTTTGTCGCCTGTGGGCCGCGGTGGGCGGGATCAGCGGGCCCACGGCCCCGGGCCCCAGCCTCTCAACACAGCTCACAGAACCACTGCAGCCGGTGCATCCGGGCACCGGTTGTGCCCCTTTAAGCCCCCGGCACTGGTCCGCACAGCACCGACATCGCCGTAAACTCGGATTCTGACCCTGATCGGACCCACGACAGGTCAACCAAGAGGAGGTTGCCGTGAAGCGCGACGTCG
Source organism: uncultured Anaerolineaceae bacterium (assembly GCA_964610835.1). Lineage (GTDB taxonomy): Bacteria > Chloroflexota > Limnocylindria > Limnocylindrales > CSP1-4 > JALYGJ01. The sequence goes on along the minus strand of CAZSWK010000046.1, from coordinate 18,641 downwards.
TGCTGTCAGTCGTCGCCGGGATGTTGCTGCTTGCCGTCCTGGCTCCCGGTGCCGGGGCGGCGTCGCCGTCTCAGGTCATCGCCAACACCAAACCACTGTGGACCGCTCAGGCGGTCAACCTGGGTCACGCGTCGCGCTCCGCGGCGGTCAACGCGCGCGTCTACCTCGCCCCGGTGGGCGGCCTGGCTGCACTCGCCCAGCTGGCGACAGCGATGGCGACACCGGGCAATCCCAGCTACCACAAGTTCCTCACTCCGGCGCAGTACCAGCAACGTTTCGGGCCAACCGACCGAACGGTCCATTTGGTCTCGGCCTACCTGAGGAGAGCGGGCCTCAAGGTCACCGGCGTCGGCACCGGCAACCGCTACATCGCCATCAAGGGTCACGTGGCCGCCGCGCAGCGGGCGTTCGGCACGCGCATCAACCGTTACCGCCACAACGGGCAGGTCGTCCAGGCGCCGACATCGGCTGTGTCGATCCCGGCGTCCCTGGCATCCTTCGTCCTGACCGTGTCGGGGCTGGACACCACGCCGCACATGGTCACGCCCGCGAGCGCACCGCGCGTCTCCCAGCCGGCCGGCTACCGTAACGCCCGCCCGTGCTCCGACTACTACGGCCAGCTCGCGGCATCTGCTGAGGCAGACGGCACCACGCCGCTGCCACAGTACGACAGCGCCACACTGCCCTATGCCGTGTGCGGCTACACCGGTACGCAACTTCGTTCTGCCTACGAGGGCAGCACCTCACTCGACGGCACCGGGGTGACCGTCGCGATCACCGATGCCTACGCATCGCCGTCGATCGCGTCGGACGCGGCCATCTACGCACAGCGCAATGGCGATCGAGCCTACGCGCCGGGGCAGCTCACCCAGACCGTGCCCCATCACTACACCCACGAGGGCGTCTGCGGCGCCAACGGCTGGTGGGGTGAAGAGACGCTCGACGTCGAGGCGGTGCACGCCATGGCGCAGGGCGCCAACATCCACTACTACGCAGCCGCGAGCTGCTTCGATAAGGATCTCCTCGACACGCTGGGCCAGGTCGTCCACGACGGCACGGCGCAGCTGGTCACCAACTCGTGGGACGACTACGAGGCCAACTCGACGCCTGACAGCGTGGCCGCCTACGAGGCGATCTTCCTGCAGGGCGCCACGGAAGGGATGACCTTCATGTTCTCGTCCGGCGACGACGGCGACGAGCTGGCCGCGACGGGCACCAAGCAGGTCGACTACCCCGCCTCGGATCCGTACGTGACGGCCGTGGGTGGCACCTCGATCGCCATCGGCAGCACCGGCAACCGGCTGTTCGAGACCGGCTGGGGCACCGTTCGCCACGGCCTGGCGGCCGGCGGCACGAGTTGGGGCGACGGCACCTACTACTACGGCTCGGGCGGCGGCTCCTCGGCCCTGTTCGATCAGCCCGCCTACCAGGCCGGCATCGCGCCAGGCGGTGCCCGCCAGGTGCCCGACGTGGCCATGGTCGGCGATCCGACCACCGGCATGCTCGTGGGTGAGACCCAGCGCTTTCCCAAGGGCGGCGTCAAGTACGACGAGTACCGCATCGGCGGTACCAGCCTTTCATCGCCCTTGTTCGCGGGCATGACCGCACTGGCCCTGCAGGCTGCGGGCAGCGGCGCCGGCCTGCTCAACCCGATCATCTACGGCAATCTCGGCGCGTTCACGGACGTAGCGGGCAGCCCGCCCGACGCCGGCAACGTGCGCGCCGACTATGTCAACGGTGTCGACACCACGCAGGGCGTCGTCTACTCGGTACGTACCTTCAACGAGGACAGCAGCCTGCAGGTCAGTTCCGGCTGGGACGACGTGACCGGCGTCGGCGTGCCGAACGCCGGCTGGCTGACCGCGATTCCCTAGAGCGAGAGTTCGGCGCGAGCAGTCGGGTCTCCCGGCTGCTCGCTCAGCTCAAAACCAACCTTCTGGGCTGTCCTGCGCATGGCCATGTTGTTGGGCAGTATCTCGGCGTAGATCCTGTGCAGGCCCTCGTCGCGGCCGATCTCGACCAACCGGCGCAGGAGCTCGGCGCCCAGGCCCTTGTGCTGCCACGGATCACCGACGAGCACCGCGAACTCCGCCTCCGGAACGGCGTGCGCCTTCGAGAGCCGTCCAACGGCGACGATCTGAGCCTCGCCCGACGGGTCCTGCCCCTCCACCACCAGAGCGATCTCGCGGTCGTAGTCGTTGAAGCACACGCGCGTGAGGCGCTCGTGCGCCGTGCGCTGCGAGAGGCCCAGGTGCTCGAAGTAGCGTGAGTAGACGGTCTCCTCGGTCAGCTGCGCGTGGAACTTGACCAGCAGCGGCTCGTCCTCCGGCCTGATCGGCCTGATCAGGAAGGTGGCGCCGTCGCGTGCCGTCCAGCTGGCAACGTACTGCGACGGGTAGGGCCGGATCGCCAGTCTCGGCAGTTCTGCGTCGGGCACCTCTGGCGGGTGAAGCACGATCCGCGCGTCGAGCGCGATAAGTCGCTCGGGCGAGGCGAGCAGCGGGTTGATGTCGATCTCGGCGATGCGGCGCTGCTCGGCGACGAGCAGGCTGAAGCGCACCAGCAACTCCTCCAGCGCCGCCGTGTCGATGGCGGCCCGCCCGCGAATGCCGGCCAGCGCGGTCGAGATCTTGGTGCGCTCGATCATCCGCCGCGCCAGCGTGGTAGTCAGTGGCGGCAGGGCCAGCGCCCGGTCGCGGAAGAGCTCGACCAGCTGGCCACCCGTGCCGAACAGCAGGACGGGCCCGAACTGCGCGTCGGTCGACGAGCCGATGATCAGCTCGTAACCGGTGTAATTGATCATCGGCTGGACGGTGACACCCTCGAAGTGCTCGGCGCCGCGCTTGTCCGTCACGGCCGCCTGGATCGACTCGAAGGCGGCGCGCACGGCGGCGGCGTCGACCAGGTTGAGCTGGACGCCACCGACATCCGTCTTGTGGCTGATGGTGTGGCTGTGCAGCTTCACCACGACCGGGTAGCCGATCGCGTCGGCCGCCGCCACGGCCGCGTCGAGGTCGGTCGCCACGCGCGTCTCGGTGATCGGCACACAGTACGCGGCAAGCACCTGCTTGGACTCGACCTCGGTCAGCAGCGTACGTCCCTCGCGCAGCGCACCGTCGATGACCCGCTTCGCGACCGCGCGGTCCATGCACATGCCGTCGCCGCCCTCGGCCAGGGTGGGCGTCTCGTACAGCGCGCGCACGTTCTCGGATGAGCGCCACAGGTAGTTGAACATCCGCGCTGCCGTGTCGGGATAGTCGAAGGTGGGAATGCCGGCTCCGCGCAGTATGTCGGCACCATCCTCGATGTCGCGCCCGCCCATCCATGAGGCGAGCACCGGTTTGCCGGCGGTGTGGGCATAGGGCACCAGCTCGCGCGCCGTCGCGGTGGGGTCGGTCATCGCCTGCGGTGTGAGCACCACCAGCATGCCGTCCGCGGCCGGATCGGCGGCCGCGATCTCGAGCGCCTTGGCATACCTCTCGGGCGGCGCATCGCCGATGATGTCGACCGGGTTGTTGTGGCTCCAGACGCTGGGCAGCACCTCGTTGTAGGCGGCCATCGTCTCGTCGGACAGTGGCGTCAGGCGTCCGCCGCCGGTGATCAGGGCATCGGTCGCGAGCACCCCGGGCCCGCCGGCGTTGGTCAGCACGGTCAGGTTCGGGCCTTTGGGCCGCGGCTGCTTGGCCAGTACCTCGGCAATGCCGAACAGGTCGGCGATGTTCTCGACGCGCAGCACGCCCACGCGCCGGAAGGCGGCCTCGAGCACTTCGTCCGAGCCGGTCAGTGAGCCGGTGTGCGACGCCGCCGCCTTGGCCGCCTCCGCGGTGCGCCCGGGCTTGATGACCACGATCGGCTTGGTCAGCGCCACCTCGCGTGCGGCGGACAGGAAGGCGCGCGCGTCGCCGATCGTCTCCATGTAGATCAGGATCGATTGCGTGTGCGGGTCGTCACCCAGGTAGTAGATGACGTCGCCCCAGCCGACGTCGAGCATCGAGCCGAGCGACACGACGGAGCTGAAGCCGACGCCCTCGCGCGCGCTCCAGTCGAGCACTGCGGTCAGCAACGCGCCGCTCTGGCTGACGAAGCCGACCGACCCCGGCGCGGCCATGCCCGCCGCGAACGTCGCGTTCATGCCGCCGATGGGATTCATGACGCCCAGGCAGTTGGGGCCGATGACGCGGATGCGCGCCTCGCGCGCCTGGGCGAGGATGCGCCGCTCCAGCTCCTCCCCTTCCGGACCGATCTCGCGGAAGCCGGCGGAAATGATGATCACGCCCTTGACGCCCGCTGCGGCGCACTCCTCCATCACGTCGGGCACGCTCGGCGCCGGGGTGACGATGACCGCCAGCTCGACCGGCTCGTCGATGTCAGCCAGGCTGGGATAGGCGCGCACCCCGAGCACGTTCGAGCGCTTGGGGTTGACGGGCAGGACAGTGCCGCCGAACGGGCTGCTGATCAGGTTCCAGAGCACGGTGCGGCCGACGCTGCCCTGTTTTTCGGTCGCGCCGATGACCGCCACCGAGGCCGGCCGGAAGAGTGGATCGAGCGGATGGCGTGAGGCGCGGAGGACGTCAGACGCCTTGTCCGGCACGCGGCTCTTCTGGAACGGCTCGGCCACGGTGGCAACCATAGATGCGTCTCCCGGTTCTTGGGTTATCAGCGCGCGTTCAGAGTGAGGCGCGCAGCATCCAGAGCGTCTTCTGGTGCACGGCCAGGCGCCGCGTAGCCAGATCGACCGTCGCCGCGTCCTCGGCCGCTTCGGCAGCCCTGAGCACGCTCTGGGCCGTGGCGATCACCGACTCGTGGTCGGCCGCCAGCTGACGGACCATCTCCGTTGCGTCGGGAACGCCCTCGCCCTGCTCGGCGAGCGTGGCCAGGGCCAGGAACTGACGCTGCGAGCCGGGTGCCATGACGCCCAGCGCGCGCATGCGCTCCGCGATCTCGTCGACGGCCTCGAACTCCTCGAGGTACTGGGTCTCGAACATCGCGTGCAACTGGGCGAACCGCGGACCGGTGACGTTCCAGTGATAGCCGTGCGTCTTGACGTACAGCACGTAGGTGTCGGCCAGCAGGCGCGCCAGCGCGTTCGTCGTGGCAGTCGGTGCGCCCGGTTGAGCAGACCTGACCAGAAGCTCGGTGGCCATATGTGCCTCCTTTCGGATCTTTCCCTGGAAGCATGGCCGCGGTTGACGGCCGCTCGTAGGGCCGACCGACCCCTAGCCGCGGTTCATCTGGCCGTGTCTGGCGCGTTGCGTGCCTTGCGCCAACGGTCGTCGCTCGGCGGCAGCCGGTACGTGGACATCAGGCCCACCCGAACCCGCGTTCCGACCTCGTGGCGCGGCGGGCCGGGCCGGCCAACCTCTACTCTGCCAACCCAGACGGCGCGGTCGCTAACAGCTGGCACGCCCTCGTTCGCCGATCCGATCTACCACATCCTGTGGTCGCCTTACCGAATCGGATAAGCATGTCTGGTCAAACTCTCGCCAGGCGCGCGTTAAGCACCTTGGCGCCATGGCCGAGGCCGTTGGTGCCCGGACCGAGCACGGATTCCGCCGTCAAATGGGAGCGCAGCATTCGTGCCCACGCTCGGATCAGGCGGGCCGGCAGCGCGGACCCAGGTCCGGACCGGGCCGCAGAGGTGACATAACGCGCGCCCTGGGCCAGTTAGACCAGATGCGCCCTCC
>CAZSWK010000046.1:5276-12857 GCA_964610835.1 uncultured Anaerolineaceae bacterium | reverse complement strand
TGCGCCCTCCCGGCGGGATGCATCCCGTGCTAGCGGTCGTCGCTCGGCGGCAGCCGGTACGTGGACGTCAGGCCCACGCTGATTCTCGCCCCGACCTCGTGGCGCGGCGGCCCCGGCCAGCGCGCCAGCAGCCTGTCGTTGCCCGCGGCCAGCGTGTAGTCGGTGTGGCTGCCGCGATAGCGCACGGCCTCCACAGTCACGTGAAGGTCGCCGCCGGGCATCACCCAGTCGGGGCGCACCATCAGCCGCCTGCCGTCACGCTCGATGAACGATGCCGGCCCGGTGAGGCGGGCCGCCCACTCGTCCACCGGCCGCTCGTAGACCTCCGTCGGCGTGCCGCTCTGGACGATGCGGCCGGCACGCAGCAGGGCCACCCGATCAGCCAGGGCAAGCGCCTCGTCGACGTCGTGCGTGGCGATGATCGCGGCCGCGCGTTCGACGCTGCGCCGCCTGGCCAGCTCGTCCTGCAACTCGGCCTTGAGCGCGGTGTCGAGGTGCGCTGTCGGCTCGTCGAGCAGGTAGACGGCCGGCCGGCGGGCCAGCGCCCGGGCGAGCCCGACGCGCTGCTGCTCGCCACCGGACAGCTCGGCCGGCCGGCGGTTGGCCAGGTGATCGACGTGCATCTGCTCCAGGTAGCCACGGGCCTGCCGGCGTGCCTCGTTGCCCGATATTTGCGCGCGGCGCAGTGGGTACGCAACCGTCTCGAGGGCATCGAGATGCGGCCACAGGCCATAGTGCTGGAAGACCATCGCCACCGGTCGTCGCTCGGGCGGCTCGCCGCCGTCGCGGGTCGCCACTCGGCGGCCAGCGAGCCACAGCTCCCCCGCGCTGAGTGGCAGGAAGCCCGCGATCGCGTAGAGCATGGTCGTCTTGCCCGAGCCCGATGGGCCAAGCAGGGCGAGGGTCTCGCCCGCGCCGATCCCCAGGTCGACGCGGTCGACGACCGGCGTGCCGTCGTAGGCGACGCTCACACCGCGGCAATCGAGCACGGGCGACGACTGGGACTGGTCGCTCATCCGCGCCACCTGGCGCTGGCGAAGGCGCCCAGGCGCCCGGCGAGCGGCAGGCTGACCAGCGCCACGAGCAGGGTCACCAGCACGGCCAGCGCCGCGGTCTGGGTGGGATCCCCCAGCTGCTGCAGGTTGAGCACCACCACCGCGAGCGTGGCCGAGGTGGGGCCGTAGAGCAGGCTCGACATGGTCAGCTCGTGCAGCGCGAACATGAACACCAGGACGGCACTGGCCGCGAGCGAGGGCCACAGCAGCGGCAGGATGATGGTGCGCGCCGCGGTCAGCGCGTCGGCACCCGAAGCGCGCGCCGCCCGGCCGAAGTCCGCGGCCAGCGCCTCGAGCGCGGCGCTCAGCGGCCGGAAGGCGAGCACCCAGAACTTGGCCAGGTAGGCGACCAGGATGATCACCAGCGTGTCGCGCAGCAGCGGTCCGTAGGCGATCAGCACCGCCGCCGCCAGGGTCGAGCCGGGAATGGCGAACGAGAGCCCGACCAGCGCCGCTGCCACTCCCCGCGCGCGACCGCGCACCGCGACGAGGCCGAGCACGGCCAGCAACACCGCGCCGCCGGCGGCGAGTGCACCCAGCACCAGGCTGTTGCCGAAGGCCGCCCAGGCGTGCGTGTCGAGCACGGTGTTGAAGTTGGCCAGCGTCCAGTTGTCGGGAGTCGGCGGCAGACCCACTGCGCGGGTCAGTGCCGTAAGCACCAGGGCGACGAGCGGCACGATCACCGCCAGCAGCACGAGGGCCCAGGCCAGCGCGGCTACCACGGCCGTCGCGAGCCGGCCGCTGCCCATGCGCGGCACCGCCACGGCCGAGGGTCCGCCCGGTACACCGGAACGGCGTGCCCGGGCGGGTGCCAGCAGCCAGCCGGCGAGCGCGGCGACGACACTGGCCGCGACGGCGAGCAGGACGGCGAGGGTGATCGCGCGGCCGAACGCGAGCGGGTCGGCGGCGAAGGAAAGGTCGCGGTAGATGCGCGTGGTCATGGTGCCGAAACCGGCGGGAATGCCCAGCACGGCCGGCGCGCCGAAGGCGGTCACGCTGAGCACGAAGGCAATCGCCGTGGCGCCACCGATCACCGGCGCGAGCAGCGGCAGGCTGATCGTGCGGAAGGCAGTCCACGCGCTCGCGCCCGACGCGCGCGCAGCACGCTCGAGATCGGGCTCGGCGCGCGTCGCCAACCCGGCGGCGACGAGCAGAAAGACGAGCGGCGCGGCCTCGGCGCCGAGCACCAGGCTGATGCCGAGTGGGCCCTGGAGACCGGGCAGTTGAACGCCCAGGGCACGGTCGCTGATGCCGGCCGGGCCGTAGGCGTTCAACCAGGCGATGCCCGAGACATAACCGGGCACGATCAGGCCGACCAGCATCATCACGCGCAGCAGGCGGCGGCCGGCAAAGTCCACGCGCTCGGTCAACACGGCGAACGCGCTGCCGGCCACAACCGCCACCAGCGTGCCCGCGACGCCGGTTACGACCGTGTTGAGCACCGGCCCGCCGGTTGACCCCAAGCCGGCGGCGAGGTCGGCTGCGCCGATGTCAAGCGCCGTGCCCACCAGCGCCGCCAGCGGCACGAGCACGAGCAATCCCACCGCCAGCGCGAGTCCGCCCAGCGCCGGCCGATTGCTCATGGGGCCAGCTTACTGGCCGAAGATGACCCGGTACTGGTCGAGCAGCTGCTGTTGCTGGCCGAAGACCTGCGCCCAGTCGACGTCGAGTGCGGGGCCGGACTTGTCCCACGGCACGTCACTGCGCACCGGTTGCCAGCCGGTGCCGGCGATGGCCGTCTGTGCCGCTACCGAGACCAGGAAGTCAACGAACGTCGCGGCCGCGGCCGGGTTGCGGCTCGATCTGAAGATGGCGGCCGGGCTGTACACGGCGATGGCGCCCGGCTGCGGCCAGATCAGCGTGATCGGCGAGCCCTTGTCGAGCGCGTCGCGGACCGACTTGTCGAGGCTGATGCCCACGCTCTGCGTGCCGTTGGCGACATTGGTGATCACGTCGCCGACTGCCTGCAGCTGCACCGCCCCGTTGGCCTTCAGCTGCCGGTAGAAGTCCATCCCGTAGCCAGGTGCCGACGCGAAATATCCAAGCGCGGCGAAGGCCGAGCCGGCAAACGCGGGGTCGGGCAGCGCTACGTCATCCCGGTACGCGGCGTCGGTCAGGTCATGCCAGGCCGCCGGCTGCGGTGCCAACCCGGCGTGCGCAACGAGCACCAGGTTGAGCAGGCGGGTACCGACGAAGTTGTCGCTGCGGTATTGCGCCGGGACAACGGACAAAGCGTCGCTCGAAAGCGGCCTGAGCAGGCCCTGCGCGGCGTACGACTCGGTCGACAGTGGGTCGGTCGCCCAGAGCACGTCGGCCTGCACGCCGCCCGAGCGCTGTTCGGCCGCGATGCGGGCATCGAGCTGGCCGGTGGGCGCACGAAAGACGTTTACGTGCAGCTCCGGGTGAACCTCCGCGAGGGCACCGAGCACGGCGTCAACGGTGTCCTGGGTAACCGAGGTGTAAAGCGTGATGGTGTCCGACGTGGCCGGCCCGGTGCACGCTGCAACGGCCAGTCCAGCCACGATCAGCGTGGCCATCAGAAACGCGCGCGCGGCGGCGCCCCAGCCCTCGCCAGCGGACCGGCGGGGCGCGCCTCTACGCGCCGTCGTCGGGAAGCTCGTCCTGGTCGTCGCCCAGCACGGTCAGCTGGCGGGGCGAGGCCGCCTGGTCCGGCGTGCGCGAACGGCCCTGGGCGCCGTCCCGCTCGCCGCCCATGCGTCGCCGCGTCTCCACCTCTACGCCCGCGCCGTCGCCCTCGAGCGCGGGATGCTCGACCAGGGCAACCAGCCGGTTCGCCATGAATCGGCCGGTGCGGACCGGCGTGCCGGAGCGGGTGACCTCGGTCACCTCGACGACCCCGCGAGCGGTGGTTATCTCGATCCGCCTGCCCGCCCGACGAGCCACGATTTCGAACGTCTGCGTGCCCCGGCCAGTGTCGACCACTGCCTCTACGCGATCGCCCTTCATGCGCGGAGCATAGCGCGGCCTGTTACGCGCGGACCTCCTGGCGCATGAACGAAACGTAGGCAAGCGCAAACAACACCGCCATCACCGCAATCAGTGCCACGACCTCCGGCCAGACGACGAGCAGGCTCTGATCAAGCGTCAGCACCGACGGGATGGCGCGCACTTCTGTATTGAGGCGCAGCAGCGACGAGATGTCGAAAGTCTGGACAGTGGGGTTGAGGACCGCCTGGGTCACCTCGGTGAACAGCTCGGTCGGCGAGATGCGCGCGAGGTTCTGCTGCAGCGCAACATTGGCCACCTGTTGGTCGACCGACGGGTTGGTGGGCAGCGGCGAGATCGCACCGACGATCAGCTGTACCAGGAGACTGGCGAACAAGGTGAGCAGCAGCCAGATCGAGATGGCAGCGATCGCGGAAGTGGCTGCGCGGCGAAAGACGACGGAGCACAGCAGCGCGAGGGCCAGCCAGACGCCAACGTAGGCGATGGCCAGGATCACCCACACGATCAGGCGAGCCACATCCTCCGGCGCGGGCAGGATGCCCAGCTGCAGGATCCCCACCGCGGCCACCACGGCGGCGATGGCGACGAACGCCACGCCGATCGCGGACAGGCCGGCGACGAACTTGCCATTGATGATGTCGTCGCGGTGGACCGGCTGCGAGATCAACCGCGGCAGCGTGCCCTCCACGCGCTCACCGTTGATCGCGTCGAAGCCGAAGGCAATGCCCAGCAATGGCCCGAGCAGAGTCACGAAGAACACGAACGTGGGCAGCGCACCGCCTGACGAAGGCTGATAGAAGAAGAGGTACAGAAAGAGGGACGGAGTGCCCGTGGCCTGCGACGCAACGTTCTTGATGTTGCCCGCTGTCGAGTACACGGCCGCCGCCGCGGCCAGCCCGACCAGGATGGTCAGGATCAGGAAGCGCCAGCTCAGGATGTGGTCGGTGAACTCCTTGCCGGCGATTACCCGCCAGCCGCCGCGCAGCTCACGCGGCACTTCGACCGCCGGGGCAGCCCGCTCGGCCGGCTGGCGTGGCTGCTGCTGGTCGGGCCGCGTGGGCACACGCTTGCGGCGCCGGCCGCGGGAGTCCTGCCGGCGCACGGCGCGCGTTTCACCGGTCACAGCGGCAGCTCCTGCTCGGGCTCCTCGCCACTCGAGAAATAGCGCCGGTAGATTTCGTCGAGCTCGTCGCCGCGACGCCGCAGGTGAGCGGGTGGATGGCCACCCTCGACCAGTGCGCGGGCGACATCGGCGCGTATGTCGCGCTCCGCGTGAATGACCAGCAGACGCGGGTCGCGCTCGTCCGGCTCGACCGAGATCACGCCGCGAACCTTCTCGATGATCGGCCGTGCCGCGTCGAGCGGTGGAGCGATCGAGACCTCGATCTGCAGCGGACCGTGGCCCATCTGTCCGGCCAGCTTGTCCATCGGCCCATGGGCGACCAGTTTGCCGGCCACGAAGATGCCGACGCGATCGCACACCTGCTGCACCTGGTGCAGCAGGTGGCTGGCCAGCAGGACTGCGGCACCGTCGCGTGCCAGTTGCCGGACCAGCTCGAGGACCTCGACAACACCGGCGGGATCGATGGCCGTCGTCGGCTCATCGAGAACGACGATGGACGGATCCTTGACCAGCACGTCGGCCAGGCCGAGTCGCTGGCGCATGCCACGCGAGTACTTGTCGACCTCGAGGTCGCCCGCGTCGGTCAGGCCGACGCGATCGAGCAGGTACTCGATGCGCTCCGCGGCGATCTTCTTGTCGATGGCATTCAGGCGTGCCGTGTAGCGCAGGTTCTGGCGGCCGGTCATCCCGCCGTAGAAACCCACGTTGTCGGGCAGGTAGCCCACCTGGCGCTTGACTGCCAGCGGGTTGCGCGCGGGATCCAAATCGAGCACGCGCGCCGTGCCGGATGTCGGCTCCGACAGCCCCAGCAGCATCAGGATCGTCGTCGTCTTGCCGGCGCCGTTGGGTCCCAGCAGGCCGAACACCTCGCCATGGCGCACCGACAGGTCCAGCCGATCAACCGCGATGAAGGTGCCGTAGCGCTTGGTCAGTCCGCGGGTGCGGATGGCCGGAACGCCATCCGTCGCCGCGTCGCGTCGTGAGTGCGGCTGGTTGGCCGCCTCGGCCGGTTCAGCGACGGCCATAGCGCTGGAAGACGAGGAACAGGCCGACGGCCACCAGGACCAGCACCGCTATGCCGAGCAGGCCGCCGAGGGCGGAGGTCGTAACGGTGGTCCGGATGTCGATGCTGTCGCTCGAGTTGCCGTCCGTGCTGCTTCCGCGCAGGGTGACGACGTAGTCGCCGGCAACCGCGTTAGAGGGCGCCTGTATCTGCGCCGTCACGTTGACCGAGTTTTTGGCCGGGATCGATGGGATGGTGTCGTTCTGGATGTCCGGGAACGTCACCGTCCAGCCCGATGGCGGCGTGGATGCCATCGTGACGTTGCTGAGATCCGCGGTGCCGGTGTTGGTAACCACCAGCGTCAGGGTCGTCGTGCCGCCGGCATTGACATCCGCGTTGAGGCGCTGGTCGGACGTGGCCACGGTCATGGAGTAGCTGCCCGTGATCTGCACCGTCAGCTGCACCTGGACCGGTTGCGGCCCACCAACCGCGGTGATGTTGATGGGGTAGCTGCCGGCGGCGGTGGAGCTGGGTGCCGTGGCGTTGACCACGATGGTCGAGGTGCTGCCCGCGTTGACCACGGCAGTGACGGCCTGGGTCGAACCCGACGGCTGGGCGGTCACGGTCCACCCGGTGGGCGCGTCGATCTGGAAGTTGAACGACAGCTGCTCGTTGGTGCCGTTGTGCAGGTTGGCCTCGAAGCGGAAGTTGGTGCTCGTGGCGCCCTGCTGCGAGGGGAACTGGGACGTGAAGGTAACCGCACCGGCCTGCACGGCCTGGATGGTGATGTCGAGCTCAAGGCTGCTCGACGCGCCGCTGGCGCCCTGGGCGTTGACGACCACCTTGTTGGCACCCGGCGTCGCACTGTCGGGGATCTGGACTTCGACATCGAACTGGGCCGTGGGTGCTGCGGGCGCAGTCTGGCCGCTGGCCAGGGGCTGCGAGCTCGTATACACGGCCGAGATGGTCGAGCCACCCCCGCGCAGGTTGGTGGTCCAGTCGCTCGGCGCGTTGGCGACCGACAGGTCGACGCGCTCGGGCGTTTCGGTAGTCACGGTCACGGTGAACCGCGCCGTGCCCCCGGGATCCGCGACAACTGCGGGGAACGGGGTGGTGAGCTGCAGCGGCGTTTGGGCAACTGCGACCGCCGGCACAAGGCCGACCAGGATCAGTGCCGCCGCAAGACCGGCACGCAGAAAGCGCATCTCGACAAGACTCCTCGACTTTGACATTCCACGGTCGGCAGCCCGACCCGTGTCCGATTGACCCTCCCCGGCGGGCAATGGGCGCCGCCGCCCATGGTCACTCGCGTTGATTGCGCGCTGGCAATCGACGAGTGGCATTTTCTTCACCAACGCGACATCGTGCGCATACGTGGGGTGTGCAACACAGCTAGTGGTCTTTGCCAGCGATGCTACTCGCCAATTCGACAA
>CAZSWK010000046.1:0-5266 GCA_964610835.1 uncultured Anaerolineaceae bacterium | reverse complement strand
TCCTGACAGGCGACCCCTGCGAGCCTTTTGGCGAGAAGCTGCGCTCCTCCTCGTACCACGCCGTACTGGCGATGTCGAGGTGCGCCCATTCGGTGTCCGGCTCGATCGCGGCGTCGATGAAGGCGGCACCCAGGCTGGCGCCACCGAGCCGGCCACCGCTGTTGCGCAGATCGGCGATATCGCTCTTCATGTCCTCGCGAAATTCGTCCGACAGCGGCATCGGCCACATCCGCTCGCCGGCCCGCGCACCCGCCCGCCTGACCTGCTCGAGGAAAGCGTCGGGGCGTCCGAAGACACCCGTGTAGTGGCGGCCCAGGGCGACGCGTATCGCGCCGGTCAGCGTGGCCACATCGACGACGCGTGCCGCGCCCTCGCGCTGCACGTAGGCGACGCCGTCGAGCAGCACCAGCCGGCCCTCCGCGTCGGTGTTGATCACCTCGACCGTCTTGCCCGACAGACTGGTGAACACGTCGCCCGGTTTGGTGGCATGACCGCCGGGCAGGTTCTCGGTCGCGGGCGCGACGCAGATGACATTGAGCGGCAGGCCCAGCCGGGCGATGGCGCCCATGCTGCCGAGCACGGCCGCGGCGCCGGCCATGTCGTGTTTCATCAGGTGCATGTCCTGGGAACCCTTGATGGAGATGCCGCCCGAGTCGAAGGTGATGCCCTTGCCCACCAGCGCCAGGTCGTAGCCGCCGGCGTCGCGTCCGCGATAGCGCAGCACGATGAACTTGGCCGGCTCGTCGCTGCCGCGCGCGACCGAGAGGTAGCTGCCCATGCCTATGCGCGCGGCCTCGTCCTCCTCGATCACCGCGAACTCAAGGCTGTGCGTCGCCGCCAGATCCTGTGCGGCGGCCGCGAGGTCCGTCGGCGTCATCCGGTTGGCCGGCTCGTTCGACCGGGCGCGTGCCCAGTTGACGGCTTCGCCGACAGCCTCACCGCGCGCTATGGCCGCGTGAGCCGCTTCGGCGCCATGCGCCTCGTCGCCCACCACCAGCAGCACCTCGTCCAGCGGCGGCAGCGGGTCCTGGTCGCCGCCCGTGCGGTAGGTCCGCGGGTCCCACATTGCGAAGAGCACGCCCTCCACGGCGCTCTGGACGGCGGCCGCGATACCGATGCCGGCGGTCTCGAGGCATACACCCAAGCGACCGGCCTTCGAGCCCCACAGCGCCCTCACGCCGGCACTCACCACCTGCCATGACCGTTCGACGTCGAAGGCATCCGACCTGCCGGCCTCGACCACGACCAGCCGCCAGGTGCTCCCGCCTTCACCGCCCGATTCCAGGTGGGCGCTCGCATTGAAGAGCTTGCCCGCACCCGCCTCGCGAGCCAGCCACTCGGCCTGCTGGCGTAGCTCACCGGAGGCGCCGGCGGCCGCTCGTGGCTCGGCGCCCTCGCCATCCCTGAACACGGGCACGACCACGGCGTCGAGGCCCTCTGCCGGAGCCGTGTTGACTGTCTTGAACTGCATGGGCGAAAGGGTATTAGAGTCATCGGCCTCATGCCGAAACGCGTTTTCTCGTTCGATCAACCGGACCGTTTCATCTGCGGCGCGCTGGGCCAGCCCGGCCAGCGCACGTTCTTCCTGCAGGCCAGCCAGGGCGAGCGCGTCGTGTCGGTGGCGCTCGAGAAAGTCCAGGTGGCCGTGCTGGCGGAACGAGTCGCGATGCTGCTGGTGGCCCTGCGCGAGGACGGCCTCAAGTTGGCCGACCAGACGATCAGCCCGCCACCGGCGCTGACCGAACCGGTCGTCGAGGAATTTCGGGTGGGCACGCTCAGCCTGGGCTGGGACGGCGATCAGCAGCGAGTGGTCATCGAGGCGCGCCAGATATCGGATGACGACGCCGACGATGACGCTGACGATGATGATGACGACGAGCCGGTGGTCGCGGCGTTGTCGCCGGCCGACGTGCTGGAAGGGCATGACGTGGTGCGCGTGCAGCTCGAGCCGGAGGCGGCGCTCGCCTTTGCGTCGGGCGCGGTAGCAGTCGTCCAGGCCGGGCGGCCACCGTGTCCCAACTGCGGTGAGCCGCTCGAGCCGACCGGCCACTTCTGCGCACGCCGCAACGGGTACGCCAACTGACCTCGTCGATGTTCGACGAACCCGGCGGACAGGGCGTGCTCGAGGCCCTGCGGCAGGGAGAGCTCGACCTCATCGGCCGCCTGCCGGGCGCATCGAACGCCACTTTCCTGGCGCGCGTTGCCCTCGCGGACGCGCCCGACGGCGAGCTGGTGTGCGTCTACAAACCGGTTCGCGGCGAACGGCCGCTGGACGATTTCCCGCACGGCACCCTGGCCCGGCGCGAGGTGGCTGCTTACCTGCTTTCGCAGTACACGGGCTGGGACCTCGTGCCGCCCACGGTGATGCGCACCGGGCCGCTCGGCGAAGGCATGGTCCAGCTATGGGTCGAAGTCGACGAGGCCTCCGACATCGTGGCCATGGTCACCGGCGGCGACACGCGCCTGCGCACCATGTGTGTCTTCGACGCGCTGACCAACAACGCCGACCGCAAGGCGGGCCACCTGTTGCCGGTCGCCGGCGGCCATGTCTTCGGTGTCGACCACGGGATCTGCTTCGCCGCCGAGCCCAAACTCAGGACCGTGCTCTGGGCGTGGCGTGGCCAGCGCCTGTCAGACGCGGAACTGTCGGTCGTGAGCCGAGTCTGCAGCGCACTCGACGGTGAGCTCGGCGCCGAGCTGCGCGAGCTGCTGACGCGGCGCGAAGTGCGAGCTACTGCCGAGCGGGCCGAGCGACTGCTGACCAGTGGCCGCTTTCCGCAACCCGACCCGTTCCGCCCGGCGGTGCCCTGGCCGCCGTTCTAGGGCACGCGCTCGGTCAGCTCTCCGGTGGCGGGGCATCGCGGCCGAGCAGCTCGAGCAGGCCGCGCAGCGGGATCGACACCCAGTCGGGCCGGTTGTTCAGCTCATAGCCCAGCTCGTACAGCACCTTCTGGAGCATCGACAGCTCGAGCAGCCGGGTCAGTTCTTCGCGGTTGGCGGGCACGAACGGCTGATCCTGCGCCTCGTCCAGGTATGCGCCCAGGAAGGCCGCCGCGACCCAGCGGTACCACATGGCAGCCCACGGCTCGAGCCGCGTTACGTCCTCCGGCCGAATGGCGCTGCCAACGCGCGGGCTGACCAGCGTGCCGTATGCCGCGTAGTGGAACGAGCGCAGCATGCCCGCCACGTCGGTCAGCGCCGGACGCTTGTGTCGCCGCTCGGACAGCGGCCGCCCGGGCTCGCCTTCGAAGTCGATGAACACGACATCGCGGCCGGTCCACAGCACCTGTCCGGCGTGGAAGTCGCCGTGGGTCCGGATGCGTGCGCCCGAGACTCGGCCGCCGGTCAGCTGGCGGACCATGGCCTGCACATCGGCGGCCGACCCGAGCGCCGCCGTGGCGCGCAGGCGATCGTCGGGCCCCAGCTCGGCAGCACGCCGGCCGAGCAGGCTGAGCGTGGCCGTCGCCTGGTTGCGTACCGTCTGGAAGATCGAACGCTGGTACAGGGCCGTGAACGGCTCCGGCGCGAACGCTGGTCCGTCGCCGGCACCCGCCAGCGCGCGATGGAGCTCGGCCGTACGCCGGCCGAGCAGGCGTGCCACGTTGAGGTACGAGCCGATCTGCTCGGCGGCCAGCTGCGGCGGTTCGTCGTGGCTGACGGCGAGGATCTCGGCAATGGTCGCGCTCGCCGTCTCGGGCGGCTCTGCGGTCGCCGCAGCGCGCTCGTAGTAGTCGCTGACCGCATCGAGGGTGACTTCCCAGACATCGCCTTCGTTGGGCACGAACTCCTGCAGGATCGCGAGCACCGCCGGCTCCTCGCGGCCGCTGCGGTACGACATCCAGCCGCCCACGCCAGGCGCGTTCTTGAAGCCCCGCTCGGTGAGCGCCATGCCCACCTCGAGATCGGGATTGGCGCCCGTTTCCAGGCGCCGGAAGACCTTCAGGATGAGCCGGTCGCCGAAGTTGATCGACGTGTTGCTCTGCTCGGCGCGTCCGACGGTCGCGCTGAGGCCCGCTCGACGCGCGCCACGCAGCCGCGTGTAGGCGCGCGTCGGCGTCGCGTTGACCTCACCGCGCGGCCCCACGAAGCGGCGCCGGCTGCCGATCGCATTGAGCAGTTGAGAGGCGAATGCCGGGTCGTACAGGGCGTCGTAGAGCACCCACTGGGACTCTTCGGCAGCCGGGCCGACGCGCGCCACGATCGCCTGCGGCGCCCGGTCGAGGATGGCCTCCGCCTCCTCCTCGGTGGCCAGCGCGAGCGGCAACACGTATGACTCAGGCTCGCCTTCGGAGTAGGCAACGTCGAAGATGCACAACCGCGCCTCGCGCTCGCCACCGCCCAGCGGCACGGGGATCGCATCGCGCAAAGTGACCGAACTGATGCGGCGGGCCTTGGAGCGGAACCAGCGCCGCGCGCGCAGGTACGCCGGCAGGATGGCCGTCAAGCGCCCGCGCGCGCGGCCCCGCGTGAGCGCGTCGAGGTCCGGCGCAGCGGTCAGCACGACCGCGTTGTCGGCTGTGGCACGCGCCTCGCCGCCGGGCCGGCCAGGCTCCGCCTCCAGGCTGAACCAGATGAACGCGTGCGGGCCGAGGGTCAGGAACAGCGGCCGATCCTCGATGCGCGGGAACTCCACCCGGCCGAACATCTCGACCGGCACCAGCCCGCTGTAGGCCGACAGGTCGAGATCGGCGTACTGGACGAAGCGCGACATGTTGGCGACGACCAGGATCCGTTCGTCCTCGTACTCGCGCACGAATGCGACGATGCGCCGGTTGTCGGGGTGCAGGAACGTGAGGCTGCCGCGGCCGAAGGCGCGGTAGTGCTTGCGCAGCGCGATGAGGCGCTTCATCCACCACAGCAGCGAGGTGGGATTGGCCTGCTGGGCCTCGACGTTGACCGCCTCGTGGTGGTACTCGGGATCGGTGATCACCGGTAGGTACAGGCGCTGGCGGTTGGCGTCGGAGAAACCCGCGTTGCGGTCGCTGCTCCACTGCATGGGCGTGCGCACGCCGTTGCGATCGCCGAGGTAGACGTTGTCGCCCATGCCGATCTCGTCGCCGTAGTAGAGGACCGGCGTGCCGGGCAGTGCGAACAGCAGTCCGTTGAGCAGCTCGATCCGCCGCCGGTTGTTGGCCATCAGTGGCGCGAGGCGGCGGCGGATGCCCAGGTTGATGCGCATCTGCGGGTCGTGGGCATAGACGCGATACATGTAGTCGCGCTCTTCGTCGGTGACCATCTCGAGCGTCAGCTCGTCGTGGTTGCGCAG
>CAZSWK010000045.1:0-18898 GCA_964610835.1 uncultured Anaerolineaceae bacterium | reverse complement strand
ATTCATGCCACTTAACCTGGCGCCCGAATGGTTGCGCACAGTCGCCGCAGTCAACCCTGTGAACTGGGCCGTCGAGGCGGGCCGCGCGGCGCTGGCATCGCCTGATCCCGACTGGTCATTCATCGTGCCGCGCCTGGCCGGGCTCGCGGTGCTGGCGATGGCGACGACCGCTTGGGCGACCTGGACCTTCAGGACGTACCAGCGTTCGATCTAGTATCCCCGCCGACCGTGACTGTCAGTGTGTGGCACTCTGGGGCCATGGAAGCCGCAGTCGATCGGGTTCGCGCGCTTGTCAGGACGCGCCAATACCGCCAATACACCAACGAAGCCGTGAGCGACGAGGATCTGCGTGCGCTCGCGAACGTGGCGCGCTGGTCGGGCAGCAGCACCAACTCACAGCCGTGGCGGTTCATCGTCCTTCGCGACCATGGGCTGATCCGCAGGCTCGCAGACGCAGGCGATCCGCAAACGCGGGCTCTGCGCACCGCGAGCGCCGCCCTGGTCATCACCCTGCCCGACAGCCAGACTCAGCGTTCGAGCCTCGCCTACGACGACGGACGTGTGGCCGAGCGCGTGCTCATTGCGGCATCGATCCTCGGACTCGGCGCGGGCATTACCTGGGTGCGGCCGGATGTGCGTGAGCAGGTCGCGCGCCTGCTCGACCTGCCCGAAGGGCGCTTTGTGCGCACGATTATGGCCATCGGGCACCCCACCGAACAGGAGCGGCTACCCAGGTCGGCGCCCGGTCAGGCGCGCCTGCCACTGGATGAGCTCGTGACCTGGCGCTGAAGCCCGTGAGCGTCGCGTTGCCTGCCGCCGACGCGACAAACGGCGTGGCGCGCACAGGCCGTCCCGCCCTGTCGTGACGGCTGGCGGTGCGCGAGCGTGGACCGGAAAGGAGGCGAGGGATGAAGGTTCTCGTCGCCTACGCAACGCGCCACGGGGCCACGCGCGAAATCGCCGAACGAGTGGCACAGACGCTCGACCGGCGCGGGCTGCAGGTCACGTTGCTGCCAACCGACCGGGCGCGGTCGGTGGAGGGCTTCGACGCGTTCGTCATTGGCAGCGCCGCCTATGCCGCCCACTGGTTGGGCTCGGCGTCATCGTTCGTAAAGCACAACCGCACGACCCTGGCCAACCACCCGACCTGGCTCTTCAGCAGCGGCCCGCTGGGAAATGATGCGGTCGACGCCAAGGGCAACGACGTGCTGCAGTCGACCAGGCCCCGCGAGTTCGAGGAGTTCGCGCGCGAAATACGGCCGCGCGATGAGTGTGTGTTCTTTGGCGCCTGGGATCCGAGCGCGCCGCGCATCGGCATGCTGGAGCACCTGATGCCCGGTGTCGCGCGACGGGCGATGCCGGCCGGTGACTTCCGCGACTGGGCCGAGATCGAGAACTGGGCCGGCGCGATTGCCAGCGAGTTGATGCCAGCGCCGACCTTGACGCCGGCGTGAGCAACGTGGCCGGCTGGTCCGAGCTGCCTTGGAGCGCACGGCTGTTTCGGGTCGCCCATGGTGTGTGGGGAGCCTTCAACTTGGCTGGCCTGGCATACGTGTACCGGTCGGCGGCACGCCGTCAGCGGGATGCCTTCCTGACGGCCTCGATGGCGCTATTGAGCGTGGAAGGCGTAGCCTTGGTCATCGGCCGTGGCGATTGCCCGTTCGGGCCGTTCCAGGCCCGGCTCGGCGATCCGGTGCCCATGTTCGAATGGGTCCTTCCGCAGCGTGCGGCGAAGGCGGCCGTTCCGATCCTGACCGTCATCTCGCTCGCCGGCTTCGCCGCCGTCGCGCTCCGCCCGCCGCCCGCGGAGGGCTAGACGCGGCGTCGCGGGTCGATCGTGCACATCGCTCCGGGCCGAGCATCGGCCCGATGGCGTCAATTCGTCCGCGTACGCCCGCCCTGAAGGAGTTCCTGCTGGGAGTGTTGCTGATATCGCTGGCGCTGCCCGGATTTGGCCTGGGCGTTGGGGTGGCAACTCTCATCCGGGCGCGCCGCGCGCACTGATCGGAGTGCAGGTCCACAATCGGTGCATGACTCTTCTACGCGCGTCCCGCGCCGACGGGCCCGCTCCGGCCGGCGGCCCTGTTCCGGCCGGCGGCCCTGCGCCAGCGGATCAGGCGTATCAGGCTGGCGTGTGCAACATCGGACCGGCGGAGATCGCCAAGCGCCGGCAGGGCGCCCTGATCGGGCTCGCGCTGACGCTCATCACCCTGGCCGTGGTGATCGTGCTGCCCGTCGCGCCACCCGTTCGCTTCATCGTGGCGCTACCGGCCGCCGGCACGGCCATCGCCTTCCTCCAGGTGGCGCTCAAGTTCTGCGTAGCGTTCGGCTCGCTGGGCGTCTTCAACTTCGACCAGGTCGGCAAGGTCAATCGGATCGAGGACGCCGCGGCCCGTTCGCGTGACCGCTGGCGGGCGATGCGCATGATCCTGGCCGGCCTGGCGATCGGTGTCATCGTCGGCATCCTGGCCGTCGTGCTCCCTCTCTAGCGCAAGCAGCCGGCCTCGCTCTAGATACCCAGGGTCAGGCTGAGGGACGCCCACTTGTCGGCGAAATCGACGATGCCGAGGACGATCAGCACCACGCCGGAGACGGCCTCGATCGCACGGTGGTGGGCCGTGATCCAGCGCACCAGCTCGCGGCTGCGCATGCTCGTGAGCAGTGACAGCAGCACCAGCGGCAACCCGAATCCCAGTCCGAACACGACGAACGTGCCGATCTTGGCGAGCGCATCGGTGACACCCAGCGAGATGCCGAGCAGGCTGACCAGGAAGGGGCCGGCGCAGGGCAGCGCGAGGGGGCCCAGCAACATCCCATACGCGTAGGCCTGGCCGTACGGGTTGGCGAGCACGGGCAGGCGAATTCCGGGCAGCCGATTGAACGGGTTGCGGCCGGCCAGCAGCAGGCCACCGAGCACCACCAGCACGCCGTCGACGAGCGGCGTCGCATAGGCCAGCAAGCGGCTGGTGGGCACGGCAATGGCGACGAGCAGCACACCCGCGGCGATCATCGTCGTCAGTACCCCGGCGAGCACGATCAGGCCCAGCAGGCCAGTCGCCCGGCGTCCCTCGAGTGCCGGCGCGTTCGAGCCCAGGTAGGCAATGAAGCCGGGGTAGAGCGGCAGCAGGCAGGGGCTTGCGGCGCTCAACACGCCGGCCCCAAAGGGCCCCAGCGTGGACAGGAAAGCGGCGAGGTCCAAGTCAGTGCGTCGAGGTCAGGCGCCGTGCTGGTTGGCGAGCATGATGACGTCGGCCGGTCCATGGTGGCCAGTCGTGTGGGTCACGGTTCCATCGGCGCCCAGGATGATCAGGTTGACCGAAGAGGGGTTCAGCACCACGTCGCCGAATTCGTTGGCCAGCGCGCGGGACACGTCGTTGCCCGCCACCGCATAGCGGAAGTCGAATCCGTTCTGGGCGCGATAGTTGGCCAGTTCGGTCGCTGATTCGGACGGATCCACGTCGAGCTCGACCAGCTCGACCCTGGCCGGATCGAGTCCCTGGGCGAACGCCGTCACCAGGTCGCGCTGCTGGGCCAGGCAGTTTGGGCACCAGGTCGCCATCGTCTCGACGAAGACGACCTTGCCCTGCGCAGCGAGGTCGGCGATGCGGAACTGCTCGCCGGTCGCGACATCGGTCAGCGTTGCGGTTGCCCACGGCTGCTCGAACCTGGCGGCGCCGGGCGTCGCCGGAGCAGAGGCGGTCGTGGGTGACGTGGTGCCGCCGGGGGCGCCAGTCGGTGCGGGGCCGGCCGAGCAGGCACCGACGACAACGCCATAGATCGCGACCAGGAGGAGCCCGCTGCGGCGCATCATGCCGCCATTTTGAACGGCGCCGGTGACGGGACGATTACAGTCGGTCGGCCGCTCGACCGGAAGGGGAGTGGTGCAATCTCCTAGCGCGTCGGCTCCCAGCGGAAGCGGCGCAGCGCGATCACCGTTCCGGCCACCAACCACGCGCCCATTACCGCGAAGTTCGACCAGTCGATGCTCGGGCCGGTCGGTGCCAGCGCCGACGCCAGGGCATGAACAAAGGGGCGCAGCGGGAACACGGACCCGACCGTCACCATCCACGCCGGCAGGTCGTTACCCAGCACGAATATGTCCGAGAAGAACGACAAGGGCAGCAAGATCATCAGGCTCCCAACGGCCGAAGCGCGCGCGTTGGGCATGATCGAGCTGAAGGCGAAGCCGCACGCGGCCAGGCTCAGTGTCCCGAGCAGGAAGACGCCCACCGCCAGCGGCAGGCCTTCCGCGGCGAGGTGGACGTCGAAGAACACGATCCCGATGCCGAAGATGAGGGCAGCAGTCAGCAGACCGATCCACAGCGCCGACGCTGTGCGCCCGGCGAGATACTGCCAGCCCGCGGTGGGTGTGCCGCGCAAACGCTTGAGCACGAGTCGGTCGCGCGCCCGCGCCACCTCGGTCGGCATCTCGAGGAACGCGGTGACGCCGATGCCGTAGACGGACATGCCGGCCGCGAAGAAATACTCGAAAGGCAATCCGCTGGGGAGCAGGCCCGTGTTGCCATACATCAGCGCCATGAGCACGTAAAGCCCGGCGGGCATGCCGACGGCGAAGAACAGCGTGCTCGGCATGCGCCGGGCCGTTGCAGTGGCCCAGGAGATCTGATCGAGGACCATCCGCACCCAGCTCGGCCGGCCGGCTTCGCTCACGGTGATCGCGGCAGCGGTGCGTGAGCCTGAGACGGCCGTCACCTTCGCGGGTCGAGTCACCGGCTCGCGGCGGAGTGCCCAGGTCGCAACGACAAGTCCGCCGACGCCCCACCCGGCGACGAAGGCCAGGGCAGAAAAGTCCCAGCCGTCGCCGGACAGGAAGGGATTGAGCTGTGCCTGGACAGGCTCGAGCACAGGCCGAACGGGGAACCAGCCACCGATCGTTATCAGGAAGTCGGGCAGATCGCCACCGATCACGAATAGCCCGGAGACGAACAACAGGATCACTCCGGTGGCCATGGCGAACGTCTGCGCCGACGATCCGGATGCGGCAAGGGCGCCGACGGCCAGGCCGAGCGCCGTGAACGCGGCGGTGGCCAGCACGAGCGTGGCCAGTAGGGCCGGCAGCGTGCGGCCGATGAGCTCGACATCGAAACCGACCATGGCCACGCCCAGCATCACGACGACAGCCAGGATCGCCAATACGGTCGCCGCCCCGATCCGCCCGGCAAGGAAGAGCCACATCGGCAGCGGTGTGCCGCTGATGCGCTTGACGATCTTCTGTTCGCGCGCGATCGCCAGGCTGTAGGCCACCTGCGGGTATGTTGCGAACAGCACGCTCATCACGATGGCTGCGGGCGTCGCGAACTGCATGACGCGCAGGCCGGTCGCTTCGTCGATCACGTCGTTGCCGGCCAGCGTGCCCACCAGCAGCAACCACACCAGCGGCAGCACAAAGGTGAAGACCAGCACCATGCGCGAGCGCCACAGCTCACGCATCGAATAGCGGACCTGGTCAACGAACAACAGGAGCAACGTTGGGTGGCCGGCCTGCGCCGCCAGCGGCGGGCGTGCGCCGGCGATGGCCGTCACCTGGCAACCGCCTCAGCTTCCGGTGCCGTTTCCTTGATCTCTGGAGCAACGCCATCGCCGTCGCCGACCAGCGCCAGGTACGTGTCCTCGAGCGAGGGTCGGTTCACCTCGAGGGCGGGAATCTCGAGGTCGCGCGCGGCCGCCCAGCTGGTCAGTCGGCTGAGCGAGGCGGTCGGGTGAGTGGTCGAAAGCTGCCAGTCGGCGCCCTCCTGGGAAATCACGTCGCCGTCGAGGGCAGGCAACTCGGAGCGTGCGATGCCCGCGGGCAGCCGGAAGGAGACGATGGCACTGCGCTTGTCAGCCGATTGGAGCTCGGCCGGCGTGCCCAGGGCCACCAGGTGGCCGTGGACGATGACCGCCACGCGGTCGGCGAGGTGCTCGGCCTCGTCCATGTAGTGCGTGGTCAGCAGCACCGTCTTGCCCAGTGCACGCAGGCTCTCGACCAGTGCCCAGGCGTTGCGTCGGGCAGTCGGATCGAAACCCGTCGTGGGCTCGTCGAGGAACAGCAGGTCCGGATCGCCGACCAGGCCCATGGCCAGGTCAAGCCGCCGACGCTGGCCGCCGGACAGCGACTTGACCTTCGCGTCGCGCTTGTCCGTCAGGCCGACCAGCGCGATGAGGTCATCGACCGCCAGCCGGCGCGGATACATGCGGCTCCACAGCGTGATCAGCTCACGCGGCGTGAAGTCCTCATCGAAGCCGGCCTCCTGGAGCACGATGCCCACGCGCTCGCGCAGCTCCCGGCCGGCCACCTGCGGGTCCATGCCCAGGACATTGACGGTGCCACTGGTGCGCTGCCGGTGACCCTCCAGGATCTCGACCGTCGTCGTCTTGCCGGCGCCGTTGGGTCCCAGCAGCGCGAAGACCTCGCCCTCGCGCACCTCGAACGACAGGCCGTCGACCGCTCTCAGGCTGCCGTAATCCTTGACCAGGTTCTCGACGACAACGGTGGGCATTTGTAGGTCCTCACTGCGGCCAATCCGCGACTTGTAGTTGCGGGCGGGCGCGGAGAGTACTGCCGAACGGCAGGTTCTCGACGTGCACCTCGGCCCAGTCAGGGTATGATCTAGGCTCGCCGCGCTGTGCGGTGGCTCCGTGTGATCGCGTGTTCTCGACAGATCGTGCGTCAGTTGCCAACCCGTTCGAGAACTCTGGAGGGTCACCATGGCCACCGGCACCATCAAGAAGGTCATTTCCGACCGCGGCTTCGGCTTCATTACGGCCGACGATGCCAAGGAATACTTCTTCCATCGCAACTCGCTCGATTCGTCGCTCGACTTCGACCGCCTGGTAGGCGGCGAGAAGGTTGAGTTCCAGATCGAGCAGAGCCCGAAGGGGCCACGCGCGAGTCGCGTCTCGGCCGCCTAGACGGCCCATCCGGCCGCAACGGAAAAGCCGCCCGCATCGCTGCGGGCGGCTTTTCGATTCCGGCGCGGCACCTCGTCAGCCGGCGGGCGCCTGCTCGATGGATGCCGGCTCGCTGGCGAGCGGGTCGATGACCTGGGACACGACCTCGCCGACAACATGGCGCGGGATGAACAGCGCGCTGATCGCCGCGATGGCCACGACCGCGGCGCCCAACCACACCGCGGGCACCAGTCCATCGACGTATGCCTGTGGTGAGGTGTACGAGCCGTTGGCAGTGAAGATCGCGGCCAGCACGGCGACACCGAAGACGCCACCGACCTCGCGGATGGCGTTGTTGGCGCCCGACGCCTTGCCCTCCTCCTCACGCCGCACGGCGGAGAGGACGACGTTGGCGATCGCTTAGCGAGTACTAAGTAAGGCTGTCAAGCAGCTCCGCCTCGGTGTCTGGAGTTGATTTTGACGCGGCGATGGACAACGATCGGAGTAGAGGGAGGCTGCGGATGTTCACGATGAGTGAGACCGTTTCGGTTGACCGGCTACCCGACGAGGTGTTTGGCTTCGTCGCGGACCTGCGCAACTTTCCGCTGTGGAGGGCAAACCTCGCCTCGTCAAAGGTCGTGTCTCAGAATTCCACGGATCTTGGCGCGCGATGCGACGAGGAGATCCAGATGGGGCCGAGGAAGATACCGGCGTCCTGCCAGATCACGAGCTTCGAGGCCGGCCGAGAGTTCTCCTTCCGGGCCGTCTCCCGGGGACTCGTCTACGACGGCCGGCTGTTGGTCGAGCGCCGGGACGGCGGCTCGCGCCTCACCCTTTCGGGCGAGGTGAACCTCACTGGTTTCCTGAGGTTGCTGCAGCCCATGATCAGTGGGCGCATGCGCCAGGGCGTCAGGAGCGAGGTTGCCGCCATCAAGACGCACATGGAAAGCCCCGCTCTCAGCGGAGGCTGAACGGCGGATACGTGTCGGTCAGCAGCAGAAACGCGTAGGCGTTGACACGCAGGGTCCAGCGCATGGCGCCAACGACGAAGTCGAAGAGTGAGCGCGGATAGCGGCCGGTGAACAGGATTGCGAACCAGGCGACGATGACGGCCACGATGACGCCGATGTAGATGAAGAACAACACGATGTAGTGCGGGATCGCGAACAGCCACTTGAAGATCGGCAGCCAGCGGTTCAGATCCTGTGGCACGTTGGGGTAGTCGAGCTCGAGATGAACCGCCTGCTCATCTTCGGTCGATGGGTACTGATCGGTCAGCAGGGCGACGTAGGCGCCCACCCGGGTGTTGAAGCGCGTGAGCTCGAGCGAGTATGCGAACCACCAGCGCGGGTACCGCTGGCGGAACAGGATCATGAATGCCGTGGCGACCCACACGACGGTCGAGAGCAGGCTCTCGATGATCGCGATGGGGATGACCCAGATGAGCCTGAAGAAGCTCGACAGCCGATCGAGATCAGCCTCCGGGTAATCAATGGTCAAGCGGGCGGCATACGGTTGAACTTGGGCGGTCACAGTTCCATCTCCCTCCCCGGTATGGTGACGTCCAGTGACCCTATGGTTAGTCAATCCGCCCGGCTAGGGCCGATCGTCACAAGCGCAGAGCTGATCACCCGCGGTGCAGCCGGATCTCCCTCCCGGCGAGTCGGTAGCCGCCCTCGATCCCCACGGCGATTGCGAGCAACCCGACCAGTACCCATAGATCTCCCGGCTTCGAGCTCGCCGTCTGCCAGATCAGCGCAGCCAGCGCGGCAATGCATGCGAGACCGCCGATTACGGAGATCCAGGCCCGGCTGTGGGTCTCGCGCGCGCGGCGCACATTGGCCGCATTGACCGCAGCGAAGATCAACAGGAAGCCGGCACTGCCCAGCGTCGCCACGCTGGTCAGGTCCAGCACGTTGGCCACCAGCATGGTCAGGGCGGCGGTTATGAGCAGACCCTCAAGAGGCTGCCCCCACAGCGGGCGTTCGAGGATCTTCGGCAACTGGCCTTCGGTCGCGATCGAGTAGCTGAGCCGTGCCGAGCCGTAGAGCGTGGCGTTGATGGCGGAAGCGGTGGACAGCATGGCCGCCACCGCGATCAAACTGAAGCCGGCCTGGCCGAGGAACGGTTTGGCGGCCTCCGCGAGCGCGTAGTCCCGGGCGGCCACGATCTGGTCGACGGGCAGGTTGCCGACCGTGACCAGCGACACGAGCACGTACAGCACGATCACCGACCCAACCGCGATGTAGTAGGCGCGCGGCAGCGTCCGGGCCACGTCGCGCACGTCCTGGGCGGCATTGGCGATGAGCTCGAAGCCCTCGTAGGCGAGGAAGATGATCATGCCGCCCGCCACCAGCTGGAGAGCGGGTGACCAGGCCGCCGGAGCGACGTTTGCTGCCTGGATGCCCGCCGCGCCGACGACCACGAAGAGCGACAGGATGGCGATCTTCAGAACCACGATCCACGTCTCGGCACGGCCGATCAGGTTGGCGCTGAGCAGGTTCAGGCCCGCGATCCCGAGCACTGCCAGGGTGATCAGGACGTGCCGGCCGCCCTCCTGCAGGTCGGCTGGCAGAAACGTCGCGCCGTAGCTGCCGAACGCCTGCGCGTAGAGGGACAGCATCACGATGTAGCTCAGCCACAGCAGCACGTTCAGACTGCCGGTCAGCATGCCCGACCCGAACGCCCGGTCGAGGAAGGTCACCGTGCCGCCCCGGCTGGGATAGGCGACCGACAGCTTGGCATACGCGTAGGCGGTCAGCAGTGCGACGACGCCGGCGAGCGCGAAGGCAATCGGCGTGCCGCCGTGGGCGAGTTGCACGGCCAGCCCGAGCACGGCGAAGATGCCGCCGCCGACCATCCCGCCGATGCCGATGGCGACGACGCCCCACAGCCCAATGCTGCCGCCACCTCTCCCGGCCATCACGGCAACCCTAGCGACATGGAAGGACTGTCAGTGGGCTGACGGCCCGCTAGCCTGTCCGCATGACCGCATCGGGCCGGCCGCGGGCGCGCGACCTGGGTATCCGTATCGGGACCATGACGCCCGGTCCGCGCAACGCGATTACGGACGTTGCCGGCGTGGGGGTTGGCCACCGGACCGTCATTTCGGGGGAGGGCAGGCTGGTTGTCCGCCGCGGGCCCGTGCGCACAGGCGTGACCGTCGTCGTTCCGCACGACGGCGATATCTGGAGCGAACCCATGTTCGCCGCGCCGCACCGCCTGAACGGCAACGGCGAGATGACTGGTCTCGAATGGATGCGCGAGAACGGCGTGCTGACTTCGCCGATCGCGATCACCAACACGCACAGCGTGGGCGTCGTCCGCGACGCCCTGGTCGAATACGAGATCCGCAAGCGCGAGGCAGGCGCGTCTGCCTGGGCCCTGCCAGTAGTGGCCGAAACGTGGGACGGTCGGCTGAATGACATCGACGGCTTCCATGTCAGGCCGCAGCACGTCTTCGACGCGCTGGCTGCCGTGTCTCGCGGGGCGGTGGCGGAGGGCAGTGTCGGCGGCGGGACGGGCATGGTGTCGTTCGGCTTCAAGGCCGGCATCGGCAGTGCCTCGCGACTGGTCACGCTGGACGCAGAGGGTGGACGTGCCTACACCCTGGGCGTGCTGGTGCAATCCAACTTCGGCCGGCGCGAGCGCTTCACCGTTGGGGGCGTGCCGGTCGGGCGCGTCTTGACATCACGACGCATCCCGTTGCCTGCGGGCGATGAGCCGGCCGAAACCGGATCGGTCATCGTTATCGCCGCGACCGACGCGCCGCTGCTGCCGCACCAGTGCGCGCGGGTGGCCCAGCGCATCGGCCTGGGCGTCGGCCGCCTTGGTGGTGCAGGCGGCAACACGAGCGGCGACCTGTTCCTGTGCTTCGCCACCGGCAACCGCGGCCTGACGCTGTCGGAGGACGAGCCGTCAGCGCGGCCGACGCAGCAGCTGGAAATGCTCGACGACAGCCACATCGACGGTCTGTTTCACGCCGTCATCGAGGCGACCGAGGAAGCGGTGCTCAACGCCCTGCTCGCCGCCGACACCATGACCGGCCGCGACGGAGTTACCGCCTACGCCCTGCCAGCCGACGAACTCGTTGAGATCCTGCGCGCCGGCTGGTCACCGCTCGCCCGGGACTGAGCCGACCACGGGGTCGGCCGCGACGACCTCAACGGGACGGCTCGACCCGGCGCTGGAGGATGCCCAGGTTGGCCTTCCACGGCCCGACATCCGCGTCGCGCGCACCGGCAAGTGCCGCGTAGATCTGGGCCACGTGATCGAGGTCGTGCACGGTCCAGGTGGCGATCAGCTGGCGCAGCGTCACGTCGCCCAGGGTGGGGTGCATGCCGTGGAGATCGAGGTCGCCGTCGCCTTTGACCAGCGCACGAAGTCGGGTGATGTTGGCCGCTCGCAAGTGGGCGAACCGCTCGATCAGGTCGGTCAAGGGAACGCTCCGGTCGCGCTCGACGTGCGCGAAGCGGTCGAAGGGCCTGAAAGTCCGGCCGGTGCCGTGTTCCAGGATGATCTCGGCGCGCGGGATGAAGTTGTCGAGCTCATTGGAGATGAGGTGGCCGACCACGTCGCGGGCTGACCAGCCGTCCGGCGTGTCGCGCTCCGTCAGCCAGGAGTCGGGCAGACTCTCGAGCAGCTCACGCACCACGCGCGGTGTCCGCTCGAGCAGCGCAATTGACTCATCGAGGAACGACGCCGCCATCGCCCGATACTAGGCCGCGACCGCGAGTTTGCACCACTCAGGCTTGCCCAGGCCTCAGGCCCGGTCCGCGGGGACCATGTACTGGTCGTGCAGCCGAAGGAACTCGGTCAGTTCCCGATGGGCTGGCCGACCCTCGCGAGCGAACCTGGCGTTGCCCTCGAAGAACGCCTCGCGTGGCGCGCCGGGCGCGAAGTGGATGAGCATTGCCGCCGGCGCGCCCGACTCGTTGCGGAAGGCGTGGATGCCACCCTCGGGCACGTTGACGAAGTCGCCCGGCCGCGCGTCTATCCACGATCGGCCGTCGTAGATGCGCAGCGTGCCTTCGAGGATGTAGAACGACTCGGTTATCGTCCGGTGAAAATGTGGCGCCGGACCGCCGGCCGCGGGGCCCATCTCCCAGCGGTAGAGGCCGAACAGGCCTCGAGTCGTGCTGCCTTTAGCGAGGTAATGGACCCGAATGCCGTTGGGATACACGAGATCGGGCTCATGGCTCGTCGGCCGGTAGGTCGCGCTCGCCTCGCCCGACTCGTCCAGGTACACAGGTTCCGGATAGCTCATGTCCAGGCCCTCCTCTACCGCCCGACCCCCTGTGCGCCGAATCGCAGGGAGATGGTGCTCGCATTCGCGACGGATCATCCGAGTTGGTGCGCTGCCTTCAGTTTTCAGATGGTGCCAAACGAAGGGCTGTTGCCACGCCCGCCGCTCAGCTAATCCGATCGTGGCGTCGTCGCCTGGCGAGCGGCACCGGCGATGATCTCGAAGAGCGGGGCCAACTGGCCCAGCACCTGCGCTTCGTCACCGTAGAGCGACAGGTTCGCGCCCTGGAAGACCTGGGCAGCTGCGCTGACCATTTCCGGCGCCTGCTCGAGCGGCAGGATCTCCTTGCGCAGGTCCTGCTGAGCGCGAGCAAGTAGCTGATCACGCTGGACCTCCAGCGTCCGGACCTGGTTGCGCAACTGCTCCACCTCGAGCTCCTCACGCAGCTTCTGGGCCTCGCGCTCCAGGCGCAACAGCTGTACCGGCGTCTCGCTTTCGATCCGGGCCTGCTCGGCGGCCAGCTGGGCCGCATGCAACTCTTGCTCGCGACGCAGGCTCTCCCGGTCGCCCGCCAGCTTCTGCTCGGCTACCCGGTTCTCCGAGGCCATCGCGCTCAGGTGGGCTTCCTCCGACGTCTGGATGTCTGATTTGTCGCTTTGGAGCTTGATCTCATTGCGTACCTGGGCTTCGAGCTGCTGCCGAAGCTCGGCATCAACGATGTACACCTGGGCGACCTGGACGACCTCGATCAGGATCCCCCATTGGCCGTTCCCCTCGCCGTCGCCCAGGATCGTCGTTTCCAACGCCTCCCGAACGACAGAGGTCAGCGCTGTCTTGCGTTGCTCGATGCACTCGACCATGGTCATGTGCGAGACCGTGTGACGGAGCTCACCAAGGGCGACATGCGTCAGCAACGCGTTGACCTGGTCGACACCAGACGGACCGTTGAAGTCGAAGAGCTGGGCGGCGGCGGTTGGCTCGGTGATGCGGTAGACCACGATCCCCTTGAACCGCAGCGGTATGCCGTCCTTCGTTTCCTGCGTGAAGGCGAACTCCGCTTCCTGCTTGGTGCTCGGCACCAGGACGAAGACGGTTCCCGGCGTAAGGAAAGCTTGAACGGCGGCGCCCCGATTGACCAGCTTTCCCCTGCGCCCGGTCAGCAGGTACTGGTTGGGGTTGGCTCGAACGAACGGCATGGCTGTGACCTCGAGACGGCAACCCGGAGGAGAGGGGCCAGTCCCCGCCCCCGGCAGGTCACCCGCCAAGGCTCTCAAGACACCGGTACCCGAATCTCTAGCTCCGAAGTACCGCGTTGATCCCGCGCCCCACTGGCAAGGAGCCCGCCATTAGTCAGAGCCCGACGTTCTGCGGCATCGCAACGAGGAACGTGAGCCCCGCGACGAAGATGAGCGTCGCCAACGACACCATGGCCCGGCGGGTTCGTTTGCCCCTGAACTTGGCCCCGACACCGGCAAAGAAGAGCACGAGCGCGAACATGACCGTGAGCAGGACGTAGTTGTCGCTGCGCTGGTTGTCCTGGGCAGCATTGCGCGCATGCTGGTCGGCCTCCGCTCCGAGCTCGAAGGCGCTGGTCTCGGCTGCATAGTGGAAGCCCGGCTGGTCGAACGGAGTCGGTGCCGAACCGGTCTGGGCGGAGGCGGCGGAGGTGGCGGCCGACGCGGACGCGATCCACTCCTCGAGGGCCGGCTGGAACTCTGGTCGGGCGTGCTCGACCCAGAAGCTGGCCAGCCGGTAGTTGCCGGCTTCAGTGGCACTGACGTAGCTCGCCCACGTTGACACGTCGGTCAGGTGCTGCGTCATGTAGTCGCGTGACGCGTTCGTCGACTCGAAGCGTGCACGGGCGGCCGCGGCCGTCTCGAGGGCCTGCGAACCACTCCAGCGCCGCGATTGGTAGGCCGACCAGGCGGTGGCGATCGTTGCCACCGCTATCAGGACCGCGGCGACGAGCTCGACCCAATCGCTCTTGTCGAAGCGGTTGGCCACGTATGTTGCGGCGGCCTCGACGCGCTCGAGGTGGCCCCAGATGTCATCCGCGGCGGAAGGTTCGGCTGTGTGCTCCTCGTGGCCCTCGGCCGGCGAGGGGCGTGTTTCCTCCTCCCGCCGTTGGGTATCTCGCATCGGCAGGCGTCATGAACCAGGCCCAGCATGAAACTGACCACGGCCTGCGCAGCCACGTGCCGCGTGGGATGCCGGACTGCGCGTGATTGTGGCGGTGACTACTCACGTCCTGGCTGGGGCGTCAGGGCGGGAGCCACGGCGTCACCGATGGCGGCTGCGTACGTCCACGGCAGACGTCCGAGCCACTGCCGCGGACACTATCCCAGGGCCAGAAGGAGCGTCAAACAGGGTTAGCCGGTGACGCCATGGCTCGCTCCCAGTCGGTATTCGTGAGCCTGCCCATCGGGCTCGCGTGTCAATCAGGCGGAGCGGGCGAGGCGTTCTCCGGGCATGGCGACGGGGCGGCCGAGCGAGCTGCCGGGTTGGCGCGCCGGGCGGGCTGGCTGCCAGCGCCGGGTCGGCTGCCGGCCTTGGGTCGCCTGCTGCACATGGGTAGGTTGGCGGCGCGGGGCGTTCGAGCGGCGCTGGATGGCCTGCGGGCGGATGGATCGGTCCGGCGCGAAGCCCGGGATGATCTCGGTCTCGATGCGATGACCCAGGAGGTGCTCGATGTCCGCCAGCAGAGGCTGCTCGTCGACGCACACGAGCGAGATTGCGTCGCCGTCTGTGCCTGCACGGCCGGTGCGGCCGATGCGATGGACGTAATCGGACGCGACCATCGGCAGTTCGTAGTTGACGACATGGGGGAGTGCCTCGATATCGAGGCCACGCGCGGCAACCTCCGTGGCGACCAGGACGGCCACCTTGTTGCGCTTGAAGGCGTCGAGCGCGCGTACCCGCTGCGGCTGACTCTTGTTACCGTGGATGGCGAGCGCGCTGATGCCGTCGTGGCCCAGCTGCTGGGCCAGCCGATCGGCGCCGTGCTTGGTGCGCGTGAAAACCAGCGCCTGGTAGATGCGGCCCGACTTGACGAGGGTGCTGAGCAGCTCGCGCTTGCGGTGCCGGTCGACCGGGATGACCACCTGGCGCACGAGTGCAGACGCGGTATTCCGCGGCGTCACCTGCACGAAGGCCGGCTCCCTCAGGAAATCACCAGCCAGGCGACGGATTTCAGGCGAGAACGTCGCTGAGAAGAGCAGATTCTGACGCTGCGCCGGGAGCAGGGCGAGGACCTTGCGGATGTCGTGGATGAAGCCCATGTCGAGCATCCGGTCGGCCTCGTCGAGCACGAGCACCTCGACGCTCGATAGGTCGATGGCGCGCTGGCCTACCAGGTCCAGCAGCCGGCCGGGCGTGGCAACCACGATCTCGGGACCCTGCCGCAGCCGGCGGATCTGCCCCTCGTAACCGACGCCGCCGTAGATGGCGGCCGACATGACCGGCCGCTGCGCGCCGTACGCCCGGACGCTCTCCTCCACCTGGAGTGCGAGTTCGCGCGTGGGTGTGATTACGAGTACGCGGATGAGCCGCCTGCCTTCGCGGCGCGTGCCATTGAGGGTCTGCAGGATCGGCAGCACGAAGGCCGCCGTCTTGCCGGTGCCCGTCTGGGCACCCGCGAGCAGGTCGCGGCCGCCGAGGACATGCGGAATGGCCTCGCGCTGGACGGGCGTGGGCTCGATGTAGCCCTGCCGCGCGACCGCGCGGAGAAGCTCGGGCGTGAGCCCGAGTTGATCGAAAGACATGGGGGGAATAGCTCCTGACGAGGCCCTCCCGCTGTGCGGGGCCCGGTCAGGGCTCAATTGGTGGGTCGAGGTCGAACGGATCTAACCGGGGCGCGGACCGGAGCGCCCTACGAACACGAAGTTGCCGAAGGGTAACAGGTTTGCTCGAACAGTTGTTCTGATCAGGTCTTCGTCGGAGTCTTGGTGACCACGGGCTGGCTGGCAGCTCAGCGGCGCAGCAAGCCGCGCTTGGGGGTGATGAAGTTCATCACGCCGATGACCGCGATCGCGCCTATCGTGGCGATGACGACGCTCTCGACGTTGATTCCGTCGACCGAGCCAATCTTGAGCACCGACGAGGCGACGAAGCCGCCTACGACGCCGCCGACGACGCCGAGCAAGACCATCATCAGCAAGCCGCCACGTGAACCGATGATCATGCTGGCCAGGAAGCCGGCGATTGCGCCAACCACGATCCATGAGATGAAACCCATCTGACACCGCCCTTTTCGTTCGTGTGAGAGCGCAGGCCGCGTCGCGTCTGTCTTTAGGTGCTCATCGGCTGCTGGCCCCCAGGCATCAGACAGCACCTGCACCTGCCGACCCGCGACGCGACCCGCGCGCCTGTTGGCCCACGCGCCAGGGCCAACAGCTCTTTCCGGCTTGCCGTTCAGCGACGGCCGGCGGAATCGCCTCGCATGAGGGAGACGCGAGGCGGTTTGATTGGATCCCTCGGGGGCATTGTCGAGCCGTTACTGGGGGACGTCATGACGGTCCGTAATCTGCGACCATCCACGATCCTGCGCGCGATGCCTCAGCGTGGGGCGGCTTCGCTCGCGTCCTGTTTGCCCGACCAGCCCTGGTTGGAGAACGTGGGGATAAAGCGGTAGCCCTTGCCTGGGACGGTGGCGATGAAGCGTGGATGGCGGTAGTCGTTCTGTAGTTTCACGCGCAGGCTGCGCACATGGCGATCAACGACGTTGCTCTCGGACACGAAATCGGTGCCCCAGATGGCGTCCATGATCTCGTCCCTGGTCACGACCCGGCCGCCCCGGCTGGCAAGCAGATAGAGGAGGCTCTGCTCGATACCGCTCAGGTGGACGAGCGACGTGCCGGCGCGCACCTCGCGGCGGACGATGTCGATCTCCACTTCACCCAGCCGGATCTTGGGCACGATCGGGTGATCGGCCCCCAACGCACGGCGGCTGATGACCATCGAGCGGGCGAGCAGCTCCTCGGGCGAGAAGGGCACGGTCAGGATGTCGTCGACGCCCAGCTCAAACGCCTTGAGCTTGGTCTGCAGGTCGCCCCGCCGGGTAAGTCCGAGGACAGGCGTTGGGCTGTGCGTCAGGGCGGTGGTGCCGGCGAGCGACTTCATCAGCGGCACGCTGTCGTCGAGGTCCATGTCGATCACGGCCATGTGCGGGTGCCACTCGGCCAGGATCGCCTCCGCCGCGTCCAGATCGCTCGCAGCGCGGACCACGAACAGGCCGTGATTGAGCGTCAACTCGATCAGCCCGACCACCAGCTGGCGTTCGTGAAGCACCAGAGCACGCAGCGAGTCCGTTCCCGAATGGAGTGCGGGCTCATCAGCAACCACGTGGTCCGTCTCCATCGTCCATGTTCGCAGCGAAAATTCTAGCGGGACGACCGTCGTCCTTGACTAGACCCGTCGGGGCGCCGGGATCGAGCGTATACAGGCGCCGGTAGACTGGAGCGATGGCAGAGGAGATGCGCCCCGAGCAGCCGTTCGGCCTGCGCGGCCCCTACGAGAACATCTGGCACATCGCCGCAGCCGAGCGCTGGAGCGACGGCGAGCGCGTGGGTCATCGAACCTTCTGCGGGCGCAACTACCCCAACCAGGATGAGCGGCCCGACGTTGCCGGGCTGACCGAGGTCTGTTCCGACTGCATCGCCCAGGTGGCCCAGCGCCACTGAGTTCCTTCGAGATCGAGGCGCAGGTGAACATTTGTTCACACGCGTTTCCGTCAGGTGCGCTATGGTGGGTGCTCGCCGCACTGCGCGGTGGCACCGTGTGATCGACCCCTTCTCGAACGGATCGTACGTCGGCAATCCTGTTCGAGAAGATGTTTGGAGGTCACTGTGACCACCGGTACCATCAAGAAGGTCGTCGCCGATCGCGGCTTCGGCTTCATCAACACCGCGGACGAGAAGGAATACTTCTTCCACCGCAACTCACTCGATTCCACGCTCGACTTCGACCGCCTGGTCGGTGGCGAGCCGGTCGAATTCGAGGTCGAGGACAGCCCCAAGGGCCCTCGCGCCAGCCGAGTGCACGCCGCCTAGGCGCGACTCAGCCACCAACAAGCGCCGTCCGCAGCGATGCGGGCGGCCTTTTCATTGGAGGCGGGAACCGCGCGGAGCGTTTTCGCGGCCGCGGTGCGATCCTCTGCAGGTGAGCGCGCTGACGTTCGGCTTTCCGCGCATGTACAACGAGCCGGGTGAGCGGCGGGCCTTCCTGCCGCCGCTCATCGGCCTGCTCGCCAGCATGGACGTGGACGTCTACGTCGAATCAGGCAGTGGCGCCGGCATGGGTTACCCCGACGATGCCTATCGGAGCGCGTCGCCCAGGGTGCACATCGTGGACGAGGCGACTGCTTATCGCCAGGACATCGTGGTCGTGTTGCGGGCGCCCGAGGGTCGCTACGAACTGCTCCGCAGCGGCGCGATGCTGCTCTCGATGCTCCACTTCACCACCCGGCCGGAGCGGGTCGAGTTGCTGCATCGGCTGGGCATCGAGGCCATAGCCCTCGACATGGTTACCGGCGACAACGGCCAGCGCCTGGTCCAGAACCTGCGCGACGTGGCCCGCAACGGACTCGCCGCCGCCTTCGATGCCCTGGAGCGTCGCTGGCCGCCGCTGCTCTCGGCCGACCGCCCGCCGATCAGCGTCACAGTCATCGGCGCGGGTGGCGTGGGCAAGCAGGCCATCGAGTGGGCCGTCAAGAGCGGCGACGAGGCGCGCAACGAGCGGATCATGCGCGGGGGTCTGCCCGGGGTC
>CAZSWK010000044.1:0-19223 GCA_964610835.1 uncultured Anaerolineaceae bacterium | reverse complement strand
CAGGCGGGTCGCTACCGGCAGTTCTGGCAGTTCGACGTGGAGGCCATCGGCGATGCCGGGCCGGCGATCGATGCCGAGTTGATCGAGCTTGCCTACAGGTACATCCGCGAGGCAGGGGTCGCGAACGTCGAGCTGCACCTGAACTCGATCGGCGACGGCAACTGCCGGCCGGCGTACATCGCTGCGCTGGTGTCGTACTTGAACGGTTTTGCCGACCAGCTGCCCGAGCTCGACCGCCACCGGCTGGCCGCCAATCCGCTGCGGGTGCTGGACTCCAAGCACCCGCGCACCCTCGAACTGCTGGCCGCCGCGCCCAGGATGGCCGACTTCCTGTGTGACGAATGCCGCGGCCACTGGACCGGCCTGCTCGCCCACCTCGAGGCGCTCGGCGTCCCGGTCACCCCGGCGCCGCTGCTGGTCCGCGGCCTCGACTACTACACGCGCACCGCCTTCGAGTTCTATCAACACGGCGATCAGGGGCAGCAGTCTGCGCTGGGCGGGGGCGGCCGCTACGACGGCCTGATCGAGTTGTTCGGTGCCCGGCCCACGCCGGGCGTCGGTTTTGGGCTGGGCATCGACCGCCTCGCCCTGCTTGCGTCCAAGGCCCAAGAGGCAGCGCCACCCCAGGATCACCCAGTGGCCATCGTTGTCGGTGCCGACCCCGGCGCGACTGCTGCGCGCCTGAAGCTGGCAACTGCGCTGCGCGCGGAGGGCGTGCCGGCGCAGGCAGACCTGGGTGTGCGCAAGCTGGGCCGGCAGCTGGAAGGTGCGGCGCGGGCACGGGCCCATTTCGCGGTGGTCATCGGCGACGAACTGGACAACGGCCAGGTCCAGTTGCGTGACCTGGAGGCAGGTACGCAGCGCCTGGCCAACGTGGCCGACCTGGCGCGCGAACTGAAGCGCGCCGCGGCCGGCCACCATCATGGCGACGGCGGAGGAGGAACCGCCGCCTAGATTTTCAACTCGCGGGCATTACAAACAATTCGCGGCCGTGGCTGCCATCGTTGGCCGTGAACAGGATCTTGGTGCCGAGCTGGACGAAGTCAGCCGGGTCAGAGCCGGTCGAACCGGGTGAGATATCGGCGACGGCGTGCGTGCCGACGACCGTGCCGTCGGTGACCCATGGCTCGCGTCCGTTCGCGTCCTGGCCCGAGAAGTACACCGACGTGTCTGTCGTTGCCAGGTTCGTCGGGGCGATGCCGTCGGCCAGCATGATCGTGCCGTCGGCGGTTCCGTCACTCGTCCACAGATCCTCGACTGCCTGGTACCCGTCGCTGGCAGCGAATACCACCGAATCGCCCAGTGCGGTCAGGCTGCCTACGGAAGCTCCACCGGCGAACGTGTGGAGCGCGGTCGCCCCGGCTGCGGTCCCATCGGTCGCGTAGAGGACTGGGTACCAATCGCCGTAGCTCGTGAAGTAGAGGTGCGACGCTGTTCGCGTCAAATCGGCGCAGTCCACGCTGGCAATCTGCCTGGTGCCTGCCGCGGTGCCGTTGCTGACCCACAGCCCGTCATCGGGGTAAAAGAAGAGCTTGCCGGCGAAGGAGGCAACTTCTGCCATCCATTTGTACTCGAACTCCGTCGGCGAGACGCGGACGGTCCCGGCGGGCGTGCCATCCGTCTTCCACAGGTGTGCGGTCACGGTGTAGTCAGCGGGGCTTTCGACGAAGAAGAAGACGCTGCTGCCGACTGCCGTGGGCGCTGCAATCGACTTGCCCTTCACCTTCTTCAGCAGAGTTGTGCCGCCATCGCCGGTCACCCATAGCTGCCGGTAGTTCCTGAGGAAGGCCACACCCGATCCGATCGGAGTCAGCGACGTCAGCTCACCGCCGGCGAAGTTCGTCAGCCTGACCGTGCCCGCGGCGGTTCCGTCGGTCCTCCAAACCTGGAAGTGATGGGCGCCGTCGTTGGCGAGGAAGTACAGGTAGTTGCCGGCGATCACGCCGTTGAAATCGGTGAGGCTGCCGGCACTGCCCGGGTTGATGTCCCTGACCAGCGCGGTGCCCGCCGCGGTGGCGTCGGTCTTCCACAGCTCGTTGCCGTGGATGCCGTCATCGGCCGCGAAGAGGACCTGCTCGCCAAGCTTTACCAGACCGCTTGGGCCCGCGCCCAGCGTGGCCGTGTTCAGGTCCTTGATCAGGTGCGTTCCGGCTGCGCTGCCATCACTGACCCACAGCTCGTGGCCGACGAGGCCGTCGTCGGCGCTGAAATAGATGCGGCTGCCGACGGCGCTCAGCTGGCGCGGCGAAGAGTCGCCGGTCGGGTTGATGTCGGCCACCTGGACGGTGCCGGCCGTGGTCCCGTCGCTCTTCCAGAGCTCGTCGCCGCCCGCGCCAGAGGCGGCGAAGTAGAGCGTCGAGCCGACGGCGACCTGCTGCGTCTGATAGTCGAAGACCGTCGGCAGCACGCGCTTGATGCGCTTGGTGCCGACGGCCGTGCCGTCGCTGCGCCACAGGCTGCGCCCGTGGAGGCCGTCGTTGGCGGTGAAGAACAGCGTGCCGCCGACGTCGATCAGGTCGGCCGGCTTGGAACTCCCGCTGCCGGCGCGGATGTCCTTGACCATCACCGTGCCGGCCTTTGTGCCGTCGCTCCTCCACAGTTCATAGCCGTGCGTTGCGTCGCGCGACTGGAAGTAGACGATGTCACTGACCACGGCCCCGTTCGAGATCTGGTCTGGTCCGGTTGGATCGATGTCCCTGACGCGGTAGGTGCCGGCCTTCGTGCCGTCGCTCGTCCACAGGTCCCGCCCGTTATACGTCTTCGTTGCATTGAGGAAGAACACTCGCGATGAGGTCGCCAGGAGGTTGTCGCCGGGGAGCCGCCAGAGCTCCGAGCCGACCACCCGACTGGGCGAGCCGGGCACCATCGTGGTTCCCTCGACCGTCCCGTCGCTCTTCCACAATTGGTGGTCGCGTAGGAAGAACAGCTCATTTGCGACGGTGGTGATGCTGTACGCCTCACCCCACGACAGGACCTCCGTCCCCGCCGCCGTCCCGTCGCTCGTCATGAACGCGCCGCGGTGCCACTCGCCATCCTGGGCTGTCCCGTAGAAGTAGAGCGCGGCACCCAGTTGGACGAGGCCCTCGCTCCAGGGAGAGTCGACCACGAGCTCCGTTCCCGCCGGGGTGCCATCGGTGCGCCACAGGCCCGAGTACATCTCGAGGAAGTAGAGCTGACCGTTCAGCACCGCGGTCCCGCCGATGGACTCGTCTGAGCATTCGTCAGCGAGTGTCGCAAGCTCCTCGGTACCGCCTGCTGTCCCGT
Source organism: uncultured Anaerolineaceae bacterium (assembly GCA_964610835.1). Lineage (GTDB taxonomy): Bacteria > Chloroflexota > Limnocylindria > Limnocylindrales > CSP1-4 > JALYGJ01. The sequence goes on along the minus strand of CAZSWK010000044.1, from coordinate 15,959 downwards.
CGCTGCGGAACAGCGTCAGGCTGCCCGACGAACCGGCGGTCCCGACGCACCCGAACGTGTAAGCGTCACCGCCGAACTCGACTGTCGGGCCCGGATCGCTGCTCGCCGGCAGGGCGTTGATGTCCTTGACCGGCGTGGGCGTGACCGTCGCGCTGGCAGGTAGGGCGGGGTTGACCAGGGCGAGCACCACTGCCGTGACGAACAGGACAACGTACGGGGATGCCCGGCGCATGAACGAACCAGTCATCTTCCACATCCTTCCGGGGATGTCCGTCGCGCTTGCGTGGACATCCCCTCTGGTGCCGCGAGGCGCTACGCGTTCAGCTGGCGAAGATGACCTTGACCGCGAAGTCGCCTTCGCCCTGGATGCACTTGACCAGGATCTTGTCGCCGACCCTGACGTTGACCGGCTTGGGGAACACATGCCTGAAGTTGAAGTCAAACGAGCCGTCGTTCATGCCCTCACTGGCGGCGCCGAGCAGGCGCCCGTTGCGATAGAGCTCGACGAAGACACCGTTGTAGGAGCTGGTCAGCTCGCACTGACCCCATACATGGTCATCGCCTGCCGTGGCTGTAGCGGAAATCTGCGGGACGAAGAAGCTCGCACCCTTGCTGACGCTCGAGCTCACGAAGTCACCGGGAGCGACCGTCACGAGTTGCCCACCCGCGTCGCGGAGCTTTCCCGCAAAGCTGCCCACGCGCGGGCCGGAGGCGGCACTACCACTGCCCTTGGGGGTCATGGTCGAGTCCGCGACAGTCACCGTGGCGCTGTCGAGGGGAGTGGTGACCCCTTCGAAACGAGCCTTACCCAGGTACACCGCGAAGTACGGGACGGTGGTCTCGTAATAGACCTCATCGCCGTAGGCGTTGTGCCACTTTGCGGACATCGTCCAGCCGCCAAACAGGTCGAACGGCACCCTGGCCGACCACTTGCCCTGGCTGCTGATGGTGACGGCTTTGGTCCACTGGCACGGCTCGAACTGGCCGAATGGGCTGCCGCCACACTCGATGCGCAGCCGCGTTCCAGCCGGGCCGGTGCCTTTGATCACGTTAGTGATGCGATTTACCCCTACCGTCACATACGGCACGATCAGCTTGTGGCTGTGCGAGCCATACCTCACCTTGATCTTGTCGCCCACGGCGATGACGTTCTTGGCCGAGCAGTACATTGGGTCGCCCACCCCAGTTGGGATCGCTGCGACCTCCTTGACGACGCCGCTCGCGTTCTTCCAGGTCAGGCTGAGCGTCTTGCCCGGAGGAGCGGTCACGTACATGCAGCTGCCGCCGACTGCGGGCAGGTAGATGGCCAGATTTGACGTTGCCGCCGCCGCTGAGCCGGGCAACGTCCCGACGAGCAGCACGGCAACCAACAACGCGCCGAAGGCGGCGCCGAGCGCGCTGCCGCGCCCGCGAACGATTGACCACATTTGCTAAGTCCCTCGTGAGATGCCGTTGCTGAGAGCGGTATCGAACAGTTGATGCCGCGCGTGCGGCAACTGACAGCGCCGAATTACCTGTTGGAGTACTGAGGGTGTACGGAACCTGTGCTCCGTACCTTTCGACTACGATCCCGCTATGACGAGTGAGGTGAGGTCGGGGCTGGCCACCGCATACCGAACCAATACGTGCGGTGAGCTGCGCGCCGCGGACGTGGGGCACGAAGTGACCCTGTCGGGCTGGGTCAATCGCCGGCGCGATCTGGGTCAGCTGATCTTCATCGACCTGCGCGACCGCCACGGCCTAACGCAGATCGTCATCGACGCCGCGGAATCGCGGGCTGCTCATGAAGCGGCCGCGGAGGTGCGCAGCGAATACGTGCTGCGCGTCCGGGGCCCGGTTGCCAGGCGCCTGGCGGGGACGGAGAACACGAAGCTGGCGACCGGCGAGATCGAGGTCCGCGCCTCGTCGGTCGAAGTCCTCTCGTCGGCGAAGACGCCGCCGTTCCCGATCAATGAGCCGGAAGACACCGACGAGACGCTGCGCCTGCGCTACCGCTATCTCGACCTGCGCCGCGAAGCCATCAACCAGCGCCTGGTGCTGCGTTCGAAGCTGCTCAAGGCGCTCTCGGAGGTTCACCATCGCAACGGCTTCGTCGAGGTCGAGACGCCGATACTGATCAAGTCGACACCGGAGGGCGCGCGCGACTTCATCGTTCCCTCGCGCGTGCAGCCGGGCAACATCTACGCGCTGCCGCAGTCACCGCAGCAGCTCAAGCAGTTGCTGATGGTCGCTGGCTTCGATCGCTACTACCAGATCGCGCATTGCATGCGCGACGAGGACGCGCGCGCCGACCGCGGCCCGGAGTTCACCCAGCTCGACATCGAGATGAGCTTCGTCAGTCAGGAAGACGTGATGGCGTTCGTCGAGAAGGTGGTGACCGAGGTGTCACGCGACGTCGTCCCGGACCGGCCCCTCCGCAAGTCGCCATTCCCGCGCTTCACCTACCGCGAGGCGATCGACCGTTTCGGGTCGGACAAACCGGACGTGCGCTACGGCATGGAGCTGCACGACCTGGGATCCGTGGTGGAGGGGAGTGGCTTCTCGGTATTCGACGCGGTGCTGGCTGCTGGTGGCCGGGTGTTCGGCTTCACCGCGCCGGGTATGGCCGGGGCGTCACGGCACCAGATCGACGAGTTGACCGCGCGCGCGAAGAAGGCGGGTGCCAAGGGCTTGGTCCACGTGGCGGTCGAGTCGGACGGATCGGTCCACTCGCCGGTGCTCAGGTTCCTGGGCGAGGGTCGGGCGGAGCAGATCGTCGAGGCGGCCGGTGCAGCGCCGGGCGATCTCGTGCTGATTGTGGCCGACCGCGACATCCACTGCCAGGAGGCGCTCGGCGAGCTGCGCGTCGAGATTGCCGGACAGCTGGGCCTGGTGAAGGACCCGAACGAGCTCTCCTACGTGTGGATCCACGGTTTCCCGATGTACCAGTGGGACGAGGAGAACCACCGCTGGGACGCGACACACAACCCGTTCAGCGGTGTGGATCCCGAGGATGAGAAGCTGCTGACCACGGCCGACGGCGACCTGGCGCACCTGACGCCGGACGATCCCGCCGGCCGCGCCCGCGCGCTGCAGCACGACCTGGCGCTCAACGGCTGGGAGCTCGGCGGCGGCTCGATCCGCATCCATCGCCACGACCTGCTCGAGCGCTCGTTCCTGCTGCAGGGCCACTCGGTCGAGGCGCAGCGGGCCAAGTTCGGGGCGATGCTCGACGCCTTCGAGTACGGCGCGCCGCCGCACGGCGGCATCGCCCTGGGCATCGATCGCTGGATCGCGCTGCTGACCAACCAGGACAACATCCGCGAGGTGCAGGCGTTCCCCAAGACCGGCGCGGGCTCCGACCTGATGCTCGGCGCGCCTTCTCCCGTCGAGCCTGGCCAGCTCGCCGAGCTCGGTCTCCAGCTCACCCCGCGCCCCAGGTCCGCCTAGCCGCCGGCACTGTCTTGCGCCGGTTAGACGCATTGCGTCCAGCGTTTCGCGCTCATGCGCGGCAACCGGGCCGGTTTGCCTCAGGTGGACGGCAGCCGTACGGAATGGCGCGACTTGGGGCCATGGGCGGCCGGCCTGTCGGAAACGACGGACCCATTGCGTCTATCTGACAGGAAGTAGATCCCGCTGAGGTCGGTGGAAGGCTCCCGCAGCCAGGCGCGAACCTCAAGGCTGCGAACCGGGTACTTGGCTGCCATCGTCGCCGCGTGCTTTGCGATCGTCCGCCTGATCGTGCTGCTTCCGGGCACGACGAGAATGCGCCCGACTACGGCCGGTCGCCACCCGACGCGCCGCTCGATGAGCGCCGGCGCGACGCGGACCTTCACATCGAGAATTCGGTTCGTCTCCTCAAGCGAGCCAAAAGCGGTCTTCACCTCGCACACGGCGACAGCGCGCTTGGTCGGGTGCCACGCCAGCACATCGATCGATCCGCGCTCGCCCCATTCGTTGAACGAGACCTCGACCTCGACTATCCAGCCGCGTTCCCGGAGCAGCGCCACGAGGCGTTCGACGAGCTCCGCGTGACGCTCGTCCAGCAGGCGATCCGCGGCTGCGCCGCGCCACCACGGCGACAGGTACAGCCGACCATCCACGGCCTCGAACGCCTTCCGAATCCTGGCCAACCTCACCGATCCCGCAACACCCGCCTCGATCCGCTTGACGTCGTTCAGCGGGATGCCGGCACTGACCGCGAGTTGGACCTGGGTCTGGCCAAGCTCTCGGCGAATGGCACGTACCAGCTCGGCCAGACGCTCATCATCCCTGTGCATACGTGGATTGTGGTCAAGGCCACTTATCTGCCACTTATCGGCCGATCAATCACATGGTGTGGGTGGGGCCGCGTTTGGTCATTCGGAGAGCAGCAGCTGACGCGCATGTCCATGAGAGAGGCCTGGCCCTTGCCGCCCGCGGCGCTGCCGTCCGTCGAGTGCACCGCCCGGCTCGGTCGTCAGGCAGTGGGACCGCAACGCACACCGTTTCGCTCAGCCTTGAGCCCTGGGGAGGCTCGGACAGCTGGAAAGGGCTATTTCCAGCCGGCCCGCGACGAGCTCGTCACGTGGCTCGTCGCAACTCGTGCCATCTGGCCGTATTTCGTCCGATGTTCAGCGCTCATAGCGGCAGCGCGGCCGGTTTTGTACCAGCTGGACGCAAACGACACGAAATGGCGCTATCCGGAGGTCCGTACAGCCTGAGGAGGCGGAACGCTGGACTGATCATGTCCAATCGGTGCGAAGCGCGGTTGTCGGGAGCCTTGCAGGCCGGCGCGCCCGACCATCAGGCGGGTGCGCCGTCTATTCGAGCTGGCTGGGAGGCAGGGGCGCCAGGGCCGGGCCTTCGGGCGGGGCATCGTCGGGCGTGTCGGCCGCAGCCGCGCCCCATTCGGGAGCGGGACCGGCAACCGGCTCGGGCGGGCCCTGGTAGTCGGGCAGATCGGCCAGCGGAGTGGAGATGTCGTGCGCCACGCCCGGGTCGCCGGTATCGATGATTTCCTGCGGCATTCCGCCGGCGACGAGCGCATGCAGGATGTCGTTGGGCATCAAGTCGGGCGCGAGGTCGGCCAGCGCATCCAGGGCGACCATCGGCAGCAGCGCCGGCCAACCGATTACCCCTGCGTAGCTCGGGCGGAGGATTGTCTCGCCGTGCGCGCCATGCGCCTCGATGAGTGTCGTGACCGTTTCCGCGTCGACCCACGTCATCCGTCCCGGCCAGACCAGGCACGCGTCTGTTTCCGCCACGCTCTCGCGGGCAACCTGCAGGCCACGCACGAATTGGCCGGCCGGCCCCTGATCGATTGGTGCGGGTTCGGCGAGGATGGCCGGCGAGCCAGCCAGCGAGGCCGCCACCTGCCCGTCGCGATCGAACGAGACGACCACGACGGGCGTCGCGCCGCCGGCCCAGGCCGCCTCGACTATCCGCCGCGGCGCCGGCCGGCCGGCGGCATCGGCCAGGGCTCCGTCGAGCCGGGCGAAGAAGATTGCTGCAGCTACGGTCACGCGGCAATGCTATGCGACAATTCATGCTCCCCATGAGCAGCACTGCGCGCCCGGTTCCGCCTGCCCCCGACACCGTTGCAGCACGCGCTGCGCGCGATGACCTGCGCAACCTGGCCATCGTCGCCCATGTTGACCACGGCAAGACCACGCTCGTCGACGCGATGCTTCAGCAGTCGGGCGTCTTTGCCGCTTACCAGCACGTGGTCGAGCGAGTGCTCGACTCGATGGATCTCGAGCGCGAGAAGGGCATCACGATCATGGCCAAGCAGACGACCGTCGAGTACGGCGGCCGGCGGCTGAACATCGTCGACACGCCCGGTCACGCCGATTTCGGTGGCGAGGTCGAGCGCACGCTGCTGATGGTCGACGCGGTACTGCTGCTGGTCGACGCAGCGGAAGGTCCGTTGCCGCAGACGCGCTACGTTCTCTCCAAGGCGCTCGCCCGCGAGTTGCCTGTCGTCGTGGCGATCAACAAGATCGACCGACCGGACGCGCGGCCAAAGGAGGTGCTCGACGCCATTTACGAGCTGTTCATGGACCTTGGGGCGAATGCCGAACAGATTGACTTCCCGGTGCTGTACACGAACGCCAAGCGCGGCACCGCCACCAGCGATCCGGCCCACGTGGGCACCGACCTCCGGCCACTCTTTGACGCCCTGGTGGCGACCACGCCGCCGCCGACCTACACGCCCGACCACCCACTCCAGCTGCTGGTCACCAATCTGGCAGCCAACGACTATGTCGGGCGGATGGCTGTCGGGCGGATATGGAACGGCACGTTGCGCATGGGCCAGCGCATCACCGTCGTGCGCGAGGAGGCCGATGCGCCCGACGGATCGGTCGAGCTCGGCCGCACGGTGACGCTGACCGGCACGGTGACCAGCCTGACCACGGCCAAGGGCATCGAGCGCGTCGAGATCGAACAGGCCGGGCCGGGCGAGATCGTCGCCGTCGCCGGCCTGCCGGCCGTGACTATCGGTGACACGATCACAGATCCGGCCGACCCGCGGCCACTGCCCCGCCTGGAATTGGACGAGCCCACGCTGCGCATGACCTTCGGCGTCAACACCTCTCCGCTGGCCGGTCGCGATGGCCGTTTCGTCACCAGCCGCCAGATCAGGGAGCGGCTGGAGCGCGAGGTGCTCGGGAACGTATCGATCGAGGTGCGTGAGACGGATTCACCGGACACATTCGAGGTCCGCGGGCGAGGCGAGCTGCAGCTCGCGGTGCTGATCGAGGAGATGCGCCGCGAGGGTTTCGAGCTGCAGGTGTCGCGCCCGGAGGTGCTGCTGCACGACGTCGACGGCGAGGTCCACGAACCATATGAGCGGATCACGGTCGACATCCCGGCCGAATTCATCGGCCCGGTCAGCCAGTCGCTCGCCGCGCGCAAGGCCCGCCTGGAGCAGATGGCGACCGATGCCGACGGCCGCGTGCGGCTGGATTTCATCATCCCGACGCGCGGGCTGGTGGGCTACCGCGGTCAGCTGCTCGCCGAGACGCGCGGAACGGCGCTGCTGCACCAGATCGGCGCTGGCTATGGGCCCTGGGCGGGGGAGGTGGCGCACCGAACGTCAGGCGTGCTCGTCAGTGACAGGTCGGGTGACTCGAACGCCTATGCGCTGTTCAACCTCCAGGAGCGTGCCCAGATGCTGATCGGGTCGGGCGAGGCCGTCTACGAGGGGATGGTCGTCGGCGAGAACAGCCGCCCGGCCGACATGGACGTCAATCCGACCAAAGAGAAGAAGTTGACCAACATCCGCACCCATGCGCACGACGAGGCGCTGCGCCTGACGCCGCCGCCGCCGATGACCCTCGAGCGGGCGATCGAGTTCGTCGCCGGCGACGAGCTGGTCGAGGTGACGCCGCACAACCTGCGCCTGCGCAAGCGCATCCTCAGCATGCACGATCGCCATCGAGAAGCAGGCCGGATGTACGAGGAACGCCGCGCCCACGAGGGCCAGGCGTAGCGCCAGCCGGCCAGCCGGCCACGCGTCCGCGCTCGGCCGCCGGCTTGAGTCATCTGGACCAGATATGTCCGTCGGTTCGGCCGATGAGCCTCACCTTGCCCCATCCGGACCGAATACCGTCCGACTGACACAGGATGTGGCCGGTCCCGAGCGCTGGCCCGAAACGCTGGACCAGACACGTCCAATTGGCGGGCAACCATGGCCGCCCGCCGCGGCGGACGGCACAGCCCGGAGCGGGGTCCCCGCGTAAGATTGGAACGTGCCCGTGTACCTGGATCACGCTGCCACGACGCCGCTGCGTCGCGAGGCGCTCGAGCAGATGCTGCCGTTGCTCACCGCCGATTTTGGTAATCCCTCGTCGGTGCACTCATTCGGCCGCAGTGCCCGGGCCGCGCTCGACGACGCCCGCGCGCGCATGGCCGCCAGCCTCAACGCCGAGCCGCGCGAGCTCATCTTCACCAGCGGCGGCACGGAGGCGATCAACCTGGCCATCAAGGGCGTGGCCTGGGCGAGTAAGGCACGCGGCCACCGACTGATCACCAGCGCGATCGAGCATCATGCCGTGCTGTACGCCCTGCGCCACCTCGAGAAGTTCGGGTTCGAGGTGATCGTGCTGCCGGTCGACCGCTACGGTCGCGTGGATCCGGAGCAGCTCGATTCGGAGATCAACGACCGCACCGTGCTGGTGTCGCTGTCGATGGCCAACAACGAGGTCGGAACGATCCAGCCGCTCACCGAGATGGTCCGCCGCATACGGGCCCACAAGGGCGTGCTCATTCACATCGACGCCGTGCAGGCCGCGCCGTACCTGGGCATCGACGTGAGGGATCTCGATATCGATCTGCTGTCGCTGGCGGCGCACAAGTTCGAGGGTCCCAAGGGGGCCGGAGCGCTATACGTGCGCCACGGAACGGTGTTGCTCCCGCAGCAGCACGGCGGCAGCCAGGAGCGCTACCGGCGCGCCGGGACGGAAAACGTGGCCGCCTGCGTGGGCATGGCCGCCGCATACGAGCTTGCCTGCGCGGAACGCTCCGAAGTCGCTCCGCGTCTCGCCCGCCAGCGCGACCGGCTGCGCGATGCCCTGCTGGCGCTGCCCAACGTCGAGCTGACCGGCCACCCGCGTAAACGACTGCCGGGCCATCTGTCGGTCATCGTGAGCGACGCGGAAGGTGGCGACATCGTGCTGGCGCTCGACCTGGCCGGCATTGCCGCATCGACTGGCTCGGCCTGCACCACGGGCTCGACCGAGCCATCCCATGTCCTCACGGCACTCGGCTATCCGGAAGAGGAAGCGCGTGGCTCGCTGCGCCTGACACTCGGGCGGCCGACTACCGACGAGGAGATCGACCACGCGGCGGAGGTCATCCCGCAGACCATCGCCCGAGTGCGCGAGGGCAGCGCACAGGTGGCCGCCGACCCGCTCGGCGAGCAGGTCGGCGCGTGAGTCGGGCGTCGATGCGTGGGGAGCGCGTGCTGGTGGCCATGTCCGGCGGGGTCGACTCGTCGGTCGCCGCGGCGCTCCTGGCGGAGGCCGGCGTCGATACCGTCGGAGTGTGGCTTCGCCTGCACGACGTGGCCGATACCTACAGTGCCTTTTCGAAGAGCTGCTGCTCGCTCGATGCGGCCGAGGATGCCCGGCGCGTAGCGGGTCAGCTGGGGATCCCTTTCTACGTGCTGAATCTCGAGCGGGAGTTCGGCGCCGGTGTGCTGCAGCCGTTCCTCGAGACGTACCTCGACGGGCGCACCCCCAGCCCGTGCGTCGACTGCAACAGCTACGTCAAGTTCGGTGCCCTGCTCGGGCGCGCGCTGCGCCAGTTCGACTGCGACGCGGTGGCAACCGGCCATTACGCGCGTGTCGAGGCGCTCGAGGACGCCGATGCGCCGGCCGGACGGCGCTACCGGCTCTTGGCCGGGCGCGACGCCAACAAGGACCAGAGCTACTTCCTGTACGGGCTCCGCCAGGACCAGCTCGCCCGCGTCCGCTTTCCACTGGGGGACATGACCAAGCCACAGGTGCGCGAGGTGGCGCACCGCCACGGACTGGCCACGGCCGATAAGCCGGAGAGCCAGGAGATCTGTTTTGTCCCCGGCGGCGACTATCGAACCGCGCTGGCGACGCGCGCCGGGTGGCGCGAGCAGCCGGGACCGCTGATCGACGCCGATGGCCGGACGGTCGGCACGCACCGCGGAGCAGCGGCCTATACCGTCGGCCAGCGTCAGGGCCTTGGCGTGGCGCTCGGCGAGCCGCGTTACGTGAACGACATCGACGCCCGCACCAACGTCGTCACGCTGGGCCGGCGCGAGGAGCTCTACCGGCGCAGCTTCGAGGTCGAGCAGACCTCCTTCGTCGCGGGTGTGCCGCCCGACGCCCACGAGTTCCGCACCCACGTCCGGATCCGGCACCGTGCCGAAACCGTTCCGGGCACCGTCCGGCCGGCCGAATCGGGAGATTCTCGCCGCTGGCAGGTGAGCCTCGAGCGCGAGGCCTGGGCACCCGCACCCGGACAGGCCGCCGTTTTCTACAGCGGCGACGAGGTGATCGGCGGCGGGCGGATCGGCACCACGCGGGCGGCGGCCTGAGGGAGGCGGTGTGGTCATCGGTCCCGTCACGGTCCTGGCGCTGCTGGTCGGCCTCTTCCACAGCGGGCTTTACCTGGCCATCCGCGGCTCGGCCGGTCTCCGTTTCCCGTTCGTCCTCATCGCGGCCGTGCTGGGCTCGTTTGCCGGGCAGCAGGTCGGCGCCCGACTGGGCGACCCGTTTACCATCGGCGACTTCGGGCTGGTGTGGTCGTCGGTGGTGGCCTGGCTGGGCATCGGCCTCATCGTCGCCGCCAGCTTGCTGTCACCTCCGCGCGAGGCCCACTAACCGCGTGGCTCACCACCGATGACTGCCGAACAGATCAACCTTTTGCTGGGCGCAATCGCCATCGTCGCGCTGGTGGTGATCGTGATCTCGTTCGTGGCCATCGCGCTGGCCGTGCGCAGGCTGACGCGTGACGTGGCGACGGTCGCTGCGGCGGCAAACAAGCTGCTCGAAGAGGTTCAGAGTGAGGTGCCGCCGGCGCTGCATGATCTGCGCACGTCGTCTGCGTCGCTGGCGCGCCTGTCGGCCGAGGTGCCGCCGCGCGTGGAACGTGTCGACACGCTGCTCGATGAGGCGGACGCCACGCTCGCCTCGCTGCGGGCGACAGTCGAGGCGGCCGAAGACATGGTGCGCGGGCCGGCGGCGGCGGTCGACCGCGCGCGGCGGACGGTCAACGCGGCAGGGCAGGGCCTCGCGCGTGGGGCCGACAAACTTGTGCGCAGCGTGCAGCAGCGGCGCGGCAGCGGCGAATAGCCCCGATCCAGGCAGGCCCCGTCCGAGACAGGCCCCGACCCAGGTAGGTCCCCGACCCAGGCAGGCCAACGCTCACCCGAAGCCTTGACTCTTATGCCGCCTGCCTGCGCCAGGCGAAGAGACGGGTCGCACCGACATCGCACCACACCAGGCCCAGCTCGGCGGGCGGCTCGGCCGTGGCGTCAGTGAGGGCGCGGACCCACAGCGCGGATGATCCGGTGAACGTGGCCCCGAACACTTCCGGGTAGCGCGCGAGCAGCGCTCGGTTGGTTCGGGTGGCGCGCACGATCCAGCATGCCGCCACCCGGTACGGATCGCGCTCGCCGGCCAGGGCGACCGCGAGTTGCTGCGCCTCGGCAATCTTTCGCCTCGTACTGCGCACAGCGGCATTGATGTTCCCGAAGGTGTTCCAGCACTCCTCGATGTAGAGGACGCGCCTTGCATCGTCGCGCTGGCAGACGTCGATCGAATGGCCCGTGTCGAGCGGCCTGGTGGCCAACTCGAACATGCGCGCACGACCCGCGCGATGGGCAAGGCGCAGCATCAACTCCTGGATCTTCAGGTGTCCGGCATCGACCGGATCGTGGGCGGCATCGCGCGCGAACTCGAGGCGGAGAGGTATCCCCAGCGCGTAGCTGAGCGCGAAGAGTGTCTCGACCGTGACGCCCGTGCCGTTGCCCGCCTCGATCTGGGAGATCCGCGCGTTGCTCAGCCCGACCCCGTCGCCCAGTCGCGCCTGGGTCCAGTTGCGGCGGCGTCTTGCCTCGCTGATGCGGCTGCCGAGTCGTGCCGCGGCCTCGCGCGCCAGCCGCCGACCCGCGAGGCGTCCGCCCATTCTGCTCCGCCTTTGCCGACCACCCACCTTCAAGCCTCCCGGCGGGCTTCCGTTGGCGGACTCGTGCCGGCGGGCTTGGCTCGGCGGACCGCTTCGCTCGGTGGGCCTCTTCGGTCCGCAGGCCCCTGCGAATGGCGGACCTATTCGACCGGCAGGCCTCTGCGACCGCCAAAGTCCTTTTTCAGGCGGATTCAAATGCGATTTTGACGCCCAGCACTTATCGCCCAGTTAAGTGATGACACTGGGCGCCGCCCATGCGTCGCCGGTCGCGGCGCGCTCGTAAACAGTGGCAGTGGCGGCGCGCCGAGTGGCTGCAGGGGGCCGAGGGGTTGGTCGTCTGAGACCTTGTGGCTCACCCTGCGCGGGAAGTTCAAATGACAGTTGAATGGCGTGGCCCAGCGCCACGCTACAGTTCGGCGCGGACTTCCGCCGCCTCGCGCTCGATGCCCAGCTCCTCGAGCAGGGCCACGGCCTGGCCGAGCTTGGCGCGCCCCTCGGCGGCGTCGCCATGCGCCAGCAGCGCCTCTCCCCAGCCTCGTAGCACGCGCGCCTCGAACGGCCGTGCCCCCATCTCCTGGAACTCCTTGAAGGAAGTCGCGTAGTCCGCGAGCACCTGGTCCACGTCGGCTGCGTCGCCGCGTTTGGCCTCCGTCTCGGCGCGCTTCCAGATGATGTTTGCCTTCGACCAGACGTCGCCGCGCTCGCGGGCCTCAGCGAGCGCTTCGTCCCACGACTGGACGGCTATCGGGTTGAAGTTGGCGAGGCTGGCCAGCGTCGACCGCAGGTACGCCGACATCGTCGGCCGGAACAGGGCTTCATTGGTGACGTCGGCCACCTGCGAGCCGCGCTCGAAGGCGATGCGGGCGCCACCGAAATCGCTGTTGCGCAGCTGGGCGTCGCCCAGCAGGAAGCTGCTCGAGACAAGGCAGGCAACGGCCCCGGTCGACTCGGCCAGCGAGCTGCATTCGCGGAGAATGGGGATGGCCTTTTCCAGATCGCCGCGAATCGAGTGCACCTGGGAAAGGCCGATGTTGGCATCGATCTTGGCAATCACGTCGCCGCGTTCGGCGACCTCCGCCGACTTGGCAGCCGCCTTCTCGGCTTCGTCGAACTGTCCCAGCCGGGCCAGGCCGATAGCGAGCGCCATCAGGGAGAACGATGATCCAATCGAATCCCTCTTCTGCTCGAGCAGCGGCGCGGTTTCGGCGAGGGTCGCCGTCCCTTCGCGCAGGTTGCCCATGAACACCTGGGACAGACCGGTCAGCGAGCGCGGCATGGCATCCAGGAACGGGTCGTCCAGCTGACGCGCAATCTGGGCGACCCGGTCCAGCGCTTGACGCAGTTCCGGGCTCGAGTCGTGCTGCTCGCCGCCGAACTGTCGATACAGTGCCAGGTCCAGCTGCGCCTCCGCCTCCAGGCGCAAATCGCCCAGCGCCCGCGCCTGGGCCGCAAGGCGATCGAAAGTCTCGACCAGCTCGGCGCGGCCGCGGAAGGAGAAGCCGGCGCGCGCCTTGCGCAGCCCGATCTCAAGCTTCTCCCGGCCATGCGGATCCGGGCCGTCGGCAGGCGCCGCCGGCAGCAGCTTCTCGGCGCGCTCGTACAGGTCGTAGGCCTCGACGATGGCGTTCCGGTCATAGGCGTAGTCGGCCGCCTGGCGCAGGTAGTGGATCGCCTTCTCAGCCTGGCCGGCCACCTCGAAGTGCATGGCCAGGATGGCGGCCAGCTCGGTCGAACGGTCGGGATAGAGCTGTTCGAGAGCCTCCCCGACCATCGCGTGGAGCGCGCGGCGCTCCTGCTTGAGGAGCGACTCGTAGGCAGCGTCCTGAACGAGAGCGTGGCGGAACAGGTACTCCAGCTCGGGCTGGTATGCGGCGAGGCGGATGAGGCCCTTGGATTCGAGCGTGTCGAGTTGCAGGTCGGTCACAGTGTCTTCTCCCGCGCGGGCATTGGGTTGTCGGGCACGGCGTTGTCAGGCCCGGCCAGGACGCGTTCCAGCACGCGCACCGGGAACTGCCGGCCGATGACCGAGGCGACACGCAGGCTGCGCTTGGCTTCGTCGGACAGCTGGTCGATGCGCGCCAGTAGCAGGCTGTGGAGTGTCTCTGGTATTTCGACCGCGGCGATCTGGTCGGTCGCCATCCAGCGCTCACCACTGCGCACGATCACGCCGCGCTCGATGAACATGCGGATCACTTCCTCGACGAAGAACGGGTTGCCCTCGGCGCGCACCAGGATGCTGGTCCGCACGGCTTCGGGCAGTGACTCGATCTCGAGCAGGTTGCCGACCAGCGTGCGGCTGTCTGCCTCGGTCAGCGGCCGAAGGCGAATATCGGTGAGCGCATCGCCGTAGGTGGTCTGCGCGTGGCTGACCAGGCGCCAGCCGGGGGTGTCCGTCTCGGCCCGGCCGACGAACAGGACGAGCACGGGGAGTGGCGTGAGCAGCGGCAGCAACTTGAGCAGCACCTCGACCGATGCCGGGTCGCTCCAGTGGATGTCCTCGCAGACGAGCACGAGAGGGCTCTGTGCGGCCAGGGTACGCAGCACCCGATTGATTGCGGCCACGTAGCGTCCCTGGAGCCGGTCCGGCTCGACCTGGAGCAGATCTTGTTCGGCCGGCGTGAGCGGCAGCGCGAGCAGGCTGGCCAGTGGCGGCTCGACGTCGGCCGCTTCCTCCGCGGGCAGCACATTGCCGAGCTGCTCGTGCAGCGCCGCGCGTGTCTCGGCGTCGGATGCTGCCAGCGGCAGGCTGAGCAGTGAGCGGACTCCGTCAAGCACCAGGTGATAGGGCACGGTCCGCCCGTAGCTGACGCAGCGTCCCTCGACCCAGCGCGGTCCCTCGCTGCCGTCGAGTTCCGTGCGCAGCTCGGCCAGCAGGCGCGACTTGCCGATGCCCGGCTCGCCGATGATGACCGCGAGCCGACCACGCCCCGCACGAACGACCTCATACAGCGAGATCAGTCGCTGCAGCTCCTCCTGGCGGCCGACCAGCGGACTCGACAGCCCCACCGACGCCAGCCCGCGGCGCGGGCCGGGGGCCTCGCGCAGGCCGATCACGCGCAGGACCTGGACCGGTTCCGACTTGCCCTTGAACTCCCTGGCGCCCAGGTCCTCGAACTCGAAGACGCTGCCGATGAACCGCTGTGTGCTGGCCGTCACCACGACGGTCCCCGGCTCGGCGCTGCTCTGCACCCGCGCAGCGACGTTCATCGCGTCACCCAGTGCGGTGTACTCGTAGCGCAGGTCGGAGCCCACGTTGCCGACGATCACCGGGCCGCTGTTGATGCCTGCCCGGATCTGGAAGTCGATGCCCTGCGAGCGCTTCAGCTCGCGCGCGAACTGGGCCGTTGCCGCGACCATGTCCAGCGCCGCGCGCACGGCCCGCTCGGGGTCGTCCTCGTGCGCCACCGGTGCGCCGAAGAATGCGAGCATGGCGTCGCCCTGCAGCTGGGCAATCGTGCCCTCGTAGCGGAAGACGGCCTGCGACATCAGGTCGAACGCCTCGTTGATGATCTGGGTCCAGTCCTCGGGATCCATCTGCTCGGCGAGCGTGGTCGAGCCGACGACATCGGCGAACAGCGCGGTCACCGGCTTGCGCTCACCGGTGAGCTTGGCGCTGCGCATCTTCTCCACCAGCGGCGCCGGCGCGTTCGAGGCAAGGCGCGTCTGGCGCGCGCCGTCTAGCTCGCTCGCAGCGTCGAGCGGCTGCCCGCAGGTCATGCAGAAACGAGCATCCGCCGGCGCCGGTGCCCCGCAGCGTGGACAGGTCAGGCCAACTGATTCGACCGACATCGCGCCAATGTTAAGGGGCACCGTCCGGGAGCCGCCGCTGTGGCAGTCCCTGGCGACTGCCGGTCCCTGGCCTGCCGGTCCCGGGCGCGAGCGCCTGCAACTCGGCCGGGAGCCGGAGATGAGCGGCGGATAAGCGGCCGTGAAGTCGTGCGCCCCATGCTGCCCGCCGTGGGGACGCGTGAAGGTCGTAAGGAGCGTGGCCGGCGCAGGGGCCAACAGTTGCTGCGCAGACTCATCGGTGAGCTGCGCACTGCACGGCAGACGGCGGGGGTGAGCCAGGAGGCACTCGCGAAGGGACTCGGCGCGCGCAGTCGGAGGTCAGCAGGTTGGAGCGTCTCGAATTTGGCACAGTGCCGCTGATTCGGCTGTCCGAAATCGCATCGTTGCTGGGCCTCGAAGTCAGCGTGGGGCTGCATCCCTTGGGCGACCCAATACGGGATGCGGGCCAACAGCTGGTCGCTGGACGCTTGCTCAAGAACGTCGCCACGCCACCCTACGTGGTCTTCCGGGAGGCCTTGCTGCCTCTTCCTGGTTACCGTCGAGCG
>CAZSWK010000043.1:8734-19282 GCA_964610835.1 uncultured Anaerolineaceae bacterium | reverse complement strand
GTGGCCGCCGGCACGCAGGCGATGGATATCGGTGAGGCGAACGCCTACCGCCGGCTCACCGTGCGCACCGTCCATGTGATGGTGCCCATCGCGGCAGTGCGCGGTGATCGGGCACTGATCGAACGCGCGCAGCGCTTCTACAAGTCGCTCGAGGGTCGCTTCGAATTCCCCGATTCGCCGTACTCGCGCATCGTTCGCGCCGCGCAGGACCTGGAGATCGCGGCCGCCGGCCTGATCCAGCCGTTCGTGCCGGAGGTCGAGCCGCGCATCGTTGCCTTCGAGGACGAGCCCGGCGGCGGTAGCTGGTCGGCAGCACTCGACCGCGTCTTCCGTTCGTGGCTCGAGGCCGGCGAGCTGGACGGCGCCGAGCGGGCACTGGCGGCCATGACCACGGCCCTGCCGCGCTACAGGAACGTGAGCCGGCTGGGGCTTGGATCGTACGAGCTGCTGCGCGCCAGGCTGGCGGCGGCGCACGGTGACGGCGGCGCTGCCACCATCAGCGGTCACGCAGCACTGGAGCACTTCCGGGCGGCGGACGCGCCGTGGTGGATGGCCAAGGCGATCCGCCTGCTCGAGCACGCCGGTGCGGCCGACTACGCGCTGGTCGGCGAGGCCTTTGAGATCGAGCGCCGCCTCGGAGCCACTGCGCCGACCGCCTAGTACGGAGCCGGTATCCGTACACCCATCAGTGGCGCAAGGGCGTCAATCGGCTCGCGTCGGGCATCAACTGAACGACTGCTGATCAACGGCACAACGCGGGAGCAGCAGATGCGGGAGGGCTTCCAAGATGCGTTCAGTTCATATCCTGCGCCGCGCCGCGATGCTCGGCGCCTCAGTGGCGCTGGCCGCCCTTCTCGTCGCGCCGTCCGGTGTGGCCGCGGGCACAGCGCCGATCACATTCCGGATGTACCTGTTCGACTCGTGCATCAGCGGTTATGCGCCAACGAACTCGACGCTCAACTTCGCCTGGCGCGCTGCCGATGGCACGCTCAAGGCCAAGGGCAGTCTGTCAATCGGCGCCGGCAGGTCCTGGGAGTACTGCTCGAGCGACCCGGCGATCTGGGTCGCGATCGGCGACCGCATCAAGGTTACCGACGGCGGCTACACGCGCAATTTCACGGTCCCGAAACTGACCATGGCCGTCGACCGCGCTGGCCGCACTGCTTACGGTACGGGTCCGGCCGGCCGGACCGTCAAGATCTGCAGTACATGGGCCCTGTTCGGCGACTTTGAGCAATGCACTCGCTTTCGCGTCCGCCAAAATGGGACGTGGTCGTACAGCCGCTCCCACGGCTGGTACGGCGGAGTGGGCGTAAGGCTCACGTGGAAGTCACCCAACGGTGACATGCTGAACGTCAGTACGGGCGTGCCGCGCCTCGCGGTCACCCTCGGCAAGGCTGGCTTTCAGGGCACCACCGCGCCGCGCACGGCGGTCGAGGTGGCGGTCAACGGCAGGTCGATCGGCCAGGCCACGGGCGACAGCTACGGTGACTTCAAGGGCACCTTCGTCAACGCCAGGGGCCGCAAGGTGAAGATCGCCGCCGGCGACCGGGTAACCGCAGCGTCAGTCGCCTCGGACGTTGATTTCATCGTGCCCGCGATCACGGGCGCGGCCGATCGAGTCACGGACATCATCACGGGCAGCTGTCCTGACACCGGCACATCGGACGGCTGGGCCCGGCTCACGGTCATGCACAGCGGCCACTTTCGTGGCGGAGGCATCGCTTACTTCGAGGCCGACGGCACGTTCACGGTCGACATGCGCAACGATCCGGGTGGGCTGTACAGCCCGACCAACATCATCGCCAACGACCACATCACCATCGCCTGCATGCAGACGACCGGCGACGCGGCGCAGCTGAAGTTCACGGTTCACTAGCGCGGTTCAGGGCAACTCATGCAAGGCGGCCGCCGGACGGCGGCCGCTTGCCGTGCCGGCCGCCCGCGAGCCATCGCGCCGACCGCCTGACTGCCTGACCGCCTGAACACGTGAACGCCTCGTTTCCATGTCATGTGCACACAGCGACCCATTCAGGCAGCGACGGGCGGGTACGAGCCATGTTTGTGCGCAGATCCGCCACATCACGGGGCGCAGGGCTCGCCGGGCGGGTCGCCAAAGCCTTCGAGATCGAGCGCCCCGGGGAGTGGCGCGCTGAGCGCCTGACCAGCCCGGGCACAATCACCTCGGGCGATCTATCCGGTCATATTCGCGAGATGCGCACGCTAAGTGCTGTTTCGGTCGTGAACTCGGGCGGCGCTGCGGATTTTCCAGCGTGGCCGGGCGATTCCCCAGCGTGGCGCCACAGAGATAGGGCGATATTGTCGGTCGATCCTCGGCGCGATCGCGCATAACGCTCACCCGGCGCAAGTTTGACCGGAAGCAGGCGGTGGTCTGGGCGATGGGCGCCGCGTGGCGAGAGCTGGACCGATTCCCGCGATTGGCTCCCGCAGATATCGCCCGCCTACGGCTCTCCGGCGGGCGCCAGCTCTACGACCGCATCGGCGTAGCGCTCCAGCAGCGCGGGCCCGGACGGCTCGGGCTCGGCGGTGGCGATCAGCTTGGGGTACGTGCGGCGCAGGTCACCCATCAGCGCCATCGCGTCCTTGTGGATCAGGTCGGCGATCGCCAGCGTTCGGGCGAGCAGGATGCCAAGCGCGTCGTGGTCGACGTCCTGCGCGCGCAGCTCGAGGGTCAGGATCGGCCGTTCATCCTCGCTGACCGTGAACTTGGCGAAGGGCAATTCATCGTTCCAGCGCAGCAGCTGACGGTAGGTCTTGCGGAAGTTGTCGGACAGCGGCGGGCCGAGCTGCACCCAGGCCAGCAACGCCAGGGCGGGATCGAAGATCAACGTGATGCGCAGCTGACGACGCTTGCGCGCGTCGAGCAGCAGGTCCCAGCTGACGGCGCCCTCGCGCTCATCACGCTCGACAGGCGCGATGCCGAAATCGGCCAGCCACTGGTCGATGTGCGCGGCTTCGACTCCGATCAGCGCGATCCCCTGCCCGCTGCTGTCATGCGCTGCGCGGTAAGCGGCTCCCCGCCATGCCCGTCGCGCGCCGCTGTGCCACGGGCGGCAGCGCGCGCCTTGCGCGCCCGCGCCCCGCCGTCGATGGTGCCGCCCGACGCCACCGTCCGCCGGCCGCCGAAGTCGGCCGGTCGCACGCCGTCGAGAATCTTGACGTTGCGCCCCAGGCGCACGCCCGCGGGAATGGTCGCGCGCTTGCCGATGACGGTGATGCCGGCGTTCAGGCGCGTCGGTTCCTGGCGATTGGGCGTGTCGAAGTCGCCGCCCATGCCCACGACAGCGTTGGGCCCGACCGACACCTCCTTGTCGATGATGGCGTGGTCGACCACCGCACCGGCGCGGATGACCGTGTCGAACATCACGATCGAGTCGCGCACCACGGCACCGGGGTCTACCCGCACGCCGGGCGAAAGCACCGAGCGTTCGACCGTGCCCCAGATCTGGCAACCGTGGCTGATCAGCGAGCGATGGACCGACGCGGTCGGTCCGATGCGGCCCGGCGCGCGCTCCTCGGACCGCGTGTGGATCAGCCACGCCTTGTCGTACAGGTCCAGGTCCGGGTGCTCATCGAGCAGGTCCATGTGCGCCTGCCAGTAGCCGTCCACGGTGCCCACATCCTGCCAGTAGCCGTCGAATTGATAACCGTAGACGCGCGCGCCGCCGGCGAGCATGGCCGGCACCACGTCATGGCCAAAGTCGACCCGGTCCTCGTCCAGCCAGGCGCGCAGCGCGCGCTTGGAGAATACGTAGATGCCCAGCGAGGCCAGGTCGCTCTTGGGCTGCTTGGGCTTCTCCTGCCACTCGACCACCTTGCCGTCGGCGTCGAGGGCCAGCACGCCGAAGCGGTGGGCTTCGCCGATGGGCACACGCTTGACCGCCACCGTCACGTCGGCCCGGTTGCGCCGGTGGAACTGCACGAAGGGCTGGTAATCCATCTTGTAGATGTGGTCGCCGGCCAGGATGAGTACCACGTCGCCGGGCGACTGGTCGATGGTGTCGATGTTCTGCAGTACCGCGTCGGCAGTGCCCCGATACCACTCCGACGGCCTGCCCCGGGCGATGTACGGCTGCAGCAGCCGGATGCCGCCCTCGTTGCGGTCGAGGTCCCACGGCCGGCCGGCGCCGATGTGGTCGTTCAGCGAGCGCGGGTTGTACTGGGTCAGCACCAGCACGTTGTCGAGGTCGCTGTTGACGCAGTTGGACAGCGTGAAATCGATGATCCGGTACTTGCCGGCAAAGGGCACCGCGGGTTTGGCGCGTACGGCCGACAGGATCGAGAGCCGCTCACCTTCACCGCCGGCGAGCACGACCGCGACCACCCGCTTCACACGTGGATGATACCCCCCGTCCGCGCGGCCTCAGAGGGCCGCTCGAGTGCGGCCTCAGTGTCGCTTGAGGCGGGCACCCGGTTCCAGGAAGTTGGCCGGATTGACCGGCCGCCCGTAGTGATACACACCCCAATGAAGGTGGACGCCGGTGGCCCTGCCGGTATCGCTCATGTGGCCGATCAGCTGGCCCTGGCGCACGTACCGGCCACGGCGGATGCCGCGCAGGTGCTCCGGCTTCATGTGCGCGTACAGCGTCTTGAAGCCGTGCCCATTGTTGATAAGGATCAGCCAGTCGCGGTCGTGATACCACGGGTCCCAGCCCAGGATCTTGATGCGCCCCGATGCCGCGGCATAGATCGGCGTGCCGCGCCGGTTGGCGATATCGATGCCGTTGTGGAAGTGCCGGCATGAGCCGTAGCGCGGTTCGGCCCAGAAGCCGGTGCAGCCAAAACCCTGGGTGATGCGGCCGGTGGTCGGCCACAGGAACGGGTGAGCGCGGGCCTCGACCGGTGCCGCGGCAGCCAGCTGCGCGGTGAGCAGCGCGACGGTGAAGACGAACAGGCGCAGGTAGGGCGCCCGCCGGGCACTCAATGCAGCGGCGGATGGCCGGCCGAAGAGGCTCACATGACACCTCCCACCGCCAGCGCCGTGAAGGCACCCAGAATGAGCACCGGGCCGAATGGGATGGCCGTGCGCAGGCCGATCCGACGCACGGCGATCAGCGCAATCAACACCACCGAGAATATGACGCTGGCCACGAGCACGCCGGCCACCAATGACGAGACACCCGACATCAGGCCGATGCCGGCAGCCAGCTTGAGGTCGCCCTGGCCCAGCTCACCCTTCAGCAGTCGATCGGTGACGAACAGGAAGATCGGCGCGCCGGCGCCTGCCAGCGCCGCGCTGAGCACGCCCAGCGGCTTGGGCGATACGAGCGGCGACCAGCCCACCGCCAGCACGGCCAGACCGAAGACGATCAGCGGCAGGGTCAGTATGTCCGGCAGGAGGCGCTGGTCGAGATCGGTGGCCAGCAGAACAAGCAGGACGGCGGCATAGACGCCGAGCACCACCAGGTCAGCCGGCGCCGACCAGCGGGACACGAGCACGGCAGCGGTCAGCGCGCCGATCAGGGCGACGACCGGTGTCCGCCAGTCGACGGCACGCACCCGTGGGGCAGGCGGTTCGTGCTCCGGCCAGCGGGCGGCGAGCCGATCGGCGGCGACGCCGAACGCGGCGCCGCCAACGGCGGCGACTGCGGTCGAGGCGTCGAGCACGAAGGGTCCGAGCTGCGTCACGCCATCTCCTCGGCTGGTTCGCGAAGCGCCACGGCGGTCATGGGTGGGGAGTCTAGGTGCGCTTGGGTGCGCTTCGCTGCATTACAAAGGTACCCCGCGGGTACCCCATGCAATGGCGTGGCGGGACGCGGGGGGCGTCAGCGCAACGGGACGCGGCGCATCATGTGGATATGACCGAAGCCAACCGTGAGGCCGTTGCCGCCTTGTTCGCGCGCATGCCCAAGGCCGAGCTTCACCTCCACCTCGATGGCTCCATGCGTGCGCAGACGGCGCTCGAGCTGGCGCGCGAACAGGGTCTCGACGAAGGAATGGACCTGGCCGCGATCCGACGCCGGCTGCAGGCGCCGGCTCGTGTCGCCGACCAGGCCGAATTGCTGCGCGCCTTCGACCTGCCGATCGCGCTGATGCAGGACGCCGCGGCTCTGAAGCGGGTCGCGCGCGAGCTGGTCGAGGACGTTGCCGCGGAGGGTACCCGCTACGTCGAGATCCGCTGGGCTCCCGCGCTGCACCTGTCGGGCGGGCTCACCCTCGACGACTCCATCGCCGCGGTGGCGGATGGCGCCGCCGAGGGATCGAGCGCAACCGGGACCGTTGTGCGGCTCATCGCCGTGGCGCTGCGCTCGCACCCGCCGCGGACATCGCTGGACGTAGCGCAGGCGGCCGCCAGGTTCATCGATCGGGGCGTGACCGGCTTCGACCTGGCCGGGCCGGAGGAGGCTTTCCCCGACCCCCTGGCCCATCGCGCCGCCTTCGTCGCCGCGCGCCGCGCCGGCCTGGGCATCACCATGCATGCCGGCGAGTGGGGCGGCGCGGCGCAGATCCGGCGCGCGCTGCCGCTCGGCCCGGCGCGCATCGCGCACGGCGCGCCGGCAGCGACCGACGTCGTGCTGTTGGAGGCGCTGCGCGCGCGCCGGGTGACGCTCGACCTGTGTCCCACCAGCAATCTCCAGGCTTCGGTCTTCCGTTCGGCAGCCGACTTCCCGCTCGCCCGGCTGCTCCACGCGCGGGTGCCGGTCACGCTGTCGACAGATGACCGCACGGTGTCGGACGTGACCTTGCCCGAGGAATACCGGCGCGCACACGAGATGCTCGGCGTGAGCATCGAGCAGCTCTGGGCGGTGAACCTGCATGCGCTGCGTGTGGCCTTCCTGCAGCGCGACGAGGAAGTGCGTAACGGTCTGCTGGGCGAGTTCCGCGATTTCGCCGCGGGCGAGCCACTGCTGGCCAACGCGTCGCCGCTCGGCGGCTAGCGCGATCCGGCCGCGAAACGATCGAGCATCTTCTCCAGCTCGGCCGCGTCGGCGGCGACGGCCGTCGGTCGTGCTGCCGCCGGGGCGCGCTCCAGATCGGCGGCCGATGTCACCCCGGTGAGCATCAGCACCGAGCGTGCGCCGAGTGCGATCGCGGCGGCGATGTCGGTTCCCAGGCTGTCGCCCACGACGATCGCGTCCGCCGGCCGGCCGCCGGCGAGTCGGGCAGCCGTTTCGAACAGCCGCGGTTGCGGCTTGCCGACCACCAGGTCGGGCTCTCGGCCGGCAGCAACCGCCACCGCCGCGACCATCGAGCCGGCCCCGGCCGACAGCCCGGAGGGCGTCGGATAGACCGGGTCGCGGTTGGTGGCTATGAAGCGTGCGCCATCGCGTACGGCGCTGGCGGCGGCGCTCAATCGGTCGTAGCGCAGCGAGAAGTCGACACCGACGACAAGCACATCCGGACGGGCCGCCAGCCCGCGCTGGTTGGGCGCCACGACGTGGATGCCTGCGTCGCGCAACTCACGTGCCAATCCCGGGCCGCCGAGAACCATCGCCGTGGCGACGGGCGGGCGCGACTCGGCCAGGGTCAGCGCCGTTGCGCGCGCCGCCGACACGATGCTTTCCTCGCCTTTCGGGCCCAGCGGCACATGGAGCGATTCGAGACGGGCGCGATACTCGTCGCGATGCCAGCGCGAGTTGTTGGTCACGTAGACGATGCGATCGCCGAGCGCCGCGCGCCGCGCGAGCAGCTGGGGAATGCCGGGGACCGCCTGCGCTCCGCGGTAGACCACGCCATCGAGATCGAAGAGCAACAGCACGGGGCGATGGTATGCGGCTAGAGGGTATTGATCTGCTGCTGATCGACGGCAACAACCTGCTGCACCGGCTCAGTGGCGCCGCGTACGAGGGCGAGCAACGGCTGCTCCTGCCGCGCCTGCGTGGCGCCCTGCCAAATGACCTGCGCACGATCCTGATGCTCGACGGCTACGCCGCATCGCGGGCCGGGCGGTACGAAAAGATCGCGGCGCACCTCCAGGTGCGCCACTCGGGCGCGCGCACCGCCGACGATGCGCTGCTCGAGCTGGTCGAGGCACAGGCACCCCTGGCCCGCGCTGGCGTGGTGGTGGTGACCGACGATCGCGCGCTGACGGAGCGCGTGCGCTCGGCCGGCGGACGAACCCAGCGGCTGGACTGGCTGGTGGCGTTGATCGGCGCTGCAGCAGGCAGGCAGTCGGGGATCGGCGTTGGCCGCGCCACCGACGTGAGCCCCGAAAGCGAAACTGACGACGACGATCGGCCGGCGTGGAAGCCCGGCCGCGGCGCGACGCGCAAGCGCGGCAATCCACACCGGGCGTCACGCCACCAGCACTGAGGCGCCGCAGACGCGGCTCGAGGCGGAGCGCGGCTATCATGCAGGGGTGCCACCCACGGCTGTAGATCCCTGGACCGCCTTCCTGCAATGGCTCCAGACGATCATCGTCCCCGACTGGGGCGGGCTAATCAATCTGCTGCCGATCTTCATCATCATCGGCCTGACCGGGCCTGTGCTGACGCTGCTCGTTGTGTACTGGGTTTACGTACGCACCAAGTCGCGGCGCGGGCACGCCCACTACGACGAGCCCGAGCCGGTGCCCGCGCCGCTCGATGAGGACGGCGAGCCGCTCTACCCGGCCAACCAGCCGTACTGCCCCACGCACGCCATCATCTATCCCGCCAAGGCCCGTGAGTGCACTATCGACGGTGGCGAACTGATGGTCCGCTGCCCGGTCGATGACACGCTGCGGGTTGCCTCGCAGCAGCTCTGCCGCACGTGCGGGACGCGCTACAAGCTGGGCGCCTCAATGGCTCCCGTGGTTGTGCGCAGTCACGGCAAGCCGCCGGCCGGCGGCGCGGCGGTCGCCTGACAAGATGGCCCTCGAGGATCTCTCCCACCTGGCCGTGGCGGCCGGCACCTCGACCATCGCCATCGCCTTCATCCTGTACGTAATACACACCAGCCTGCTGGCCGCCGGCCGGCGCGCCGTCGCCACTGCTGCCGCGTCCGGCGCGGGCAGCGTCAGCATGGATGTGACCGGGCCGGCGCCCGAACCCGTCGCCGGCCAGATCGGCCGGCTCTTCCTGTGGGCGAGCTTCCTGCTGGTCGGCGCCGGCATGCTCATCCGCGCCTACCTGGTGGGCCGCGGACCGTGGGGCAACCTGTACGAGTTCAGCGTCGCCTTCGCCTTCGGCATCATGCTCGGCTACCTGTTCCTGAGCCGGCGCTACCCGATCCGCGCGATCGCCTTCCTGCCCATCGGCGTGGCGACCTTCCTGCTGGCGTACGGCTTCACTCTGCCCTCGACGGTATCGCCGCTGGTGCCGGCGCTCAACAACGCGCCGCTGCTGACCATCCACGTGGCCATGGCCATGATCAGCTACGGCATCTTCGCGGTCAGCTTCGGCGCGGCGGTGGGCTACCTGATCCAGGGCCCCGAGAACCGCGTCACCTGGCTGCCCAGCGCCAAGGTGCTCGACGAGGCCGCCTATCGCGCGGTGATCATCGGCTTTCCCGTCTTCGCCACGCTCATCATCCTGGGCTCGTACTGGGCGTCGATCGCGTGGGGTCGCTACTGGGGCTGGGATCCCAAGGAAACGTCGGCCCTCGTCACGTGGCTCATCTACGCCGTCTACCTGCACATGCGCAGCCGGCGCGTGTGGTCAGGCCGGCCCGCGGCGCTGATCCTGGTCATCGGTTTCGGGGCGGTGCTCTTCACCTACCTGGGCGGCAACCTTGTCCTCGGCGGGCTGCACAGCTATAGCGGGCTGTAGGACACTCAGGCGCGTGCCTTTCGGCCGTAGGCAGGCAAAGTGGTAGTCGGTAGCGTGGCCCCCGCCCACGAGATGTATCAGCCAGACACCAAGGGGACATCCAGGACACAGACATGACAGCGCGACGAATCGGCATTCTCACCGGCGGCGGTGACGTCCCCGGGCTCAACTCGGTGATCAAGAGTGTGGTCTACAACGCCACCGAGATCGGCTGCGAAGTAATCGGCATCCGGCGTGGCTGGGAGGGGCTGACGCACATGCGCCGGGCGGACCTGCTATCGGCCGGCGGCCGCTACGACAGCGACTACATCCGGCCGCTCGACCGGGTCAACACGCGAACCATCGACCGTACCGGCGGCACGTGGCTGCACACCTCGCGCACCAACCCTTCGAAGATGCGCGCCGACCGGCTACCGGCGCAGCTCTCCAAGGAAGATGCCGCACGCTACGAAACGGCCGACGGCGTCTACGACCTGACACCGGTGGTGCTCGACAACATCGAATACCTGGGCCTCGACTACCTGGTCACCATCGGCGGCGACGACACGCTGTCCTACTCGAAGGTGCTCGATCGCCACGGCGTGTCGCTGATCGCGATCCCCAAGACGATGGACAACGACGTCCAGGGCACCGAGTACTGCATCGGCTTCTCGACCGCGGTCACGCGGGCCAAGGAGGCGATCAACCGCCAGCGCACGACGCTCGGCTCGCATGAGCGCATCGGCGTCTTCCGCATCTTCGGCCGCGACGCCGGCTTCAGCGCGCTGTACACGGCATACGTCACGTCCGCCCGGTGCGTCATCCCCGAGGCGCCGTTCGACCTCGATCACCTGCTACA
>CAZSWK010000043.1:0-8724 GCA_964610835.1 uncultured Anaerolineaceae bacterium | reverse complement strand
GAGGACAAGAAGGCCAACCCCTCGCGCTACGCCTTCGTGATCGCTTCAGAAGGAGCCATGTGGACCGGCGGCGAGCTGCACGAGTTCGGTGAGCCCGACGCGTACGGCCACCGGCGCAAGGAGGACGTGGGCTTTGCCCTGGCCGAGCAGATCAAGCGCCGGGCCGGCCAGGATGCGGTGAATTCCGAGCTGACCTACGAGCTGCGCTCGGGCGAGGCCGATTCACTCGACCAGATGGTGGCCATCACATTCGCCAACATCTGCGTCGATCTGATCCGAGAGGGCGGCGTGACCGGCCGGATGACGGCCATCGTGGACGGCAAGTACGCGCATGTAGAGCTGCCCGAGCCCGGCCACTCGCGCAACGTCGACGTCGACACCATGTACGACCTGGACCGTTTTCGGCCGCAGTACCACAGCCGCCTGGGCCGGCCACTGCTGCTCGGTGCGTCGCTGGGCATGCCCGTCGCCGAGGCCGCGCTCGTCGGCTAACCCGCCCGCCGACGCCCGGCGCAGAACGCGGTGCGGAACTCTACCAGTCGATCAGCACGCACTCGGTGTCGCCGAGAACCTCCGCCGCGTGTCCCGGCTCGATGACGAGGAAATCGCCCGCCTTGGCCTCGACTGAAGAGCCATCGCTCAGCCGATAGACGATCCGGCCGGCTGCCACGTACTCGCGATGGCTCGCCGGACAGAAGTCCATGCCCGTGCGCGGCTTGGCGTTCTTGTCCCAGCTCCAGCCGGGCTTGAGGCGTGAGCGCCACACCACTGTGTCCCCGATCTGCACGCCCTCGGCGTCGCCGTCCTCGCCGTATTCCTCGGCGCCATCGGGATCATCGAAGCTCTTGCGATAGACGGCCATGTTTAACCTCCGCACCATGTTCGGACAGCATGTAGTTTGGTGACGATGCTAGCCGCGGTTGCTCGGTTGCGGGATGGCGTGCTGCGGATCGGCGCCCGGCCGTCCGATCGGCCCGAAATGCGCGTCCGCAAGGAAGCGCTGGTGCTGATCGCGGTGACCATCGCCGTCCTGGCCATCCTGTGGGTCGCGACCTATCTGCTGCTCGACCGGCCTGTATCGGCGGCCGTGCCCATCGCCTACCAGGTCATCACCATTGCCAGCCTGGCCTATTTCGCGCGCACCGGCTCGTTCGGAGTGCTGCGCGAGGTACAGGTGAGCACGATCCTGGTGCTGCCGTTCGTGCTCCAATGGACCCTCGGCGGCTTTGCCAACTCGAGCCTGGTGATGGTCTGGGCGTTCACCGCGCCGCTCGGCGCGCTGGTGCTCTATACGCCCCGTCGCGCGGCGCTGGTTTTCGCCGCGTACGTCGCGCTCATCGTTGTCTCGGGCCTTATCGATCCCTACCTGGAGGCTCACACCGAACCGCTGCCAACACTCGTGCGCGAGGTCTTCTTCGCATTCAACATCGGCTTCGTCTCGCTCGTCACCTACGCGGTGCTGCAGTACTTCGTGGCCGATCGCGAGCGTGCCCAGCACGCGACCGACGAGTTGCTCCACAACGTTCTGCCCTACACCATCGCCGATCGGCTCAAGGCAGGTGAGCAGCGCATTGCCGATGACCATGACACGGTCGCCGTCGTCTTCGCCGACGTGGCGGGTTTCACCGGGCTCGCGCATGAGGCTGGCGCCGACGAGGTGCTGACCATCCTCGACCGCCTGTTCACCGCCTTCGACGGCCTGGCCGAGCGTTTCGGCCTGGAGAAGATCAAGACCATCGGCGACGCGTACATGGCGGTGGCGGGAGCACCCGCCCCGCGGTCGCAGGCAGACAGCCTGCGTGCCGCCGCGGACATGGCACTGGCCATGCTGCCGGCGGCGGTGGTGGTGGCGGACGAGGTTGGCCGGCCGCTCGAATTGCGCATCGGCATCCATGCCGGGCCGGCGATCGCGGGCGTGATCGGCCGGCAGAAGTTCGTGTACGACCTGTGGGGCGACGCCGTCAACGTCGCCAGCCGCATGGAATCGCACGGCGTGCCCGGACGCATCCAGGTCAGCGATACGGTCGCGGCCGCGCTCGGCGGGGAGTACCTTTTCGAGGACCGCGGCACGATCGACATCAAGGGGCTCGGCAGCATGCACACCTATTTCCTGCTGGCACCGGCGTGACACGCACGACCAGCGATCCGGCAGCACCTCCGACCACCCGCGCCGACGACTGCTGCGCCGTACCCGCACGCGACCCGCGCATCGCCGGGCACTTCGACCGCAAGACACGCGAACGGACGGCCGGTGGTGTCCTGCCGCCGATGGTCGACGTCTCGGCCCGCCTGCTCGAGCAGCTCGCGAGCGATGCGGCCGCCCAGCAGCCGACCCTGCTCGAGCTCGGCTGCGGAACCGGGGCGATGACCGTGGCGTTGCTCGAGGCCGGCGCCACGTCGGCCAACGCCGTCGACCTGTCGCCCGAGTCGCTGGCCACCGCGCGGCGGCGGGCCGACGAGGCGGGCGTCGGTGAGCGCGCCATTTTCGAGAACGGCGATGCAGCACTGCTGGAGCTGGCGTCCCATGACTGGGTGATCCTCGATCGCGTCTTCTGCTGCTACCCGGACGTGGAGGCGCTGCTGGCCAACGCCTCCGGCGCTGCGCTGCAACGGCTGGCTTTTTCGGTGCCCACTTCGCGCGGCCTGCGCGGCCTGGCCAACCGCATCTTCTGGGCCGCTGAGGCCTTCCTGACCCGCTTCCAGCACGGCCCATGCCCCGGCTATGTCCACTCCGTGGATCGCATCGAGGCCCGGCTGGCCGCGGCAGGCTTCCGACGCATCAGTCACGCCAGTACCTGGTTCTGGTACACGGCGGTCTGGCAGCGCGCCTGAGCCGGCGCCACGCTGTCGCGCTTCTGCCACGACTGCAGACCCTCGGCCCGAGTCGACCGATTTCGGTCATCTGTCCGCTATCTCGACATTACGCCGATGCTCCGGGCGCTCAAGCCGGCCGCGACCGCGGGACCGCGCCAGCACCCGAGTGACCGGTCGCTGGCGGCGTCTGGCTGGTGGCGTCAAGGCCGCTGATTCGGCACCGGGAATCGCTTAAGGTCGGCCCAGCCGACATCTGACAGAGAACGCCCTCCGGCGACGGACGGACGCGCTGTCGACTCGTCCACGCGGCGTCCCCACAGGCTCCACATGTGCTCCACCGGTTGCCCACCACGATTTTGAGGGTGCCACAAGTGGTTGTGGTCGAATCGTGAGTCCCTACACCAGATATTGTGGTTTTCATCTTGACACGCCTATTGGCCGGCTCTAGCATCGGCGGGTTGACAGGCGCGCGGAACCGCCCCGCTGGGCGGACGCCAACGTGTAGGGAGAGGACACGACAAATGGCTCGAGCTGCGGCAGGAGAGAGGACGGAAACGACCGGAGACGGGACGAAGGTGATTGCCCGGAACCCCGCCCTCAAGGCCTCCGCCAAGGCCGCCGCGGAGGCGCCCTCGCCCATCGATGAGGAAGGTCGCTTCACCGGACACGGCGTAAAGGGCCTCAAGTGGGAGCGCCGCTGGACGACGCCCGGCGTGCACCCCTACGACGAGATCAACTGGGAGCTGCGCAGCGCGGAGATCAAGAACGAGTCGGGCAAGACGGTCTTCGAGCAGAAGGACGTCGAGGTACCGGACTTCTGGAGCCAGCTGGCGACCAACGTGGTGGTCAGCAAGTACTTCCGCGGACACGTGGGCACGGCCAAGCGCGAGCGCAGCGTCAAGCAGCTGATCGACCGCGTGGTCAACAGCATCGCGGGCTGGGCGGAGACGCAGCACTACTTCGCAGCAGACGACGATCTGGCGGCCTTCAAGGCGGAGCTGACGCACCTGCTCGTGCACCAGAAGATGAGCTTCAACTCGCCGGTCTGGTTCAACGTGGGCGTGGAAGAGCACCCGCAGTGCAGCGCCTGCTTCATCAACTCGGTCAAGGACAACATGTCCTCGATCATGGACCTCGCCAAGACGGAGGCGATGCTCTTCAAGTACGGCTCCGGCTCGGGCGTCAACCTGAGCACCCTGCGCGGCGCCAACGAGAAGCTCTCCAAGGGTGGCGTGGCCAGCGGCCCGGTCAGTTTCATGCGCGGCCTGGACGCCTTTGCCGGCGCGATCAAGAGCGGCGGCACCACTCGGCGCGCGGCAAAGATGGTCATCCTCAACGCCGACCACCCGGACGTGCTCGACTTCATCGATTCCAAGGCCAACGAGGAGAAGAAGGCCTGGGCGCTGATCGAGGAGGGTTACGACCCCTCGTTCACCGGCGAGGCCTACGGCTCGGTCTTCTTCCAGAACGCCAACCACAGCGTGCGCGTGACGGACGACTTCATGCGCGCCGTCGAGGCCGATCGGGAGTGGACCACGCACGAGGTCACCAGCGGCAGGCCGTGGGCGACGCACAAGGCACGCGACATCTTCAAGCGCATGGCGGAGGCCGCGTGGGTGTGCGGCGACCCGGGCATCCAGTACGACACCACCATCAACGACTGGCACACGTCGCTCGCCACGGACCGGATCTACGGCAGCAACCCGTGCTCCGAGTACATGTTCCTGAACGACACGGCGTGCAACCTGGCCAGCCTCAACCTGATGAAGTTCGTCAAGGACGATGGCGAGTTCGACGTCGCGGCGTACAGCTACGCCGCGCGGCTGACGATCACCGCCCAGGAGATCCTGGTCGACAACGCCGGCTATCCGACTCCCCAGATCGAGCTGAACTCACACCTGTTCCGCCCGCTCGGCCTGGGCTACGCCAACCTGGGCGCGCTGCTGATGAGCCGCGGACTGGCCTACGACTCGGACGAGGGTCGCGCCACCGCCGCTGCCCTGACGGCGATCATGACCGGCCAGGCTTACACCCAGTCGGCGCAGGTCGCGCGCGACCACGGCGGCGCGTTCAAGGAATACAGGAAGAACGAGCAGCCTTTCCTGCGCGTAATCAAGAAGCATCGTGACGCGGCCTACGCCATCCCCGCTGGCGCGCCGCCGGAATTGATCGACGCGGCACGGTCATCCTGGGACGCCGCACTCGAATTGGGCACGCAATTCGGGTACCGCAATGCCCAGGTGACCGTGCTCGCGCCGACCGGCACGATCGCGTTCATGATGGACTGCGATACGACCGGCGTGGAGCCGGACATCGCGCTGATCAAGTACAAGAAGCTGGTCGGCGAGGGCTTCCTCAAGATCGTCAACAAGACGGTTCCGTCGGCGCTGAAGAAGCTCGGCTACACACCCGAGCAGGTCGAAGAGATCGTCCGCTACGTCGACGAGCGCGAGACGATCGAGGGCGCTCCGGCCCTCAAGCCCGAGCACTTGCCCGTCTTCGACTGCGCCTTCAAGCCGGTCAACGGCGAGCGCTCCATCCACTACATGGGCCACGTCCGAATGATGGGTGCCATCCAGCCCTTCATCAGTGGTGCCATCAGCAAGACGGTCAACATGCCCGAAGCCGCGACGGCCGACGAGATCGGCGACGTCTACATGGAAGGCTGGAAGCTCGGGCTGAAGGCGATCGCCATATATCGGGACGGCTCGAAGCGCTCGCAGCCACTCTCGACGGGCAAGAAGAAGGATAAGGGTCTGGTCGCGGAGCAGGTGTCGGCGGCAGCGGCGCCGATCCAGGTTGAGCTCGCTGGGGAGCCCAAGCCGTATCGGCGTCGCCTGCCGGATGAGCGCCGCGCGATCACACACAAGTTCCAGGTCGCCGGGCACGAGGGCTACATCACGGTGGGCCTCTACCCCGACGGCCAGCCGGGCGAGATCTTCCTCAAGATGGCCAAGGAGGGTTCCACGGTCAGTGGCCTGATGGACACCATGGCTACGATGACGTCGATTTCGCTGCAGTACGGCGTGCCGTTGCGCGACCTGGTCAACAAGTTCGCGCACGTGCGCTTCGAGCCGGCCGGCTTCACCGGCAACTCGGAGATCCCGATCGCCAAGTCGATCGTCGACTACGTCTTCCGGTGGCTCGGTTCGCGCTTCCTGAGCAAGGACGAGCGGGACGCGCTCGGCATCATCAGCAGGGAAGATGCCGGCACCGGCCTCTCGGAGACCTCCGCCCCGTCGGCCGCCGCTTCGCTGCTGCGCCAAGGCGCAGACCGGCCGCCGGAGTCTGAGTCTCCTGCGGCCGGCACTACCCCCTCACCCACCACAGAGACCCATGCAGATTTGGGCGAACAGGCGGACAATTCACGCATCGGGGGGGCCGGTGGGCCCAAGGCGCAGGCGAACGCCGTGGAGCCTCCTCCCACGGATAGCGTCGGCGGCACCGACCTCCCCGTCCACTCCAACGGGCATGCGAATGGCCACGCCAACGGCGGCGCGGGCTCCGGCCTTGGCTCTATCAAGCCGCTCGACCTGGGCGGCGGCACCAAGGTCGCGTTCAGCGTCAGTGCCGACTCGCCCTCGTGCGCCGATTGCGGCTCGATCATGGTGCGCAACGGCAGCTGCTACAAGTGCCTCAACTGCGGCTCCACGAGCGGCTGCAGCTGACGAAACGACCTCCGAGGCATTCCATTCCAGGCCCCGGACGCTCCCCCGCTGAGCAGTAGAGGGCGATCGCCCCGCGCAGGCCATCGCTCGCCTTGAGGCGCGGAACGGTAGGGTCAGGAGCTGGCGCGCCTCGCCTGAGACGCCGGCCTGACTGGGGCGCAGAGCTTTGCGCGGGCCGATAGGCACCGGCGAATCCGGCCCTCCGGCCCTGTTGACCTTGCATGCACCCCGGGAACCATCCAATGGTCGCGTCGAAAGACGCGGTCGGGCCGGGGCCGTCCTGCCGGACCGCGCGGCAGAGGGAGAATGGCCATGACAACCGGCAAGCGCGTCACCGTCGGCTTTCCGCGGATGCATCGTGAGCCGAACGAGAAGCGTGACTTCCTGCCGCCGCTGATCGGCCTGCTCGCCGCCAACGGCGCCGAGGTACACGTCGAAAGCGGCATCGGCTCCGGGATGGGCTACACCGACGTCGACTACAGCGCCCTGTCGCCCGATGTGGTCGTCACCGACGAGGAGGACTGCTACCGCCAGGATATCGTCGTGGTACTCCGTGCACCGGAGGGCAAGTACGAGCGCATGCGTCCGGGCACCATCCTCGTCTCGATGCTCCATTTCGCCACGCGGCCCGCACGTGTCCGCATGCTCGAGGAAATGGGCATCGACGCCGTCAGCCTCGATCTCATCCGCAACGACGACGGCCGGCGGCTGGTCGAGAACCTGCGCAGCGTCGCCTGGAACGGCATCTCGGTCGCCTTCAACGCCCTGCAGCGAACCTGGCCGGAGCTGGCCGGCCCGCGCCACTCGACGGTCAAGGTGCTGATCATGGGCGCGGGGCGCGTGGGCCTGCATGCGGTCGAGTTCGCCACCAAGTACGGCGACGATGCACGGAACGAGGCGTACACCCGCGCCGGGCTGCCCGGAGTCGAGGTGGTCACTGCCGGCCGCAACCTGACGGGCGATCCCGAGTACCTGAAGGCGCGCCTGTTGCTGACCGACCTGCTCGTCGACGCCACGGCCCGCCGCGATCCCGCGCACGCCATCGTCCCGAACCCCTTCCTGGCCCTGCTGCCCGGGCACGCCGTGATCTGCGACCTGTCGGTCGACCCGTACTTGCTCGACGCTGATCCTCCCGTCGTGCGCGGCATCGAGGGCATTCCCCAGGGCAACCTGGACCAGTGGGAGTTCGCGCCCGATGATCCGGCTTGGGACAAGCTGCCGCCCAGCATTCCGACCGCCGAACGACGAACGGTCGTGTCGTGCTACTCGTGGCCCGGCGTGCGCGCCGAGCCGTGCATGCACGTCTACGGGTCGCAGCTGGCGCCGCTGCTCGAGACGCTGGTTACGGCGGGCGGCCTGGACGGCATCAAGGCCAACGGCCGCTTCCATGAGCGAGCGCTATGGCGCGGCAGCCTGCGCGGCTGGTTCGCGTCAGGCGAGGCCGAGGCCCACGGTGTCGCTCCTGCTCGAGCCGCGGCTCCTGAGGTTGCCGCTGGAGCGGCCGGAGCTTAACCGCGATCGGCGGTGCGGCGAATCAGAAAGGCCGATTCCGCGCACGGACCCGGCTGCCAATTCGTGGACGAGTCGATCGCGCGGCGAAAGAA
Source organism: uncultured Anaerolineaceae bacterium (assembly GCA_964610835.1). Classification (GTDB taxonomy): domain Bacteria; phylum Chloroflexota; class Limnocylindria; order Limnocylindrales; family CSP1-4; genus JALYGJ01. Next base: position 638 of record CAZSWK010000043.1, on the reverse strand, counting down.
GGGGCCGTCCAAGCCCTATCGCGATCGGTACGGCCAGCGACGCCAGCCGACACCTGGTCCGGTTGCCGACGACGACGTCTTCGCGATCCTGAACGTCACCTGCTGACGCGCCGGGCAGGTGCAACCGACCCGGCGGGCGGTTCCTCGCCCAGGAAGTGGCGCAGGCTCGCGCGCCAGAGCGCCCGGCCGTGGAAGGACACGTCGGGCCCCACGGCCGTCAGCCCGCCGTACCAGATCAGGGTCTTGAGCAGCGGCGTCATCTGCGAGCCGTACAGCTCCATGCATGCCTCGGGGCGGACACCCGGCCACGAATAGCAGGAAACCACCGTGCGCCGGTTGGCGGTCGGTATCACCGACGGCACGCGAGCCCAGGCCGGATCGTCGGGCCCGAATTCCCACTGGTCCAGATTGCCCTGGGGGATGCCCTCGATGCCGCGCACGACCGGCGGGTCGTCGTCCAGCAGGTACGGGTCGACAGCCAGGTCGCACACGATCGCGTGGTCCGGCAGCCAGCCCAGCCAGGCATTGGGCAACAGCGGTTGCGACGTGTCGCGGCGCGCCGTGGCATCGACCAGGATGTCGGTCCGGCCAAGGCGGCCCTGGAAATATGTCTCATCGCCGGACAGGTTCTGGTCGAT
>CAZSWK010000042.1:1874-19650 GCA_964610835.1 uncultured Anaerolineaceae bacterium | reverse complement strand
TTTGGCGCCAAATGCCGCAGCCCGTGCGCAATACCGCCCGATTCTTCAGGTCACGACAGGCGTGTGGGCGGAAGTGAAGCCCAGTGCACGTGCTGAGTGCGGAAGTCCCGCGCTGACGCCTCAGTCCTTGGGCTGGACCCAGCCGGGCAGCTCGTTGCGCAGTGTGGCCAGCGGCAAGGTCCCGTGCCCGAGCAGCTGGTCGTGGAAGGACATCAGATCGAAGCGCTCCCCGTCGCGCTGCTCGAGGGCGCGGCGCAGTGCCACGATCTCGCGCATGCCGGTCATGTAGGCCAGGGCCTGCCCGGGCCAGACGATGTAGCGGTCGGTCTCCGTCTCGGCCTCGAGCCGCGAGAGCCCAACCTCCATCAACAGGTCGACCGACTGCTCGCGGCTCCAGCGGAAGGCATGCATGCCGGTGTCGACCACCAGGCGCGCCGCGCGCCATGCCTGTGCATCGAGCATGCCCAACCGCTCCCAGGCGCTCTCGTACAGGCCCATTTCGTCGGCCAGTCGCTCGCTGTATAGGCCCCAGCCCTCCGCGTACGCGGCGCCGGTCAGGCGCGAGCCAAAGCGTCGAAACTCGTTGAGATACTCGAGCTCGCCCTCGAGCGCGATCTGGAAGTGGTGTCCCGGGACAGCCTCGTGGTACGTCGTCGTGGCCAGCCGGTAGAGCGGGCGGTACTCCGGCTGATAGGTGTTGACGAAGTAGATGCCGGGCCGCGAGCCGTCCGCCGCCGGGCCAAAGTAGAAGGCCGGCGGCGCCTCGGCCTCCTGGTAGGGCTCAACCGCACGCACCTCGCAGGGCGCCACGGGCAGCCGCCCGAACCAGTCGGCGGCAACGCTGTTCGCCTTGGCGATCTGGCGGCGCGCGCGTTCCGTGATCTCCTCGCCCGACGTGGCAAAGTTCGACGAGTCTGCCGCGAGCGCGCGCCGCATCGTGGGCACGTCCGCGAAACCCAGTTCAGCGGCGATATCCATCGCCTCGGAGCTGATCTTGTCGATCTGCTCGAGGCCGTAGCGGTGCAGGGCCTCGGGCGTCTCGTCGAGAGTCGTCGAGGCCACGATCATCGTCTGGTAGACGGCCTCGCCGTCGGGCAGAGCCCACACACCGTCGCCCGTGCGCGCCTTCTCCGCATAGCCCTCTATCGCGGCGAGATGGTCGGCGAGCGCCGGCTGCACGTACTTGCTGACTGCCGCCGCGATCCTCGCGCGCGACTCGTCGTCGAGCTCGGGATGCGCGAGCAGCAGCGGGGACTCGGCGACCGGCGTTTCGACCGCCCGGCGCATCTGTTCGGTCACGCGAACGACCGCCGGGCGCGCCGCGGTCCGGCCGGCGGCCACGCCCTCGAGCAGGTTGACGCGATGCTTTTCGAGGTACTCCGGAAATTGCTCCAGGCGCCTGATCAGGCGGTCCACCCGCTCGGTGCTGTCGACCCGCTGAAAGCGGGCCAGGTCGCCGGGCAGGTTCTGCGGCCCGGAGTTCTGGTCGATCGCGTCGAATTGATACAGCCGGTGGTCCAGCTGGCGCAGCCAGATGCGCGCGACGACCTCGAGCATGTCCAGCGTGATCTGGTCCTCCTGGCCCATTGGCTCGTGCTCAAGTTCGCGCGCGTCGCGCAGGAACCCGCGCAGATCGGTTTCCTCCTCCGCCCGGCCCTCTTCGGAGGGATCGGGCAGCCGATCGTCGTAGCGCTCATCACCGAGCGTAGTGGCATAGATCGGCTGGCGCGACAGGAACCACTGCCAGAAGCGGTCGGCCAGGTCGGCGACCGGGCTCTCCGAGTCGGTCGTTTCAAGCATCGCGTCGGTCACGTTCGACTCCCTCACGCAAAGAGCGGAAGCTGCTCGGCCTGCCGCTCGATCTCCGGGTCAAGCCCGAGCATTGGTGCCAGCTGGTCGAGTCCTGCCTCTTCGCGACCCAGGAGCTGGCGCAGGTGGTCGGACTTGAGGATATGCCAGTTCTGCTCGTCGAGCGCGGCACGAAGCAGCGGCGAGTGGGCGAGCTTGAAGCGCACCAGCTCGGTCCGTTCGGCCGGGATGACCAGGAAGCGCACAACGGTTTCGTCAGCCGGGATACGCGATCCGCGACGAAGCAGGGCGTCGGTCAGCATCGCCGTCCATTCGACCTCGAACAGAAACGTTGCCTTGCCGCGCAGGTACCAGATGCAGTCGATCTGCTCGAGTGCCGCCGCGTCGCCGCTGGCGATCAACGGCGCATAGGCGCGCAGCTCATCGTCGCTCAGCAGGTCGGCCACGTGGCCGTCCGCGTATGTGCGGCGCCGTTCGTGGGCCGACACGAAGCAGCGCAGGCCAAGCCGATGGCCGTAATCGACGAGCATACCCACCAGCTCACCGTGCTCGATGTGCCGCGCTGCCAGGCCATCAGCGGCGCGCAGCGACACGGCCTCGCCGTCGTGGTCGCTGTAGCTGTCGAGGATGGCGCGTACCAGCTCCGGGTCCGGCGCGTCATAGCCCACGAACATGTCCGCGATGCGCTGGTAGAAGGTCTGCTCGGCGATCCCCCGGGCCGCCGAGAGCAGGCCGTAGGCGGCCCACTCGAGCCGGTCCGACAGCGGCGGCCGGGTGTCGGTCAGGTCGCGCGCATTGCGCAGCCACCAGCGACCGCGTTCGATCTCGACCAGCCGCGGGTTGTCCGGACGGCGCAGCTCGCCCATGACCAGTTCCATCAGCAGCCGCACGTGATCGGTCGCCGAGGCACTGCCGAGGGCCCACTCCGGCACCGGCTCCACGTCCTCCGCCAGCTTGACGGACCCCTCGTCGGGCGCCTGCTCGGCCGCCTGCCCGGACTCCTCGTCGGATTGTTCGTCGGGCGCCTCCTCGGTCGCCGCTTCCGTCGTAGCCGGCCGCGTCTCGGTGGCCGCCTCGGTCTCGGCGAACGTCTGCGTGGCCACCAGGCGACGGAGGTGGCCCAGGCGGTCGAGGCCGATGAGCACCTCGCCCAGCAGGCGCTCAGCCGTTGCCGGCTCGCCGCGCTCCTGCAGCACGCTGACCGCCACGTCGCTGACGGCCTGTTCCACCTCGGCCAGCGCGAACGGTGGCTCTCCGGCCTCATCCAAGTCGGCACCGGCTGCCAGCGGATCGCGGCGCAGGTCGAACTCGAGCACCCCAGCGATCTGGTTGCCCGACTCGGTCAGCACTGCCGAGGCGAGGCGGAAGCCGGCGCCTATGCCACCCAGCACGCCGGCAACAAGGGAGGATGCGCCGCCACGGTCCAGCAGCAGCACGATCCTGGCGTCGCGCGCCAGCACCGGGCGCACGGCGAGGAGCGCGTGACGCAGCGCCGTCGCCTCCCGTCCGCGATCGTTGCGCGGCGGCGGACCGAACACCCATTCGAGGGGCAGTTCCGCCGCCGCCCCGCGGCCCAGCACCAGCGCTGTCGCAAGGTAGGCGAAGGACACGTTCTCGACCGACCACTGGACCGGCAACTGGCTGAGCACGAGGCGCACGCGCGAGCGCGGATCGAGGCGCCCGGGCAGGATCGGGCGGTGCGGCGAGAAGTGCGGCTCGGTGCCCGCCACGGCCGGCGAACCAGTGCGCAGCACGACGTTGGCGGTGCCGTCAACGAGCGCCTCGAGGTCATCGCCCGGTCGCGGCTGGAATGAGCCGGTACTCGATTGGAGGCGAACGATGAAGCGGCGCACCTCCTGGCAGCCCTCTTCGAACGCCAGCCACGGATTACGCTCGCGCCAGGCCCGGCTGCTGGGTTGCTGAACATGCCCGTGACGCACGCGCAGCGAGGCTGTGCGGCCCGGGTAGCCGTTGAGACGGCTCATGGGCAACAGGGCGTGGACCAGGCCCAGGCGCAGGCCGGCATCCACCGGTGCAGCACGCAGGTCAGCCTCGAGACGGCTGATGATCGCCTCGAGCGCGACCACCTGGCGCGGCGTGTACAGCGCCAGCAGCTCGTCAGGGAGCTGCGACTTCGCTTCGCCGGGCGGCAGCGGAAAGCGCGCGCGTAGGGCGGCAAGCGCGGACGACGCCTCGTCTGGCTCGGCGACCAGGCGCAGGTCGTCATCATCGATCGCATGCAGGCGCTGCTCGTTGGCGTGCGACTGCTCCTTGCAGAACGTGCACCGGAAAGCCTTGCGCGCCAGGCGAAACGCGCCTTTCTCGCCGGCCTCCCAGATGTACTCGTCGACCGTGACCGGCCGTCCGCAGCTCGGGCAGCGCGACGTGAATGGTTGATTGAGGGCGCGGCGCAGGTCCACGTCGCCGCGCGGCTGGCCGCCGAGCGCGGCTATCCCGGCGTCGAAGTGACGCAGGTCCGGCGGGCGCAGCACGACCTCGGCCACCAGCCGAGTCAGGGCGGTCGACTCGCACGCATAGGCGCGGCGCAACGCGCCGATCGCCGCGCGGGCCACCCACCCGCCCCGGCCATGAACGTCAACGACCACGTCGCCCGGCGCAGTACGCGCGGTCAGCTCGGCCTCGATGACGTTTTCTGCCGGCGACCGGGCGAGGCGCTCGAAAGCCGGTAGCTGGGGACCGGGATGAGGACGTATCAGTGACGAGAACGCCTCGGTCATCGAGGTGAGTCTAGGTGAGTCTTCGGGCGCCCGGTCGCCCAGACGGAGCCATGCGCCCCGGTCGAGGGAGGGCGAGAGGTCTATTCCTCCTCGTTCTCGCCCTCGTCCGGGCCGCCGTCCTCGTCTTCCTCGGACGGCTCGTCCCCCTCGCCCGCGAACTCTTCGTCTTCGTCGCCGCCGTCCTCGGACAGGACGCGGCCGATGTCCTCGATCTCGTCGTCCTCGTCGTCGAGCTCGAGCTCTTCCTCGAGATCCATCTCCTCGCGAATCAGGGTGCCCTTGGTGTAGGGGCGCATGTCGCTGACCTTGGCCGCGGTCGGGAACGAGACCTTGCCGTAGTTGGCGGGATCCTGGTAGGTCTCGCGGATGATGATGCGCACGTCCTCGGCGCCCAGGCTGGTGACGCCGGCGGTGTACTTGTTGCCCTCGGCAATCAGCTTGAGCAGGCGCGCGGCGACACGGGGCTCGACATAGCCGATCTGGTTCCCGTTGGCGCGGGCCGATAGACGCGGGCCATCAGAGACGAGCTCGACCGCATCACCCGGGTTGACCTGTGCCAGCTGCCGCCGGTCGGCCAGATCTACAAGATGGGCGAAGCCGGTCTTGCCGGTTTCCTCAACGAAAATGCTGACCGGCGCCTTGTCCTCTTTCTGCGCCGCCACGGTCTTCTTGCCGGCATCGACCATCAGCAGGAGCAGCCGGTTGATATTGCGCTCGGCGATGCGGTTGGTGGGGTCGAGCGCCAGCGCCGACTGGTAGTGCTCGCGCGCCTGGGCGAGCTCGCCCAGTTCCCAGTACGCCTTCGCCAGCCGGTTCTCGGCCTCGCTATCGGCGCCCAGGTCGAGGATGCGCTTGTTCAGCTCGACGGCCGACTCCCAGTCGGCGTTGGTCGCAGCTGCAATCGCCTGCTCGGCCAGCTGGCGGCGCAGTCGGGTGGCATTGACGGCCGGCGAGGGGCCGCCGTCGGTCACAGAGAAACTCATCAGCAGGTAGGTCCTTTGGGATACAGGAGCGTCGGGGCGAAAGAACATGGTAGCGCGTCAGTGGTCGGTGACCGCAACGAGGAACTCGTCGAGCGGTAGCGCATTGAGAACGTCGGCCGCCGTCAGCCACGCCCGCCGGGCCTGGGCCACGCCCCAGTCGAGGTTCTCGAACTCGTCCAGGTAGTGGGCGTCGGAATCGATCACGAAGCGATTGCCGGCATCGAGCGCGGCACGGGCGCGGCGCGCCTCCAGGTCGAGCCGCTCATCCGAGCCGTTGATCTCCAGCACTGTGCGCGTCTCGGCCGCCTCGCGGTAGAAGGCCTCCCAGTCGAGGTCGAGATCGTCGCGCAGGCCAATCTTGCGCCCCGAAGGGTGAGCGATGACGTCGACGTTCGGATTGCGCAGGGCAACCCGGTAGCGGGCCATCAGCTGCTCGCGTGGCTGTCGCCGGCCGACGTGCAGGGACGCGACGACGACATCGAAGCGGGCCAGCAGGGCGTCGTCGTAGTCCAGCCGCCCGTCGGCCCGGATCTCCAGCTCGCAGCCGTGCAGCAGCCGAAAGTCGGCGCCCTCGCGCGCGTACATCTCGTTCAGCTCGCCGATCGCGCGGCGTTCATCGTCGACGCGCGCCGGCGAGAGGCCGTGGGCGATGGCCAGACTCTGCGAGTGGTCCGTCAGCACCTCGTAGCGCAAGCCGGCTGCGCGCGCCGCCTGCGTAATGCGCGCGATGCTGGCATGGCCGTCCGACCAGTCGGAGTGGGTGTGCACGTCACCCGATAGGTCGGCGCGCGTCACCAACTTGGGCAGCCTGCCGGCAAGGGCAGCCTCGATCTCGCCACGATCCTCGCGGAGGGCAGGTTCAATGAACGGCAGGCCGAGGAACGCGTACACCTCTTCCTCGCTCGCGAACGTGAGCTGCCGCGCCGGCTCGTCGAGCGCGGTGAAGCCGTGTTCCGACAGCGACCATCCGCGGTCACGCGCCATCTCACGGAGGCGGACGTTGTGCTCGGCCGAGCCGGTGAAGTGGACGAGGTAGGTTCCCGCAACGCCCGGTGACATGGTCATCAAGTCGACCTGCGGACCGTGTCGCAGCTGAACCGTGGTGCGCGTGGCCCCTTCGGGCCGGGCGCCGTGGCCGCCCACCCCCTCGACGAGCGCAGACGTGTTGAGCCGCTCGATGGCCGCCACCGGATCGTCCGTCTCGACCAGCAGGTCGATGTCGGCGACCGTGTCGCGGCCGCGCCGGTAGGAGCCGGCCGGCACGACGGCACGTACGCCTGGTGCTGCTGCCAGAAGGGGCCGTACACGTTCGATCGCGTCGCGTGCCTCGGACAGGCGCATGCGCCGCGCCGGCCGCCGCCGCAGCGCCGCAAGCCCGTCGAGTAGCCGCTGCTCGGTCTTCTGGCTCATCCCGCGCAGGCGTCGTAGCCGTCCCGCGCGGGCGGCCGCCTCAAGTTCGTCGAGTGAGCCGATGCTCGCCTGCTGCCACAGCTCGCCGGCGGTGCGCGGCCCGAGCCCCGGCACGCGCAACAGCTCCACCACGCTGGGCGGGATTTCGCGGCGCAGCCGTTCGTGGTACTCGAGCCGCCCGGTGGCCGCCAGCTCGGCCAGCTTCTCGTCGATCGCCCGGCCCACACCCGGCAGGCGTGGAGGTCGGCCCTCACGGTAGGCCCGTGCCACGTCCGCCGGTGACGCGGCGATCGAGTCGGCCGCGCGCCGGTACGCTGCGACCTTGAACGCCAGCTCGCCACGAATCTCGAGCATGTCGGCGATCTCGTAGAAGATGCGGGCCAGCTGGTGGTTGTCGAGCAGCGGCGGCTCGCCGCCCACGGCGGCGGGCCCCGGCGGCGGGGGCTCGGGTGGTGGCACGTCGACTCGCTTGACGCGCGGCGGCGCCGACCTGCGGCTGGTACTCACCGGTCCAGCCTAGCGACGATGGCCGGCAGCCGGTCAGCTCGCGCGGCCCCTGCCGGAGACTAGTTCACCGGCCCGAACCACTGTGCGGTCAGGGCCCGGACGACACTCAGCCTCAACTCCTGGTGGCTGCGCACGGTGCGCGCGTATTTTCGCGGCTTGAAGACCGCGTGAAGGAAGTTGCTGGTGCTGGAGTAGCGCAGGAGGTTGAAAAGCGCAAAGGCATCGGCGTTGGTGGCGATGGGCAGCGTCGTGTAGAAGTCGCTGGGCATCGCCCGCGCGGCAGCCGCCAGCGCATACAGGTTGCTCTGGTTGCCGGAGTTCTCGCTGATCAAGCGCCGCAGGGCTGCCATCATGAAGTTCTGCTGCCGGTGCGCACGCACCCAATCGTTGTTGCGCGGACCGTGCCGGCTGCGCACGTACAGCAACGCCCGCGTGCAATTGGGTACCGCGTTCCAGTTGCCGGATTTGCCGGGGCCCCAGCAAAGTGGCGCGTTGGCGCCGAGCATCAGCGTGCTCGGGCTGGCCAGGAACTTGGCACCATGAGGATGGTTGGCCACACGCTCGTCGACAATGCGGTTGTCGTAGATCGACCGCTTGACGGTGACCGGCACGCCACCGACCTGCGAGACCATGGCCTCGACGCCCGTGAAGCGAATGTACGCGACATAGTCGATCTGGATCTGGAGCGCATAGGCAATGGCCTGGCGCAGGTGCTCCATGGCCGCCTCGCGCGTCCCGTAATACTTCTTGTAGGCCTTGAACAGGCTGTTGATCCGGCCCTTGTAGATCTGGCCGGGGCCAATGGGCACCTTGGCCACGTCGCGCGGAATGCTCACAGCGGCGACCTGGTGGGTCTTGGGATTGACCGACAAAACCATGATCGTGTCGGTGCGCTCGCCAGTGCCCGCCAGGCGCGCGCGGTAGTCGGAGCCGACCAGCAGGACGGTCAGCCTTCCATCGCTGCCGTAGCTCAGCGACGAGGGCCCGACCAGCGAACCGAACACCGAGCCAAGAAACGGCATGCGATCGAGAACGGTCTCGCCCGCATTCAGCCACGGCCAGGCGCTGAAGTGGAACGATGCCGCTGACACCGGCCCGGCCAACGCGCCCGATCCGGTCATCAGCACAGCCAGCGCAACCGCGATGCCACGAGCCCGTAGCCCGCCAATCATGAGTGCTCCTCCCACTCAGTAGCCTGCCCGCCGCAGCAAGGTTACTCCCGCACGGGCGCCCGGAAGCGGGAACGGAGCATCCACCAGAAGAACGGCGGATCGTCGATCAGCACTCGGCGGCCGATGCGCCGCGGGTCGCGCAGCATGCGAAAAGCCCACTCCAGGCCGACGCGCGTCATCCACGCCGGCGCCGCGGGCACGCGCCCGCCGAGGATGTCGATCGTCTGGCCGATACCAAGCATCACAGTCTGAGGCAGCTCAGCCTGGTGGCGTGCCATCCACGTCTCCTGCCGCGGTGCGCCGAGACCGACGATCAGGATGCGCGGCTGCGCCTCGACCAGTGCCCGCGTGGCCGCCTCGTCGTCGGGCCCGCCGATCTGGAAGCCCATCGGCGGGCTGACCGCGGCGACGACGGTTGCACCCATCGCCCGCAAGTGCTCGGCCGCCCTACGCGGCGCGTCGTCGCGGCCGCCAATGAGCGCGATCGGCGGAGTATCGGGCGCGCTGCGGCGGACGATCTCCTCCGGTAGCAGCCGCCCATGCACCGCCTGGCGAATGGGTCGTCCGGCGAGGCGCGACGAGTAGATCAGGCCCATCCCGTCGGGCACGCGCAGGCGGGCGCCCATGACCAGCTCGCGGAACGACGCGCTGCGCCGCGCGCGGACCATGTGATCGACATTGGGGGTGCAGACGTAGCCGCCGCTGCCCTCGCGCGCCCAGCGGATGATCAGTCCGACCGCCTCGCCGGGCAGGACGTCGTGGACGGTCACGCCGGCAGGCGGAATGGAGATCTGCGGGAGCTCGGCGCGGGCGGTCACCGTTTGCTCCAGGCAGATAGGTCACGGCCGATCAACTCCCCGAGTTCGGCCACCTGCGGCGCGAACTCGGCCGTCAACTGGCCACGCAGGGACGGATCCATGGGCGGCCGGCTGGCCGGCGCCGAGTTGGCCGACACGAGCACGTCGCGCAGGCGATGCATGAACGGCAGCCCACGCAGCCGGCCGACCACGCCGCGCAAGGCCGGCGGCGGATTGAAGAGGATCTGCTGCAGCCGGCCAGAGCGGGCCTGCCGGGCAGGGTTGCGCACCGCCAGGTCGATCTCGATCGAAGGGTCAACCTCGAGGAACTCGAGCGTCGCGGCATACACCCCGCGCGCGTCGGCGACCAGGTCGTCGAAGACCACGAAGTGCACCCGATCGGGGCCAAAGACTTCGAGGTAGCGGCGAACCTGCTCGGGAAAGCGCACGCTGTGGCGGTAGTAGAGAGCCTCGGGCCGGATCGCGCCCGCGGGGATCCGGCGGCCAGCGCGCCGGTCTTCCTCGGCCGCCAGCGCCTCGCCGAAGTCGGCCACGTCGTCGCGCCGGTTAAAGACCAGCTGGGCGTGCTGCGAGTACATCACATCGACGGGGTTGCGGAGCATCACGATGATCCGCGCGCCGCGGTTGAAATCGTGTATCTCGCGCGCCGCGCTCGCCGAGTACAGGTACCAGGGCGATGCCTCACCGGCGCGCTGCTCGTCGCGCGCGGCGCGGAAGAGCGCGAGGTACTCGTCCTCCGTCATCCGCCGATAACGCGGCGTGAGGTCCTGCCCGAAATACATCGGCTCCTTGGGCACGCTCATGAACACACCCGGGTGCGCGCCCAGGTACTCATACAGCGCGGTGGTACCGGCCTTGAAGGCGCCGACGATGAAGGTGTCCGGACGCTTCACGCCAGCGGCTCGCCCTTCGTCCACGGGCCAAGGTCGCGACCGATCAACCGGCCCAACCGCTCGATCTCCGGCGTGTATTCGTCGAGCAGCTGCCGGCGCAGCAGCGGATCCATCGGCACGCGCGGCCTGGTCTCGCTGTTCATCTCGAGTAGTCGCGTACGGGCCGCGCGCACGATCGGCACCTTGCGCAGCATCGGTGCCAGGGGCAGCAGCAGCCGTGGAGCGAATATCAGCCGCTGGACCAGCGGCGAGCGCACGCGGCGGCTCTCGTTGGCCGGTGGCGGCGGCGCGGCCAGGCTGGGGTCGACGCCGAGGAACTCGAGACAACCGCGCACCACCGCCTGGCCATCCGCGCGCAGGTCGTCGAACAGCATCACGTGGACCTGATCGCGGCCGAAGGTGTCGAAGTAGCGCTCGAGTTGATCAGCGAAGTGCACGCTGTGGCGATAGAAGAGGTTCTCCACGTTGATCGGCCCCGGCGGCAGGCGCCGGCCGGCGCGGCGGTCCACCTCGGCGGCCAGCGCATCAGCGAAGGACGGGATGTCCTCGATCACGTTGAAGATCAGCTGGTTGTGCTGCGCGTACATCACGTCGACCGGGTTGCGCAGCACGACCAGGATCTGGGCGTTCGGGTTGAACTCGTGGATCTCGCGCGCGGCTGATGTCGAGTACAGGTACCAGGTGCTCGCCTCGCCCACCCGCTGGCCGGCGCGCGCGCCCTTGAACAGCGCCAGGTAGTCAGCGAGCTTGAAGCGCCCGTAGCGACGGGTCAGGTCGTCGCCGAAGTAGAGCGGCTCCTTGTGAAAGGGCATGAAGATCTGTGGGTGCCGGCGCAGTGCCTCGTACAGCGCCGTTGAGCCACCCTTGAAGGTACCGACCAGGAAGAAATCCGGGCGTGGCGAAGCGGCCCTGACCGAATGGGAGGACATTTCGGCCATCCTACAGGCGCTCGCCGGTCACGACGCGACGTCGGTAGACCTCCGCGGCGGACCTGCCCAACCGGGCGGCCGGCCCGTTGTCATGCGCCCTGGCGCGGCGCCTGGGCCATTGCCTGGAGCAGTCGCTGGACGGCCAGCACCTCGACGACGGCCGATGCCCTGGGCAGCGGTCCCAGGCGGCGATGGGTCAGCTTTTCGAGCTGCCGCTGATCGAACATCACCCACCGGCGGAAGTAGTCGCGCAACTCATCGTCGCTGAGACCGGCCCTGCTGACCACGTCGCGCCACAGTCTCTTCTGGGCCGGAACAGGCTCGCCGCGGAGATAGACGTCGGGCTGGTCGCCAATCAGACGGAACTTCCGAATGAACGCGTTCTCGTCGGCGCAGTAGTAGTGCAACAGATGCCCCACCACGGCAGCCCTGAGCCGGCGACCACCGGCGTGCCTGAAGCGGTGGACGGAGTACGGCACGGCATCGACGCTCAGCCTCAACGCGCTCTTTCCCGCGAGGTGGCCGTATACCACCGGCAGTCGACGGGCCCTGCCCAGGAACGGGTCCCAAACGTCGCGTGCCAGTCGTCGCGCGGCGCTGCGCTTGAAGAGGGTCTCCTGGGCCATGACGTCCTCGTACTCAACGCGGCGCTGCACCATCTCGAGGGTCGGAAAGACGACGCTTTCCGCCGGCGCAGGCACTTCACCCAGCGCGATCGCCAGCTGCCCCGGCGCTTCATTTGCGAGATCGATCGCCACCAACTCGTCGGCGTCGATCGAGATGAGCCACTCCGCGCCAGCCGCCCGAGCGCGCTCCATGGCGTCGACCGTGTTCAGGGCCTGCCGGGCGGTGAGGAGCGTCGGCGCCGCTGCCACCAACTCGACCAGCTCACTTCGTCCACCGAATTTCCCGGGGTCGACGGAGCTGCCCACCTCCACGCCGTCGAGATCGCGAACGCTGTCGGGCGTCCCATCGTCCGAACCTTCGTCGTAGACGTACATGACATCGACGCCCAGGTACCGGTGATAGTCGAGGTTCGTCCGCAACACGTCCACTTCGTTGCGAACGGTCATGACCAGCGCGATCACGGTCGAACGCTCCCCGCGGACGGCCTGCTTGCCAGGCCAAGGCCTTCGAGCAGCTCGATCAGCGCGTAATCGGAGGCGTACCAGGAGCGTATCTGGGCAACAGCGGCGTCGGGCAGATCACGTCGGCCGGACAGACTGTGTTCGCCCGGCTCGCCGGGCAGGCCGCGGCCGCCGGGCTGGCTGGGCGCGCGATGGGCAGCCGTGGCGTCGACCGGCAGTGCCAGGTCGGGCGGCAGGTTGAGCAGCGACAGCAGTCGCCCGAAATCCGCCTCGAGCGTCTCCTGCCAGCCGACCAGCAGGATGCGCTCACGCCGGGCGCGCACGAGATCGGCATCGACGAGCCAGTCGGCCAGGTGGCTGCGCACGTGCGTGATGCCCGCCATGGCCGCCTCGGCGCGGCCGCGTTCGGCGTCGTCGGTCGAGGCCAGCCCGAGTGCCAGCGCCTCCGCCGAGGGAAAGGTCGCGAAGGCCTCGCGTTCGGGCTTCGTCCAGGGATGGTAATGCGCTGGACGGCCCTCGCGCTGCCGGCTGTTGAAGCCGGACACGAAACGCGCTATCGGATCACGCAGAAAGAAGAACGTCTCGTCCGCGGCGGGCAGATCGGCCAGCGACACGCCGTGGGGATGCAGCATGAGCCGGATTCCCGGGGAACTCGCGTGCCGCAGCGCTGCCTTCACCGCCGTGCCGCCGGTCTTGCCCACGTGAAGCATGTGCACGGGGCGCAGGCCGCGCCGGCGTGCCTCCTCCGATTCGTGGCGCAGGCGAGCGACGGTCCGGGCGTGGCGCAGACGACGACGAGCGCGGTCGAGGTCGATCATCTTCGCCTACCATAGGCCCGCCTTGGTTCCTATTTTCAGTCTCGCGACCTCCACTGAACCTGCCCAGCAGACTGCGAGCCATCCTTCCCCTGCACCGGGCGCGCCACTCGACGTGACGGTCATCATGCCGGTCTACAACGCCGCGGCCACGCTCGAGGGCTCGCTCCGGACCGTGCTCGCACAGACCCGGCCGCCGGCCCGCATCGTCATCGCCAACGATCGCTCGACCGACGGCTCGGTGGCACTTGCCGAGTCGCTCGGCTTGCCCAACCTCAGCGTGGTGACGCTGCCCGAAAATGGAGGCTGCGGAGCGGCACGCAACTTCGGCGCGCAGGGTGTGACCAGTGAATTCGTGGCCTTCCTCGACGCCGACGATGAGTGGGCGCCGACCTTCCTGGAGGAAGTCGTGGCCGCCATGGAGGACACCGGCGCCGGCTTCGGCAGCAGCGGCGGCGTGCGCGAACTGCGCTATCGTGGAGCGACCTCGACTCGGCTGTTGAAGGGGCGGCCTGCCGCACCCATCGACCTGACCAGATCCTTCTGGAAGAGCGCGCTCGGCTTCATGCCCATCCATCCGTCGTCGATTGTCATCAGGCGCCGGCTGTACGAGGAGGCGGGCGGCTTCTGTGGCGAGGTGCGCAACGGCGAGGACACACCACTGTGGGCGGAGCTCTGGCGGCGCAGCCGTTTCGTCTTCGTCAACAAGCCGCTGTTCACCTCGATCGCGCCGGCCAGCGGCCTGAGCGCCGGCACCATCGCGTATTCGGACGTCAGCATCAGCCTCGGGCGCGTGGGCCGCACACTGCTCCGCTCGCTGCGCGAACGCCGCCCGGGGAGTGGCTGGTTCGCCGTCTGGTACGGGGCAACCGTCGTCCGCCGGAATGCGCTGTGGGTCGTACGTCGCCTGCGCCGCAGGATGGCGGCCCGCCGACGCGGCTCGGTTGCCGCGCAGGGCTGAGACCAGCGTGACGAGTCGGCCGAACCTGTTCATCGTCGGTGCCCCAAAGTGCGGGACCACCTCGCTCTACTCGTACCTCGACGGGCACCCCGAGGTCTTCATGTCACCGATGAAGGAGCCCAACTTCTTCTCGCCCGACGTGCAGGGAACCTTCCGCCGCAGCCCGTTCAAGTTCCCCGAGGAGACCGACAAGTACCTGGAGCTGTTTGACGGCGCGGGCGGGCGCAGGATCGCCGGCGAGGCATCGACCAGTTACCTCGTTTCACGCGAGGCACCGCAGCTGGTCCACGACTTCTCACCCGACGCGCACATCGTCGCCATGCTCCGGCACCCCGTCGACCTGATGTACTCGCTGCACAACGAGCGCGTGGCCAGCGGAGTCGAGCCGATCACCGACTTCGAGGAAGCGATCCATGCCGATGCTGACCGGCGAGCCGGCCGTCGCCTGCCGCCGGGTTTCAATGAGCTGGGCGCCGTGTACCAGGAGACGGCGATGCTGGGCGAGCAGCTTGCGCGCTGGCGGGAGATTTTCGGTGCGGCCCAGATCCACGCCATCGTGTTCAGCGATTTCGCCGCCGACACCCCCGGCGAATACCGTCGTGTGCTCGAGTTCCTGGGCGTCGATCCCACCTACCGACCGGCTGCCTTCGAGGTGGTCAACAGAAGCTGGCGGCGGCGGGAGGGAGTCGTCCGCTCGATCGTGCGCAGCCGGCCGGTGCAGGCCGTGCGCCACGGCGTGCTGCCGCGGATCATGGGTGAGCAGGCCACCTTCAAGATGGCGCGCGGCTTCACGCGCAGTCGCTTCTACCGGCGCACGCACAACCGCCCGGACCTGCGGCCCGAGTTCCGCCGGGAGCTTGAGGCGGCGTTTGCCGATGACGTGGTGCTGCTCGGCCGGCTGATCGACCGCGACCTCTCGCGCGAGTGGCTGGGCCAGGCATGACCGGCCGCGCGATCCACATGGACGTGCCGCCGGAGGTCTTCCCCGAGAGCGTCCCCGAGCGACTGCCGTCGGAGCCCGAGGCGATCTTCGTGGTCGGCGTGGCACGCAGCGGCACGACCCTGATGCGCAACCTGCTCGAGCGCTCGGAACGCATCGCGCTCGCTCGCGAGAATCACTTCCTGGGGCACATCTTCGGCTTCGGCGGCGTGCGGCACTACCTGCGCTCCGCCGGCGACCTCGAGTCGGACGCCACGGTGCGCGAGATCGTCGACATGATCTACACCGAAGACGCGCGCCGCCTGGCGCGCTGGCGCGAAGTGAGCATCTACTGGCACTGGCTGGTGGCCAACGTGCCGCGCGCAGAAATGGAGCGACGCCTGCTGGCCGCGGAGCGATCGGAACGCGGGCTCATGGCCGCCTTCATGCGCGTGTACGCCGACAAGCTCGGCCGGCCGGTGATGGGCGAGAAGACGCCCGCGCACCTGTCCTACGTCGACACCCTCCTGGAATGGTTCCCCGACGCGCGCGTCGTGCACATGATCCGCGACCCGCGCGCGGTGTACGTGTCCGACCTGCGCCGCCGGCGCCGCAAGCCGCGCCGCCCGTATTCATGGCTGGACCGGATCCCCGGGCTCCTGCCCGCTCTGATGCTGCTGCAGACGACGCTGATCTGGCGCGACGCGGCCAGGCGCCACTTCCGCTACCTGCGCCGCTACCCCGGCCGCTACACCGTGGTCCGCTTCGAGGACCTGGTGCAGAAGCCGGAGGAGGTCCTGCCGCGCCTGTTCGAGTTCCTCGGAGTGGCGCTGCCCGCCGACCCGACCGATGTGCGCGTCTACGCCTACGGCTTCAATGTGGGTGAGCAGGGCATCGACAAGGGCGCCGTGGATCGCTGGCGTGGGCAGATCGGGCGCCTGGGCTCGCGGTTCCTCAGGCTTGCGCTCGGGCGGTCGATGCGGCGGCTCGGCTACACGGACTGATCGATGGGCGGGGTGTGCGTCTGGTTCACCGGGCTGTCGGGGTCGGGCAAGACGACCACGGCCCAGGCGTTGGTGCCGCTGATCGAGGCGACCGGTCGCGCGGTGACGATGCTCGACGGCGACGTGGTGCGGACCCATCTGTCGCGCGGCCTGGGCTTTTCGCGCGAGGATCGCGACGAGAACGTGCGCCGAGTGGGTTTCGTCGCCGCCGAGATCGTGCGCCACGGCGGCGTCGTGGTGTGCGCGCTCGTCAGCCCGTACAGCTCGACGCGCGCCGAGGTGCGCCAAGCCGCCGAGGCGGCCGGCGGGCCGTCAGCCTTCGTCGAGGTATTCGTCGACACGCCTCTCGATGTCGTCATGGAGCGCGACGTGAAGGGCCTCTACGCCGGGGCCCAGCGCGGCGAGATCAAGCAGATGACCGGTTTGGAGGACCCGTACGAGCCTCCGCCCGCGCCCGAGATCACGCTCGCCACGGTGGGTCACGATGTCGCCGAGAACGCCGCCGCGGTCATGACCTACCTGCACGAACACAAGTTGCTGTAGCGCTTCCGCGCTCGCGCAATCCGCCGGCCACGAAAGTCGCGCGGCGCGCCAGGGTGAGTCTGTCGGGCAGGACTGCTCCGCGCTCGAGAGGGATTCGAGATGGCGTGGCCGGGCTGATCGATGCCGCGCGGGCGCTCGCGGTTCGCCAGCGGCTCACCGCCAGCTACATCATCACCATGCCACCGTCGACGGCGAGCACCTGGCCGGTGATGTATGACGCCTCGTCCGAGGCCAGGAAGGCGACGGCATTGGCCACTTCTTCGGCGGTGGCGAAGCGGCCCAGTGGCGTCTGCTCGATGATGCGCTGCTTCCATTCTTCGGCGAGGCTCTGAGTCAGCTCGGTCAGCACGAACCCCGGCGCGACGGCGTTGACGGTTATGCCGCGCGAGCCGAGTTCGCGCCCGGCGGCTTTGGTCAGGCCGATCAGGGCGGCCTTGGCCGACGAGTAGTTGGCCTGGCCGATCTGGCCCATCTGGCCGGACACGCTGGTGATGTTGATGATCCGGCCGGCGCGCGCACGGAGCATCGGCCGGGTCACCGCCTTGAGCGTGTAGAAGGCGCCGAACAGGTTCGTCTCGAGTACGGCCCGCCAGTCGTCCAGGCTCATGCGCATGATCAGGTCGTCGCGCGTGATGCCGGCGTTGTTGACCAGGATGTCGACCTTGCCGAAGGTGTCCAGCGCCCGCTTGACCAGTGCGTCAGCGGATGCCGGATCGCTTGCGTCGCCCTGAACGGCGACGGCCCTGCGGCCCATCTTCGCCACGGCAGCAACCGTCTCGTTGGCAGCCGCCTCATTGCCCCGGTACGAGAACGTGATGTCGGCACCCTGCTCTGCCAGGCGCAGCACGATGGCCCGCCCGATCCCCCGCGAACCGCCGGTGACGACGGCCGATTTGCCACTCAGATCGATCATGTCCGCGAGTTTAGCGACGCCTCCCGCGCCGTTGGCCGCCTTCGCTCCACCGGTTTCCGACAGATGTCGGCTGGGCCGACCTTGTGCCGGAGCTTGACCTCTCAGCCGCCCCGGTGCATGTTCCGGAGCGCCGCTGGCCTGCGTGGCCGGGACGCCCGCGCTGCCGCGCCCTCTCCCGACTCCCGCTTCCCTCGCGGGAAGCCATTTCGATCGAGGCAAACGGCAGGCCCATGGCATCCCTCTTGGTGTGCCCCGGACTGACTCTGCCGGCGCG
>CAZSWK010000042.1:0-1774 GCA_964610835.1 uncultured Anaerolineaceae bacterium | reverse complement strand
ACGGCAGGCCCATGGCATCCCTCTTGGTGTGCCCCGGACTGACTCTGCCGGCGCGCTTCATGACCCCGGGGTCGACTGCCGGTCGTCCTGAGGGCACACCGGTAACCGGGCCCTTCAGATGCCGGAACGCAACGGCGCGGATAAGGGGCAGATAAGTGACCGTGGCGATGATGCCGGGGTGAGGACCAGAGAACTGGGCAGGCTGGCGCGGCTGGTTCGGCACCGCGCGCGCCTGCGACAGGCAGACGTGGCGCGCGCCGCTCGCGTCGGACGGTGGAAGGTGATTGCTCTCGAGGCAGGGCGGCTGGCCGATCTGTCATTCAGCGAGGTGGAGGCGTGCCTCGATTGCCTGGGCATTGGGCTGGTTGTCCGTGGCGTGTACCGGGGAGCGGAAGCCGATCGACTGCTGGACCAACGCCACGCAGACCTGGTCGAGGCGATCACGCGGCTGTTGCGCGCATGCGGCTGGGAGGTGCGCGTCGAGGTCTCGTTCGCGTACTTCGGGGAGAGAGGCTCGATCGACGTTGTCGGCTGGCACGCCGCCACGCGCACCCTGCTGGTGATCGAGGTCAAATCCGAGCTCGGCAGCGTCGAGGGAACCCTGCGGCCGCTCGATATGAAGTGCCGCCTCGCACCAAGAGTCGTCCGCGAACGGTTCGGCTGGGAACCGGTGAGCGTGGCGCGGATGGTCGTGTTTCCGGAAGATCGAACGGTCCGCCGGCAGGTCGCGCAGCACCTTCAAACGCTGCGCGCGGCGCTGCCAGAGGGGTCGCGTGACCTGCGGAAGTGGCTCCGGCAGCCGGCTGGCGAGGTGGCTGGCATCTGGTTCCTGTCAGATGTCGGCTCCGTCGACCTTAAGCGGAACCCATCGTCGATCAGGCGAGTGCGCGTCGCCAAGCCACGAAAGGTGGGAGCTGCCTGACGCTTACCACGCATGCGCCCCAAGGCCCAAGAGCCGCGTAACGTCGGGCCAGCCGACATTTGCCGGAAAGTGGCGGCAGCGGGATCCAGGGCCGCGGCGGCTGAGGTGTCAGACGGGGATCAGCGCGGAGTCGAGCGGGGATCAGCGCGCCGTCGAATTGAGCCGGCGCGAGACGATCCTGACCAGCGTCGTGCCGCGCAGCGAGGCCGGGATCTCGGCCACGCGCTCGACCTCGTCGACGAGCTCGGCCAGGTCTTCCTGAGACGCGTCGCCGGTGACCTCGAGTGAGATCTCGATGGGGGTCGACGCCTGCCCACGGCCGGGAAAGTCACCGTCGACCGTCAGCGCCACGTCGCTCAGAGTGATGCCGCGCGCGCCCGCTTCACGGTACAGATCGTTGGAGATGCAGGCCGCGACAGACAGGTACAGGAGCTGGCCGCCGCTGAAGCCGCGACCGTGGCCGCCGGCCACGATCGGCCGATCCACGACGAGCGTGTGTGGCCCGGCCGACCCCAGTGCAGTCGGCCCACCGGCGACAGTGCGCATCTCGACCCGATAAGCGTCGCTCATGCCGACGCCTCCCGGTGGGCCGGTGCGGGCTCGCCCGGCACCACGTCATCGAGCGGCACGGCCGGCCCGCCACCGCCCTCGAGGACCTGCCGCAACCGGTCCGGAATCGGGTCGACCGAGGACCAGTCGAGCGGCTCGCGCACGCTGGCGACCGGGTCGACCAGCGCCGCTCGTTCACCACAGCTGGGGTCGGCCGTCCACTCGAGCGCCACCGCGCCCGAGGTCAGCCCCGCCCCGAACGCCACCAGCACGATCTTGTCGCCGATGTTGACGCGCCCCGAA
>CAZSWK010000041.1:0-19729 GCA_964610835.1 uncultured Anaerolineaceae bacterium | reverse complement strand
CCCACTTGAGCGAGCGTCAACCTGGCTCGTAGAACTCCACCACTCGATGCGCTCCCCGCTTCAGCCGGGCGTCGCGCGTCAGGAGCTTGGCATCGAGCAACTTCGCCAGTGCCACGTATTCGGCGTCGTAGGTCTTGGCCCAGCCGAGATCGCCGGCGAGCTCATAGGCAATGGCGCCAAGACGCGGCTCGGATACGCGGGCCACGCCCAGCGTGTCCAGTCGCGCAACGGCCGCATTCGCGTCTGGCTCGGCTAGTGCGCCGCGCCACACCGCTTCACGCAGCGCGGAGAGCGTTTCCGACCACAGTAGCGCCGGGCCTACTAGCTCAAAGGCGGCAAGCTGCTCGGGAACGGTACCCAGCACCGCCATTGGGAAGTAGGCACTCGCATCGATGACGAGGCGGCTCAATGGCTCGCTCGCTGACGGCGGATGATGGCCACCACGTTGGGCATCGGGCGACCATCTGGCAGCCTGTCCCAGCCCCATTCGGTCGGCACCGGTAGCTGTTCGGCCTCCAGAAAGGCCTCCAGGTCGTCCTCCTCGATGACATGCTGGGTGCCGATCTTGCGCGCCGGCAGGTCGCCGCTGCGAATCCAACGGCGGATCGTCTCGGGGTCCCTTCCGGCACGCTTCGCCGCCTCAGGCACCGTGATCATTGCACGATACTACAACAATGGGCCACGGGTGCATGCGGGTTGAGGGGGTCGCCGGTTCGGCCTGGCGGACCGGCCGAGGTTCCTTCAGCGGTTGGTCACCTGTGTCTGTATGAAGCCGACGGCGCCGCCGATGACGATCCCCAGCACGACCGCCAGGATCAGCTGATCGAGCAATAGCCCGAACAGGAGACCGAGGGCCGCGCCGATCCCAGCCAGGACGAACACCGACTCGCTCATTCCCAGTCCCGTCTCCCGCCGGTCGCCGTTATGCACACGCCATCCAGGGCAAGGCTGATGCATGCGCATATGGTCAGCAAGAGCCATCTGGCACCTGCCCGGCGGGCGCCCGGCCGGCTCAGGCAGCGGCGATTGCGGCCGCGTGGCGGGCCACGGCGACCCGGTGATGAGTCCGGCAGCGCGCCTCGTAGCGGTCGGGCTCCTTGCGGTCCTCCGTGCCGCCGATGACGATCAGCGGGTCGTCGATGGCCGCCGGTTCATTGTTGACCAGGCGCTGGGTCCGCGTGGCCGCCTCACCGCAGCCGGGAAAGGTGCACACCGCGGTCAGCTTGGACACCGAGTCGGCCAGCGCCAGCAGGGTGGGCATGGCGCCGAAGGGGCGCCCGGCGAAGTCGGTGTCCAGGCCGGACACGATCACCTCGTAGCCATCGGTCGCGAGGCGGTCGACCGCCTGCGACAGCTCCACGCCGAACATCTCTGCCTCGTCGATCGCCACCACCTCGCAGGGCGAGCTGATGACGGCACCGACGATGTCCTCCGGGCCGCCCACGCTGGTGCAAGCAAACTGCGCTCCCGAGCGCGATTCGGCCACCTCCGCCGGCGAGCGCGTGTCGACCTGCGGGCGGATGAGCAGCACTGAGCGACCGCCCACGTCGGCACGCCGCAGGAGGCGCAGCAGTTCCTCCGTCTTGCCGCTGAACATGCAGCCGGTGATGACGTGCAGTGACCCTCGAGCCCTCACGGACAAGAGGATAGACAGAAGAGCCGGTCGGCGGGTGTTCGCCGCCGCCTCAGCCGCCCTGGACCGACCTGCGCCGCCCGACGTGCACGTGGACGTCGTACAGCACCGCCACCCGGCCAGCCGGTCCGTGTTCGGTAAGCACCGCGTGCAGGTCGGCGCGCAGCCGCTGTGCGGCTTCACCCTGGACAAACATGCGCACCTGCGATGCGGTGAAGACGAGACCCAGGAACTCATCGTGGGTCATCTCGACGGTGTGTGCCAGCTGGACTCCTTCGTCGACATCGAACCAGCCGCCCGCTGAGAGCTGTGCCTGCGTACGGGCTGCATCGTCGGGGTCGTGGTGGTCCATGTGCTCCGCTGGGACGTACCGGCCCAGTACCTCGAGGTAGGCGCCCAGGAAGGGCGAGCGCTCTGCCGCCGGCGAGTTCCAGAAGGCGGCCACTCCCCCACCGGGCCTGACGATGCGCGCCATCTCCGGCACCGCTCGGTCCGAATCGAACCAGTGGAACGCCTGCGCGGCGGTAGCGAGGTCGACACTGGCGTCGGGCAGGCCGGTCTGCTCGGCCTGCGCCAGCCGGGTCTCGACATCCAGGCCTTCTTCCCTGGCCTGACTACGTAGCACCGCGAGCATCGCCTCGCCCGGCTCGACCGCCACTACATGCCAGCCGCGGCGGGCCATCAGCCGCGCGGCCTTGCCCGTACCCGCGCCCAGGTCGGCCACCCGCGGTTGGGCCGGGAGCCGCAGCCGCGCGCTGATGTGATCGAACAGAGCATCGGGGTACGAGGGTCGGTAGTGCTCGTATTGCGGCGCCCACTCGTCGAACGAGCGCGAGCGGCGCTCGAGCTCGGCGGTCAGACGCGCGTTGCTATCGGAGTCGGCGGTCATCCGCGACAATCTATTCCAAAGATCACCCTCAGGAGGCTCATTCGATGATCATCGCTACCACGCCGTACGTGGGCGGCTGGCGCGTCACTGAGACCAAAGGCCAGGTCTTCGGCCTGGTCGTCCGCAGCCGTGGTCTGGGCGGCAACATCATGGCCGGCCTGCGCTCCATCGGCGGCGGCGAGATCCACGAGTACACCACGCTGCTCGAGGACACCCGCCGCCAGGCCATCGACCGCATGGTGCAGAACGCGACAATGATGGGCGCCAACGCCGTCCTTTCGATGCGCTTCGACAGCTCGGAGATGGCCAACACGATGACCGAGATCGTTGCCTACGGCACCGCGGTGGTCGTGGTCGAGGATCCCAACGCGCCACAGCCGATGGAATAGCTCCAGCGATGGAATAGCTTCCGGGAGGCCCGAACGATGATCGGCGTCACCATCGTCCGCACCGTCATCGGTGTCTTCGGCGGCCTGCTGTTTCTCGCCGGCCTGGCCGCCGCCTTCGCCGGCGGCGGCGCCGACTACTTCCTGGCCGCGGCCTTCATGGTCGTGGGCGGCGCGGTGCTCGTGCTGGTTGCCCTGCTGGAGGTCAACCGCTATCGCTCCGAGGCGGTCGACGCTGCCCGTATGCCATCCCCTCCCGCCGGTGGCGAGCCGGGCATACCCGAGGCCCGCTTCCGGCGCACCGACGAGGTGTTCGTCGACCCGACCAGCCGCAGCCGAATGCGCGTCTACGCCGACCCGCGCACCGGCGAACGGCGTTACGTGAGCGAGTCATAGGGCGCAGCGCCTGTGGAAATCTTCATGTTCCGGCGACCCGTGGTGGCGCTAGGATTTTGGCCGCCAATCACGCATCAAAAGGGGTAGAAGCGAATGGGCGACAAGGGTCCCGGCAGCAAGGGCGGCGGCAAGAAGCCCAAGACCAGCACCAAGAAGCAGAAGGGCGCGGCCAAGGCCTAGCCAGCTCGGAACAACTTCGGCGGGAGGAGGTCAACGGCCTCCTCCCTTTCTCGTGCCTGCTGCTGTCAGCCGTCTGGGCGGTTTTCCAGTCTGATTTGAGACTTTCGCCACCGATCGCTTCCGACTTGCCGTCTTGTGCCCCGCCGGCGACCGTTTCTCCAA
Source organism: uncultured Anaerolineaceae bacterium (assembly GCA_964610835.1). GTDB lineage: Bacteria > Chloroflexota > Limnocylindria > Limnocylindrales > CSP1-4 > JALYGJ01. Next base: position 16,083 of record CAZSWK010000041.1, on the reverse strand, counting down.
TCTGACACGAAACTCGTCAAGCAGACGGCCCGGCAATGTCTCGCGGCCGAGCGCCGGCGGTGGATGTGTCAGATCAGATTAGAAATCGCGCCGCTGCGGGCGGCCGATGCGCCCGAAGCGCCACACCCACGCCGGCCTCCCCGGCCCAACGCCGAGCCGCTTGGCCCACGCCGACGATAGGCGCTCGACGTCGTCGCGCACGGCGGCGCGCATCTCGAGCAGCTTCAAGCCCACAGTCGCGTACGCCGCGAAGTCTGCCGGGTCGTGGGTCAGCAACAACTCGAGCTCACCGGCAGGCTTGAGCAGCGCGGCGATCCGCGCGAGCACAGGCGGGTCCGGCTCCAGGACGGCGCGCAGCAGCGAGCCCCACGGAAGTGCCACCGTCACCAGGTCTGCGCGGCCCTCGAACGGCCCGGGCAGTCGCTCGGCCGACTCGACCAGGAAGACGGCGTTGGCCGGCGCGCGGCCGCGCTGCGAAGCGTGCGCCATCGCCAGCTGATCGGCGTCCACGCCCACGACGAGCGTTGCCGGTTCGCGACGAGCGAGGCGCAGAACCGCCCGACCGGTGCCCGCGCCGAGATCCACGACCACGCGCTCGTGCCGCGCGATCAACCTATCGAACTAACCGACGTCCACCTCGAACAGGCGGCGTCCCACTACCTGGCGCATGGCGGCATGCTACCCGAGCCGCCGCGTGATCTCGCGCGGGTATTCGGGGAAGTAACGCTCGATCACGCTGAGCGCGAAGCGCGACAGGATCGACTCCCTGGGCTCGCGCTCGAGCAGGAACTCGAAGGAGGCCGTGACCAGGCGCTCTGGCTCGACAGCGCCCGGCGCGAAGCGCGCCAACTCGGCCGGCGACACGGTCACGGCGTACGTGCTTTCGCGCCCGGGCCGACCGACACGCACGTCGCAGGCCCAGCCGCCCTCCCCTGCCGCGCACGAGACAGCGATCCGTTCAGCCATCGCGGTGCCGCCCGTTGCCGCCGAAGGCTGCCGCGCGCAGCTCGCTGGCCAGCGATGGCGTCACCCGGCCGTGGATGCGCACGTCGCGCGCGCGATAGCCGATTTCGACCGTGCCCCGCTCACGCACGCGCGACAGCAGCTCGCCCTCGCTGTAGGGCACGGCCACGTCGACCTCCTCCCACAGCTCGGCAAGTACCTGCGCCAGGCGAGCCCGGAGCGCCTCCAGGCCGTAGCCGGTCTTCGCCGACACGAGCACCGATCCGGCGATGGCCGGCGCCGGCGTAGCCCCGTCCCGGGCGACCGGATCGACCAGGTCGGCCTTGTTGTAAACGAGCAGGCGTGGCTTTTCGGCCGCCCCCAGATCGGCGAGTACCTGCTGGACCGTTTGGCGGTGCTCGGGGGCGTGGCGGTCGGCGACATCGACCAGCTCGACCAGCACATCGGCGCGGTTGACTTCTTCAAGCGTGGCCCGAAAAGCATCTATGAGCTGGTGTGGCAGCTTGTGGATGAAGCCGACGGTGTCGGTCACCACCACCGACTGGCCGTCGCCCAGCCTGACCAGGCGGCTGGTGGGATCGAGTGTCGCGAACAGCTGGTCCGCGGTGAGCGCCTCGTCCGAACCAACCAGCGCGTTGAGCATCGAGCTCTTGCCGGCGTTGGTGTAGCCGACGATCGCCACGGTGGGCATCAGCCGCCGGTCACGCGAACGCGCGGCCGTGTCGCGCTGGCGGCGCACGTCCTCGACGCGCTCCCTGAGCTTCTTGATCTTGTCGCGGATCACACGCCGGTCGGTCTCGAGCTGCGTCTCGCCGGGACCGCGCGTGCCGATACCACCGCCGGTACGCGAAAGGTGCGTCCACAGCCGCGTGAGGCGCGGCAGCTGGTATTCGAGCTGCGCCAGCTCGACCTGCAGCCGCCCTTCGTGCGTGCGCGCGTGCTGGGCAAAGATGTCCAGGATCAACCCGGAGCGGTCGAGCACCTTGACGCCAAGCAAACTCTCAAGCGCCCGTTGCTGGTTTGGGCTCAGTTCATCGTCCGCGACCAGCAACGAATAGCCCGTCTCGCTCCTGGCGCGGCCCAGCTCCTCCGCCTTGCCCTTGCCCACGTACCAGTTGGGATCGACATGGCGGCGGTTCTGCCACTCGGCGCCGACCACGTCGGCGCCGGCAGTGCTGGCCAGGCTCCCCAGTTCCGCCAGCGATTCTTCGGCGGTCCAGCCTGGATCCTGGCCGGTGTCCACGGCGACCAGGAAGGCACGTTCGAGCTGGGGTGCGACATCGACCAGCCGATTGGCACGCGCGTTCATGCGCAACAGCATAGGGCCGCCCCGACGGCCGTCAGCCGGCGGCGCGTGATTCAAGGTCATATGCTCCGGCCATGGCATTGCGCGAGGTGACGATCACCGGCGGGCAGCCGGGCGAGTTCCTCGGCCGGGAGTGCGTGCGCTTCGACGAGGCGGCCCCGGTGATCGTGCCGCAGGGCAGCCTGGAGTTACTCGACGGCAGCGTGGAGCTTGAGCTGGCGGTGACCGGCGAGCGCGCCTTTCCAGGCGTTGCCTGGCGGGTCAGCGGCGACAATTACGAGTCGTTCTTCATCAGGCCGCACCAGCGCGGCAACCCCGACGCGTGCCAGTACACGCCGGTGTTCAACGGCGTCTCCGGCTGGCAGCTTTACAACGGGGGCGGGTTCTGGGCACCACTCGACATACCAGTCAATAAGTGGTTCAAGCTGCGCGTCCTGTTTCGCGGCGACCGCGCCGAGGCCTACGTCGATGATCTTTCCCAACCGGGCCTGGTCATGGCGCGCCTGCGCGCGTTGCCGGCCACCGGCGGTGTGGGCATCCTGCCCGGCGGCGGCGTACTCGTCGCGCGTTTCGCCTGTGACGCCAACGTGCCCACCCTGCGCGGCGCCCTGCCACCAGCGGAGGAATCCACGCCGGGTACCGTCCCCGGCTGGTGGATATCCAACATCGTCGCCGAGGGCGTTCCGCCAGCCGGCGCGCGAACCTGGACCTACCTGACAGCCGAAGCTGGCGGGCTGGCCAACCTGGCACGCGTCCACCCCCTGGGCCAGACGCTCAACACGGCTTTTGCCCGGACCACGGTCCACGCCGCCACAGGCGGCCGGCGACTGCTCGAATTCGGCTTCAGTGACCGTGTTGTGGTGTACCTCAACGGCCGGCCGCTCTTCGCCGGCCGCGACGACTACCGCTCGCGCGACTACCGTTTCCTGGGCTCGATCGGCTGGTACGACACGATCGTCCTCGACCTGGCGAAAGGCGACAACGAGCTGCTCATGGCCGTGTCGGAAACCTTCGGCGGCTGGGGCGTGCAGGCCCGCTTCACGGACCCGGGCGGACTCACCTTCGGCTGATCCTCCGCGCGATCTCGAGCGCCGCCGGCAGCGGGTCAGCGGCAGCATCCAGCCAGGCGACGTCCGGCTCGGCGCGGAACCAGGTGCGCTGGCGGCGGGCAAACCGGCGCGTACGCGCGGCGTCCTGCTCTATGGCCTGATCGATTGCCAGGCGACCGTCGAGCACGGCGAACGCCTCCTGGTAGCCGAAGGCCGAGAAGGCGCGGCACTCCTCCCCAAAGCGCGCGCGCAGGGCGGCGGCCTCGTCGAGCAGCCCGGCGGCGAACTGGGCGCGGGCACGCGCCTCGATGCGCCGCCCGTTCTCCGGGGGCTCGACGGCCAGGCCGATCCACACCGACCGTGCGGGGTAGCCACGCGGTTCCGGTGGCGGCTGGTCGCCGGCCACGGTAGCGCGTTCCAGGGCACGCACGACGCGGCGCGGATTGGCCAGGTCGGTGCGGGCCGCGACGGTCGGCGCAGACGAACGCAGTTGGGCGACCAGCACGTGCAGGCCCTCCCCCAGCAGACGCTGCTCGATCTGCGCCCGCACCGCCGGATCGCGGCCAGTCTCGTCGAGCGCCATACCGCGCGCCACCGCGCGGAGGTACAGGCCCGTCCCTCCGACGAGCAGCGCCACGCCGGCGCGCGCGGCGATGCCGTGCAAAGCGTCGAGCGCCGCCGCCCGGAAGTTGGCGGCAGTGAACGGCTCGTCCGGATCGACCAGGTCGAGCCCATGATGTGGCACCCGCGCGCGGTCGGCGGCGGCAACCTTGGCCGTGCCGATGTCCATGCCGCGGTACACCTGGCGCGAGTCGGCACTGATGATCTCCGCGCCGGGCAGGCGCTCGGCGAGCGCCAGCGATAGCCCGGTCTTGCCCGTTGCGGTCGCTCCGGCGATGACGATCAGCGGTGGCAGGCCGGCGCTTGCGCCTTCCTCAGCCGTCGAGCGTGCCCATCAGCGAGTACGGCCCGCCATGCTCTACGCGCACGTTGACCAGCCGCCCGACCAGTTCCGGCGTGCCGCCGAAATGCACGAGCTTGTTGTGCCGGTTGCGTCCGGCCAGCCGCGGGCCGGCGTCGGTCATCGGCGCGGCACCGTGATCGTGACCGACCGGCTTGCGCACCTGGTCGACGAGCACCTCGGTCGTGCGCCCCACCCACGCCTGGTTGGCGGCCAGGCCGATGCTCTCCTGCACCTCCAGCAGGGCGTTCAGGCGGCGCTTCTTTTCGGCTGCCGGCACGTCGTCGGGCAGTCGCGCGGCCGGCGTGCCGGGCCGCGGCGAGAACGCCGCCGCAAACACCGTCTCGTAGCGCACCTCACGCAGCAGTGCCAGGGTCCGCTCGAACTGCGCCTCTGTCTCGCCGCAGAAGCCGACGATCACGTCGGTCGTCAGGCATATGTCGGGGACCGCCGCGCGCAGCCTGGCCACCAGTTCGAGATACGACTCGACCGTGTACTGGCGACCCATCCGGCGCAACACTTCGTCATCGCCGGATTGGACGGGCAGATGCAGGTGCTCGCACACCGATGGACATTCGGCCATCGCCGTGATCAGCCGATCAGACAGGTCCCAGGGATGCGAAGTCACGAAGCGCAGGCGTGAGATCGCCGGCCGGCCATCCGCGGTGCGCAGGCCATCGATGGCGCGCAGCAGGCTGGCCATGTCCGGTCGGCCGTCGAGCTCGATTCGGCGACCCAGCGTCCGCTCTGCGACCACGTCGGCGAAGCGCGCCTCGGGCGGCAGGTCGTGGCCGTACGAGTTGACGTTCTGGCCCAGCAGAGTCACCTCGCCGTAGCCCGCGGCGGCCAGTGAGCGCGCCTCGTCCACGACTGCATCGAAGGGCCGGCTGCGCTCCGGTCCGCGGCTGAAGGGCACAATGCAGTAGGTGCACGTCTTGTCACAGCCGTAGATGATCGGCAGCCACGCCGACACGGCCGACTCGCGACGCACGCGCTGAGTGGCCACGGCGGCAGCGCGCGATGCGGGCAGCGCGTCGGCCGTTGCGGCAAAGGAAGGGCCCACCTGCACGAACGAGTCGTCGGCCAGCTGACCGGGCGCGGTCGCCCCCGCCAGGCCCAGGCGAGCCGCCAGCTCGGGTTCCTCATCGGGGCGCAGGAAGAGATCGACCTGGGGGTAGCGCCGGCGCAGCGTGGCGGTGTTGTTGGCGCGCACGGAGCAGCCGGTCATGACCACGCGCAGGGCCGGGTTGGCCCGGCGCAGAATGGCCAGCTGGCCCATGCGGCCGATCACCTTCTGCTCGGCCGCCTCGCGGATAGCGCACGTGTTGATGACGATCAGCTCGGCCGCTTCGAGTGACTCGGCCTCCGCACAGCCGGCTGCCAGCAGCGCCCCCGCCATCTCCTCCGAATCGGACTGGTTCATCTGGCAGCCCAGTGTCCAGACATGGAAGCGCGGCAGGGCCACGTACTCGGTGGCGAACTCGGCCAGCCGCGGAGCCGGCGCTGCCGGCACGGTGCCGGCCGGTCGCGCCCGTACCTCGTCGAGCACGGGCAGCAGGCGCGAGCTCATCCTGGCGACGTGGCGGGTGTGGTGGGCGACGTGGCAGCAGGCAGCGCCGCCAGTCGGCTGAGTAACTCGTCGGCCGCCGCACGCGGTACGTAAGTGGTCGCCTGCGCCTCGGCGTAGGTCATCGTGTCGCCATGGTAGTCACTGCCACCTGTCGCGAGCAGACCGTGCGCCAGGGCGAGCGCCTCCATCCGGGCGACCGTCTCGGCACGGAAGCGGCGGTAATAGACCTCCAGGCCTTCGATGCCCCAGTCGAGCAGCAGCTTGATCAGCTGCGGCTGCTCAGGCGCCGCCGGGTAGTGCGCCAGCACGGGTATTCCGCCGGCCGCGTGGATGGCGTCGATCGCCGCGCGCGACTTCATGCCCAGCCGCGGCACGTACGCCGGACCGTTGCGGTCGATCCACTTGTCGAACGCCTCCTGGACGCTCTTGACGTGCCCGGCCGCGACCATTGCCCGGGCGATGTGCGGCCGCCCGACGGCCTCGTCGCTGGCCAGCACGGGCTCGATCTGCTCGTCGACCGGCACGCCCAGGCGGCGCAGCGCCTCGACGATCATCACCAGGCGTGCCATACGTGCGCCCTTCTGGGCCTCCATCTGCTCGAGGAAGGCGGGGTCGTCGACACGCATGCCATAGCCGAGCATGTGCAGCTCACCCTCTTCGAGCTCGACGCCCAGGTCGATCAGCGCACGGTCGGCGATGCTGTTGATCTCGACCGCGGCGATCAGCTGCGGGCCGTCCGAAAGCTGGCCGGCGGCCATGTCGGCGGCCAGCTCGCGATAGCCCGCCAGCGTGTCGTGGTCGGCCACGGCGGCCACCTGCAGGCCCCAGTCGGCCATCGCCTGGTAGAGGTCCCTGGGCGCCAGGACACCGTCGGAACGGCTGGTGTGTGTGTGCAGGTCGATCCGGTTGTAAGGCCAGTTCGGCTGTGGTTCGGGCTCGAAGAAGCGGCTCTGGGTCACTGATCGATCATCCGCGTGACGCGCTCGATGGTGTTCGCGGCGCCCGTGGCGCTGTCGATGTCGATCTGCACAGCGTTGAGAACGACAGGCCCGCTGGCCACCTCGAAACGTGTGGGCAGGGCGTTGATGAAGCGCGGTATGACCGTCGCCGGATCAAAGCCGATCACGCTGTACGCCGCGCCGGTCATGCCGATATCGGTGATATACGCCGTCCGGCGCGGCAGGATGCGCTCGTCGGCCGTGGCCACGTGCGTGTGCGTGCCGCATACCGCGCTGACGCGCCCGTCGAGGTATACGCCGAACGCGTTCTTCTCGCTCGTCAGCTCGCAATGGAAGTCGACCACGCGCACCGCCGGCAGCTCGACGGCCCCCTGATCGAGCAGCTCATCGAGCATGGTGAACGGGTTCTCGATCTGCGCCATGTAGGTGCGGCCCTGGGCGTTGATCACGGCCACCTCCGTGCCTCCGGCGCGGAACACACCCCAGCCCCGGCCGGGCACGCCGTCGGTGCCGTAGTTGAGCGGGCGCAGGATGCGTTCGTCGCGGTCCAGCTCGGGATAGATCTCGCGCTTGTCCCAGATGTGGTTGCCGCTGGTGATGACGTCGACACCCGCGTCGTACAGCGCCGCCGCAGTGGACGCAGTCAGGCCCATGCCGCCGGCGAGGTTCTCGCCGTTGGCCGTTACCAGGTCTGCGTGCCGCTCGGCGCGCAGTGCCGGCAGCACCTCGCTGAGCGCGATGCGACCGGTCTTGCCGATCACGTCGCCGATCATCAGCACGCGCACGGTGCCGCCGGCCGGCTTCGCCGGCGGGCTCTTCAGACGGTCGGCCGCCTCAACCTGTCCGGTTGCCGGCCGCTGGCCCTCTACTTTGCGTACTCCACCGCGCGCGTCTCGCGGATGACGGTCACCTTGATCTGGCCCGGATAGGTGAGCGTCTCCTCGATCTTGCGCACGATGTCCCTGGCCAGCCTGCCCGACTCCAGGTCGTCGATCTCCTCCGGGCGCACCAGGATGCGCACCTCGCGCCCAGCCTGCACCGCGAACGACTTCTCCACACCCTCGAAACTCTCCGCGATGGCCTGCAGATCCTCGAGCCGTTTGAGGTACGTCTCGGCGGACTCACCGCGCGCGCCGGGACGGCTGGCGCTGATGGCGTCGGCAATCTGCACGATGGGCGCCTCGACGCAGGCGTACTCCACCTCCTGGTGGTGGGCGGCGATGGCGTTGATGACCTTCATGGGCAGGTTGTGGCGCTGCGCGATCTGCGCGCCCAGCTGGGCATGGGGGCCTTCCATGTCGTGGTCGACCGCCTTGCCCATGTCATGCAACAGACCGCCCATCTTGGCCGCCTGGATGTCGGCGCCCAGCTCGCCCGCGATCGCCGCTGCCAGCTGGGCCGTTTCGATCGAGTGCCTGAGCACGTTCTGGCCGTAGCTGGTGCGGTACTTCAGCCGACCGAGCAGCTTGACGAGCTCCGGCGGCAGTCCCGCCACGCCAACATCGTAGGCGGCCGCTTCCCCCGCCTGGCGGATGACCAGGTCGACCTCGGCACGGGCCTTGTTGACGACGTCCTCGATGCGACCCGGGTGGATGCGCCCATCCTGGATGAGCTTGGTCAGTGCCAGCCGGGCCACCTCGCGGCGCACCGGATCGAAGCCGCTGATGATTACCGTCTCGGGAGTGTCGTCGATGATCAGGTCGATGCCGGTCGCCTGTTCGAGGGCGCGTATGTTGCGCCCCTCGCGGCCGATGATGCGGCCCTTCATCTCGTCGCTCGGCAGCGCCACTGAGCTGACTGTCATCTCCGCAGTGTGGTCGACCATCGTGCGCTGGATGGCGGTTACCACGACGTCACGCGCCTTGTCCTCGGCCTCCTCGCGCGCCTTGCGTTCGATGCTCCGGGCGAGGCGAACGGCATCATGCTCGGCGTCCTCGCGCACCTGCTCGAGCAGCACCTGCTTGGCGTCCTCCTGGCTCATCTGGGCCACCTGTTCAAGGGCCGCAATCTGGTCGGCCCGCGCGCGGGCGAGATCCTCCTTCGCCTGGTCGATCTCACGCTCGCGCGCGATCAGCTTGCGATCTCGTCCCTCGAGCATGTCCGCGCGCTGATCGAGCTGCTCGTCGCGCTGCAGTAACCGCCGCTCCAACGTACCCAACTCATTGCGCCGCGAGCGAGCCTCATCCTCTGCCTCGCGCGCCAGGCGGACCTGCTCTTCCTTGGCTTGCAGGATGAGGTCCTTCTGCTGCGTACGCGCATCGGCCAGGATGCGCGCCGACTTGTCGTGGGCAGCGCGAATCGCCTGCGAGGCGAGGTAGGAACGCGCCACGAATCCGATGACGAGACCGGCAGCGAGGGCAATTACGCCCGCCACCGCCAGCACGACGGGATCGCTCATATGTCACTGCCTCCCATCCAGTCCCAAACTGGAAGGATGTGTGCAGGTTCGTGAACCGGCCGTTGGGCCGTCCGGTTCGACCGTCTCGTTGGGCACGAGACAACCTTCCGCATGTGCCGCCTCCGGCCGCAGACCGGGCAACCCAGCCGTTGGTGCGGGTACGGCAACTTGTCTTCCTTTTGGAAGCGTACGCCCGTTTCCGAATCTTGGCGTGAAACGCATCTGAAACGTTTCTGGCCGTTCGCGCCCCCGCCGGGCAAGCTACGGATCGGCTGGCGTCGAGCGGCGCCGCCACAACAAGCTGTAGGCGAGGAACAGCGCGTAGCCGACCAGCGCGCCGGCGACGTTGGTGATCACGTCGTCGACACTGGCCGTGCGGTATCCAAAACCGAGCAGCAGCGAAATGGCAAGCTGAGTCAGCTCGATGCCGCCGGACAGCGCCAGCGCGCCGGCGAACACTCGCAGCCATCCGCGGCGCCCAGTGAGCACGGGTATGAACACGCCGAGCGGGATGAGCATGACAAGGTTGCCGACCAACAGGACGAAGTCGCGCGAGATCAGCCCGGCCTTGAGGGCAGCGATGATCGTCTGGAAAGGCTCGAGCTGGACCTGGATGGGGTCGTCAGGGTCAACGCCAAAGATCGGCAGCAGGGTGAGGCCCAACACCACGGCGATGTAGACGGCGGCAACGCGTTTTGCCATCGCGTCAGTATCGTCGCGCTTCCAGTTCCGTGATTGCCGCTCGGCATGTCTCGGGATTGAACCCCTGGCGCGCCAGCAAGGCATAGGCCTTCTCGCGGCGCCGCCTGGGATCGGGCTCGCGCTCGAGGCGGGATTGGCGCCGCTCCAGCAGCGCCAGCGCCGCCACCATGTCGGCATCGCCGGCCGTCGACGAAGCGCGGCTGGCCAGGGCCTCGTCGATCACGTCCCGACCCACACCCTTGAGGACCAGCTCGCGGCGCAGGGCCATCTCCCCGCGCGGCCGGGCCCGGTCGCGACTCTCTACCCACAGGCGCGCAAATTCCGCATCGTCGAGGTAGCCCATTTCCGTGAGCCGGCTGATAACGCCGTCCACCAGATCCGCGGGGTAGCCCAGCTTCAGCAGACGTCGGCGCGTCTCGGCGACCGAGCGCGGGCGCACACTCAGGAAGGCCGATGCCGCATCCATCACCGGCCCCGGCTCGGTCATTGCCGCCCGTTCTTCGCGCAGTCTGGCGACCGACTCCGCGGTTCTTCGACGCGCTGCCGTCAGGTTGCTACTCGGCCTCAGAGATGCCTTCGACCGGGACGTGGATGAGGGCAACCTTTCCGCGGATCTCGTCCTCCAGCTTCTGCGCCACATCCGGGTTGGCCCTCAGGAAGTCCTTGGACTGTTCGCGGCCCTGTCCCAGACGCGTCTCACCGTAGTTGAACCACGCGCCGGTCTTGGACAGCACGTCCGTGGCGACGCCGACGTCGAGCAGGCCGCCCTCGCGACTGACTCCCTCGCCGTACATTACGTCGAACTCGGCCACGCGGAAGGGCGCCGCGACCTTGTTCTTGACCACCTTGACGCGCACCCGGCTGCCGATCGAATCGGTGCCGTTCTTGATCGTCTCGATGCGCCGAATGTCGAGCCGAACGCTGGCGTAGAACTTGAGCGCCCGGCCGCCCGGTGTGGTCTCCGGGTTGCCGAACATGACCCCGATCTTCTCGCGCAGCTGGTTGGTGAACACGAGCGCAGTGTTGGAGCGGCTGACTGCGCCCGTCAGCTTGCGCAGGGCCTGGCTCATCAGGCGGGCCTGGATGCCGACGAACGAGTCGCCCATCTCGCCCTCGATTTCCGCCCGCGGCACCAGCGCGGCCACCGAGTCGAGCACCACGCAGTCCACGCCGCCGGAGCGAATGAGCGTCTCGGTAATCTCGAGCGCCTGCTCGCCGGTGTCCGGCTGGCTGACCAGCAGCTCATCGACGTTCACCCCGCAGGCGCGCGCATAGTGCGGGTCAAGGGCGTGCTCGACGTCGATGAAGGCGACTGTGCCGCCCTTCTTCTGCGCCTCGGCCAGGATGTGCTGGCAGAGCGTCGTCTTGCCCGACGACTCCGGGCCGAAGACCTCCGTTATCCGGCCGCGCGGCACGCCCCCGACGCCGAGTGCCAGGTCGAGCGCGATGGAGCCGGTGGAAATGGCATCGACCTGCTGCCTCTCAGCCGAGCCGAGCTTCATGATCGAGCCACGGCCGAACTGCTTCTCGATGGACAGGATCGCGGCGTCCACGGCGCGCGAGCGCTCGCTCAATTGCTTCTCAACCGTCCGCTCCACGCCGTTACCCTCCGGCGCTGTCACCTTCGCGGTCCCTGTCACGGTCATGCCTGGTTTCCCTCCTGGCTGCGACCGGGGACCGCGAGGATTACTCCTCGTCCGTCTCCGGCTCCTGCTCCCAGCGCGGCTTGCGCTTGGGCTTGATCACCTCCACCGTGGGTGGCGGCGCTTCTAGAAGCGATTCGAGCTGCGGCTTCACCAACTTTGACTTGGGTTTCTTCTTCGCCTCGCGATGTGGGCGATCCTTGGATGCCACTTCGTCCACCTCCGCGGTCCGTCCGGCAGCCTAGCGATCGTCGCTTCGCTGCCAGTGCACTACGACTTTGCGCCAGCTTACGTGTCACGCCACCACCCGCTGGGCAATGGCCGCCGGGCGCTGCTGGGCCAACTTCTGCACAAGTCTAGGGAAGTTTCCGGCCGCGAGCGCCGCCCTGATGTCGGCCATGAAGTCGACCATGAAGGTCAGGTTGTGGAGCGTTGCCAGGCGGTAGAACAAAAGCTCGTCGGCACGCACCAGGTGGGCCAGATAGGCGCGCGAGAAAGAGCGGCAGGCGCGGCAACGGCAGTCGGCCTCGACCGGCGCACCGTCATCGAGAAAGCGTGCGTTGCGCAGGTTGAGACGGCCCTCCGGCCCGCGCACCCAGACCGTGCCGTTGCGCGCCACGCGCGCCGGCAGCACCGAGTCGAACATGTCCACGCCGGCGTCCACGGCGGTGATCAGGTCCGCCGGTGAGCCGAGGCCCATCAGGTAGCGCGGCCGCGGATCACCGGCCAGCAACGGAACCACGATGTCGAGCACCGCGCGTCGCTGGGCCGCGGTTTCGTCGCCGGCCAGGCCGCCGATGCACAGCCCGGCGAACGGCAGGCCACCGACCACGCGCGTCGACTCGCTGCGCAGATCCGCCTCCAGCCCGCCCTGGATGATGCCGAACAGCGCCTGGTCAGCCCGATCGTGCGCCGCCAGGCAGCGCTCCGCCCACGCATGCGTCCGCCCCACGGCGTCGGTAACGGCAGCGCGGCTCGACGAGTGCGGGGGCACCGGCTGATCGAGGCACACGGCGATGTCCGAGCCGAGCGCCTGCTGGACCTCTATCGACAGCTCCGGCGTGAAGTGGTGGAGTGAGCCATCGATGTGCGAGCGGAACGTGACGCCTTCGTCATCGACCGACCGGAAGTCGCCCAGGCTGACGACCTGGTAGCCACCGGAATCGGTGAGGATGGAACGATCCCAGGCCATGAACCGATGCAGGCCACCCAGCCGCGCTATTCGTCCGTGTCCGGGGCGCAGGTACAGGTGGTAGGTGTTGGCCAGGATGATCGTGGCGCCCACCTCGTACAGGTCATCGGGATCGAGCGCCTTGACCGTGGCGTTGGTGCCCACGGGCATGAACACCGGCGTATCGACCGTGCCGTGGCTGGTGGTCAGCCGCCCCAACCGGGCCCGGGTCGATCCGTCGGCTGGCGCGGCCTTGAGAACCTCGAAGGAAAGCGCCCGGTCGGTCAAACGATCTCCTGGCGGTTGAGCGCCGCGAGCGCAATAACGGTCGCGACGACCAGGTAGATCAGCGTGCCGGCAAGGGCCTGCTCCAGCGGGACGGACTGCAGGAAGAGGCCCTCCAGGCTGCCGCTGCCCAGGCCCGAGGCGTTGCCCGGCGCGGCGTTCAATATCTCGCCGCCCAGGCTGATGGGCAGGAACTGGAACCACTCCGGCCCGATCGAGGGCAGACCACCCCCGAAACCGCCACGCGACAGGGTGCCGGCCAGCGTGAAGGCCGTCAGCACGGTGGTGATGATGGCTTCGCCGACGAACAGCACGACACCGACCACCGCGCCGGCAAGCTGGCTGCGCAGGATGACCGCCACGGCAAAGCCGATGGCCGCCCGCTCGAGCAGCACCGGATATCCGAGCACCAGGCTGGCCACGAAATCTTCCAGGCCATTGCCGCGCAGCGGACTGGCCACCTGAATGCCGTACAGCGCGCCAGCTACGTACGTCATCACGATGCAGAAGAGGAACAGCACCAGCTCCGCGATCGCGATCAGGATCGCCAGGGCGACGGCCTTGCCGAGGAGGTAGTTCACGCGGCTCTCGCCGCGCGCGATCACGTTGCGCAGCACGCCCCAGTTCCAGTCGGCGCCGACGAATGCCGCCGCGTACACGACGACGAGCAGCCCGCCCAGGCCGAACACGAGTTGGTCGGCGATGGCGTAGGCGGCCGGAAATTCGATCAGACAGTCACCGGTGAACTGGCAGCTGATCCCGCCCAGCGCCGAACCGGCGAGCAGGTAGATGGCGCCGGTGATGACAACGGCGACGATGAAGATGACCATCGTCGCCGCGCGGCGGCGGGCCTTGAGCAGCTCGGCACGGACGAGCCTCATCGCGCTGACGGCTGCACCGCCGGGCCACCGGCGGTCAGCTCCAGGAAAAGCGACTCCAGGTCGCTGCCCGGCTCGAGGCCGGAGGCGTAGATGCCGACGGCGCCCAACGCCTGATTGAGCTCGCTGGCGCGGCCCGGTGCCATCCCGACCGTGAACCAGCCCGCGTCGGCGCCGGAATCGATGCCGTACAGCTGGCGGTCCGGCGCCAGTCGCTTGATGACCTCCGCCGCGCGGGGCATCTCATCGGGCGCCACGCGCACCCGAACGCGGCCTGAGTCCTGGAGCAGGCGATCGAGGTCGCCTTCGCGGATCAGCCGCCCGCGGTCGATGATGCCCACCACGTCGGCGAGCAGCTGTGTCTCATGCAGCTGGTGGCTGGACAGAACCACGGTCTTGCCCAGCTGAGCGGTGAAGTAGCGCAGCGTCTCGCGCATGGCGACGATGCCGCCCGGGTCGAGACCGTTGGCCGGCTCGTCGAGCAGCAACAGGTCGGGGTCCGAGAGCATCGCGGCCGCGATACCCAGGCGCTGCTTCATGCCCAGTGAATACGTCTGGACGGCATCGCCGGCGCGCCCTGACATGCCCACGTACTCGAGCACCTGTTCGATCCTGCCCGGTGCGGTGGCCGGCCCGGTGGCGCCCAGCACGAGAAGATTTTCACGCCCCGACAGGTACGGGTAGAACGACGGGGTCTCGATCAGCGAACCCACCTTGAAGAGCCGTTTGCGATCGTGCCAGCTGTAGGGCTGGCCGAACAGCCAGATCGCACCGGCATTGGGCCGGATGAGACCGGTCAGCAGCCGCAGGGCGGTCGTCTTGCCCGAACCGTTGGGCCCCAGGAAGCCGTAGACGCGGCCGCGTGGCACCGAAATGTCCAAACCGACCAGGGCCGGATGCCGGCCGTAGCTCTTGACCAGGCCACGCGTTGCCACCGCGAAGTCGGTCGGCGGCGGGCCGCTGAACGGCGATGAGCCCGCGAACTGTGACGGGCTGCTCGATTCCGGCGGTGGGGGTGGCGCAGCCGGCGGCGGCGGGGACGCGGGTGGCGGCGGCGGCGCGGACGGCCCCATGCCGGCTGGCTGTTCGGCGTTCATGCGCGCGTCTCCGATTCCAGCTTGCCCTCGGCCTCCAGCTTGCCCTCGGCGGTCACGCCATCCCACAGACCGGCATCGACTCGTTCACCGCGACGCGGTGCAGGTACCTCGTAGCCCAGGCGATTCAGGTGCTCACGCGCGCGCTCGGTGGCCACCCTGCCCTGCGGCGTGCGATCGAGAAAGCCGATCTGCAGCAGGTACGGCTCGTAGACGTCCTCGATCGTCTCGATTTCCTCGCCGATCACCGCGGCCACGGCCGCGCCGCCGACCGGTCCCGACGCGAACTTCTGCACGATGGCGGCCAGCAGGCGCCGATCGGTGGTGTCGAGACCCTCGTCGTCGATGTCCATCGCGTTCATCGCCTGGCTAGCTTCTTCGACGCCGATGCGGCCGTCAGAACGCACCTGGGCGTAGTCGCGCACCCGGCGCAGCAGCCGGTTGACCACTCGCGGCGTGCCTCTCCCCCGCCGCGCCAGCACGGCAATGGCCGCCGGATCGATGTCCACCTCGAGGATGCCGGCCGAGCGCTTGATGATCGTCGCCAACTCGTCCTGCGAGTAGTAGTCCAGCCGGTAGACCGCCCCGAAGCGATCGCGCAGCGGCCCGCCAATGCGCCCGGCGCGCGTGGTCGCACCGACGACGGTGAACGGCTTGAGACCCAGGCGCAGGCTGCGCGCCGACGGCCCGCGACCGATCATCACGTCGATCGCGAAGTCCTCCATCGCCGGATAGAGGATCTCTTCGACCGAGTGGTTGAGGCGATGGATCTCGTCGATGAACAGGACGTCGCGTTCATCGATGTTGGTCAGGATCGCGGCCAGGTCACCCGGCCGCTCGATGGCCGGGCCGCTGGTCGCGTGCAGGTTCACGCCCAGCTCACGGGCGACGATGTTGGCCAGCGTGGTCTTGCCCAGGCCGGGCGGACCGTAGAGCAGCACGTGGTCGGCCGCTTCCTCGCGCTGCCGGGCCGCCTCGAGCAGGATCTCGAGGTTCTGCTTGACCGGCGCCTGCCCGATGTACTCGGCCAGGACGCGCGGGCGGAGTGACGTTTCGACGGCGATTTCCTCGACCGTCAGCGGGCCGGCCTCGACCGGGCGATCG
>CAZSWK010000040.1:0-19790 GCA_964610835.1 uncultured Anaerolineaceae bacterium | reverse complement strand
GCATCGCCTCGACCAGCGGCATGGTCAGGGCCACGTACGCGCTGATGCCGAGCTGCTCGACGATGTCGTTCTTGAGCAGTCTGTGGACGATGATCACGTCCGCCCCCAGCAGCTCCTCGCTGCCGGCGACGGTCTGGCGGATCGCCAGGCCCGAATGGGCCACGAACTTCAGGTTCAGGTTCGGGATGCGCACGCATGCGCGGCATTCGCACGATGTGGCCTGGCGTACATCCCGGCGGCGGCGGCGAAACCCGAAGTAGCAGCGCTCGATGGTGTCGAGCAGCAAGGACCCGTCGAGCTTGTCGGCCGGCGCGAAGCAGAACGCCGCGTCACCTTCGAGCTTGGCCAGGCGGAAGGTGGGCCGCAGCGCAGTGACAACCGTGCTGACCAGGTCAGCGAGGATGTCCTGCGCGTGATCGAGCTCGACCCCGGCCAGGTATTCGGTGTAGCCGGAGATATCGGCGATCACGAAATGGAGCTTGTCGGGTTGTTGCAGCATCAGCCCCGCCGCTGGCTCGAGTGGGTACCCGTCGAGCATATACCGATGCGGGTCGGTCTCAGCCGGTGGCGCTCTCACCATCGTGCGCGTGCTGCTCTGCTCTCGCCTTTTCCTCCGACTCGTGCCGCCGTTCCTGGAGGTCGCGTGGCGCGGTGATGGTGTGCAGGGAGGCGTTGAACTCGCCCGCCAGCAGGAAGAGCAGCGCCGATACGTAGAAGAAGAGCAGCAGGATGACGACGCCGGCGAGGGCGCCATAGGTGTTCGCGTAGCTCGCGAAATTCGCGACATAGATGTTCAGGCC
Organism: uncultured Anaerolineaceae bacterium; assembly: GCA_964610835.1. Lineage (GTDB taxonomy): Bacteria > Chloroflexota > Limnocylindria > Limnocylindrales > CSP1-4 > JALYGJ01. Next base: position 18,990 of record CAZSWK010000040.1, on the reverse strand, counting down.
CAGGATCGCGATGAGCCACACGAGGGCGAACAGAAGCGCGCCCGGCAGCAGCGTGACCAGCGGCAATCTGATGTTGGGCGCCAGGCGGTAGACCAGGGTTGCGGCGATGACGACCAGCGCCAGCGCGGCGATCATCGAGATCAAGCTGATGATGAGCGCCGTCTGGCTGCCGAGACCCAGGAACTGCACCACCTGGGGCGTCAGGTAGAGAACCGGGCCGTACAGCACGAAGGCGCTGATCATGCCCGCCCCGCCGATGATGGTCAGCAGGAATGCGACCCCATAGCGACGCCATATCGCCCTGCCTTCGGTGACGTCGTACACCCGGTTCATGGCCTTGATGACGGCGTTCATGCCGCCCGTCGCGAAGAAGAGCGCCAACAGGGCGCTCGCCGAGAGCAGGCTCGGATCGCGCAGGTCGATGATCTGCTGCAGCTGCGACTTGACGATCGTGTCGGCGCCCTGCGGGAGCACGTCCCCGAGTGACTGCACGATCTTTCCGGCCGGGTTCTCGACGTTCAGGCTGGCAGCGATAAAGCCCCCGAGCGCAGTCAGGAAGATGGCGAACGGGAAGATGGCCAGGAAAAAACGGTAGGCAAGCTCGGCCGCCAGACCGAACACATCGTCGTCCATGGAGCGCCAGACGAAGTCGCGCCCGAGGCTGACCGTCTTCTGCCCGCGCGCCTTGAGCGGCGCCAGTTGCGGATATTTCTGACTGCTAATCGCTCGTCTCCCTCCTTCAAGCGGTAGCCGCGCCGGCCGGTGTCACCGTCTCAGGCGGTTGCCGACCCATAGCGACTGGGGCAGATCAGGCGGTAGTCGCAGCGGCCGCAGCGCCACTGATCGGGCGTCGCGGTGAAGTCGCCCGAGCGCATACGGCGTGCCTTCTCAAGCACAGTTTGCCGGAAAGCGTCGAGTTGTTCCGGCGAGCGCGTCGTGCTCAGCGCCTGGTCCGTCTCAGTGAAGTACAGCGTCAGCGTGGATGCCGCCGGCAACGGCTGCCTTGTCTCCGGATCGGGCACCACCCCCAGGGCCATCGCCAGGGCATACGCCGACAGCTGTTCGTCCACGTCGACGTCGGCCTGCCTGCGCGGGCGACCGGTCTTGTAGTCAATGATCTCGATGCTGCCGTCGGCGTGCCGGTCGATGCGGTCGATCACGCCGTACATGCGGACCGGTTGCTCGCCTGGCTCACCTTCCAGCTCGAGCGTGAAGCCGGCCTCGAAGTCGACCGCTTCCACCAGCCGGCTCACCTCGCGCTCGTAAAAACGCTGCAGTGCCGGCTCAGCGCGTGAGGCGTAGTGCTGGGCAGCCTGCGCGTCGGCGAAGTTGCGCGGCCGCCACGCATCGTCGAAGGCTTGCCGAAGAGCCTCGTAGCCGGGTACGGGTTCGCCGGCCGCCAGCGCATCGCGGCGCTGCCGCGCGTAGACCTCGAAAGCGCGATGGATCACGTGCCCGAACTCGAAGTAGCCGGGCGTTTCCGCCACGGGGATCCGGTATACGCGCTGGAAGGCGTACTGCAACGGGCACTCCGTATACGTGTGCAGCTGGGAGTGCGACAGAGTTGCCGGTAGCGGGGCCAGCTCGAGCAGCGTCCGGCCGGCCGGCGCGTGACGCGCGACGACGTCGAGCGTCACCGGATCGCGCCCGCCACGGCGCGCCTCGTTCGCGGCACCGGCCGCCTCCTCCGCGCTGGATACGAGCTCGCTGATGAGTGCCGCGCGCCCGTCGTGATCATCGGCGGCCAATGCCTCGAGCATGCCCATCAGCTCGACGGCGCGGCGGCGGAGAGCGTAGCGCCGCTCGTGGGCGAGCGGCACGGGCATCAGCTTGAGCAGCTGCTCGGTGTTCTCTGCCGCGCTCTCCGCCGCGCCTGCGGCGACCGACTCGATGTCAGCCTGGGGACCTGATGATCGTCGCTCGATGGCCAGGTCATCCGGCACGGCCGGTTCGAAATCGTCCGATGAGATGGGCGCCGGACCATCGACCGCGCGCGAGATCTCGCCGACGAAGCGGCTGGGTCCGCTGCGCGCGCCGGCATTCTGGGGCGCACTGAGCAGCAGGTGGTTCCTCGCCCGCGTCATCGCCACGAACAGCAGGCGGCGCTCCTCGTCGATCGCGAAATCCTGCGGCGGCGCCTGCTTCAGCAGCTCGACCGGGATGAGGCGCGTCTCGTCGCGAGTGTCCGGAAACTGGCCCTCGACCAGGCGCGGCACGGCCACCGCCTCGTACTCAAGGCCCTTGGCCTGATAGACCGTCATCAGCTGCACGCCGTCGATATCCAGCCGCCCGAGCTGGTCCGAGTCGAGATCGCCGCCCACGTCCTCGTAGACATCCAGGTAGTCGATGAACTGGGCCAGGCTGTCGCGCGGGTGGGCCTGCTGCCATTCGGCCACGAAACGCATGAAACGTGCCAGGGCCAGCACCGCCCGCTGGGCCTCCGGTGTCTCGAGCGCGATCAGGTCGTGCAGGAGGTTGGTGCGCACGAGGAACTCCTCGAGCACCGCGAACGGGCCCTCGCGCTGGGCGCGCGGCACGAGCTGGTTGAGCAGATCCATCAGCCGTCGCAGCTTCACCCGCAGGCGCGCGTCCAGTTCTTCGCGGCGCCACTGGGCACGCTGCTCGCGGCTCTTCCGCTGGCGCACCGTCTCCGGCTGGTCTTCGTCGAAATCAGCCTCTGTCCACAGCGTTGGCCCGGCGGCGGCCGGCGCGGCGCGCACCGGCGCGTCCGCGACCGAGATCTTTCCGTCGCGCAGTATGTCGAGGGCCGCGTGATAGAGCGGGCGCCCGTCCCAGTTCGCCGCGCTGGTCACCCGCAGGATCTCAGCCGCGTCGAGCCGCCAGGGGCCCGCCGACAGCAGCCGTACGAAAGCCGACGCGTCCTCCGGTTGCGCGGCGACGCGCAGGGCGGCCTCTATGTCGCGCACTTCGGGTACGTTGTACAGCCCCGCGCCACCGACGATGACGTACGGAATGTCCTGCTTGCGCAGGCGCTCGACTATCAGCTCGCGGTGGCGATGCTTCCGATACAGGATTGCGATATCGCCCCAGCGAGCCGGCGCGGGCAACAGGTCATGCATTCGGCGCACCCAGTCGACGACGACGTCTGCCTCATCGTGGTCATCGGCGGCATAGACGAGCCGCACGGGGTCGCCGGCGGGCCTGACCGGCCGCAGCGCTTCATTCTTGAGCCGCTTCTGGTTGCGTGCGATCAACCGGCTGGCGGCAGCCAGGATGTTGCCCGTCGAGCGCCGATTGTCGAGAAGCGGCTGGCTCGCGACCTCCACCGGCGGTCGATCCGGCGCCCAGGAGGGTGGCTGCTCGAAGCGCTCGCGAAACCGCTCGAAGGCCGCATAGCTGGCGCCGCGGAAACGGTAGATCGACTGGTCGTCGTCACCCACCACCACCACGTTGTCAGGCTTGTCCGGCCCGCGACCGATCAGCTCGAGCAACAGGATCTGGGCCATGTTCGCGTCCTGGAACTCGTCGACCAGCACGTGGCGGAACTGTTCCTGGTAGCGGCGCAGGATGTTCGGCCGGTCCGTGAGCAGCTGGATTGCGCGGAGCTGCTGCTCACCGAAATCGAGCTGGCCGCGCTCACGCAGCGCCTCCTGATACGCAGCGTAGGCTTCCGCCTCCTCCAGCAGACGCAGCACGTCGAAGGCCTCCGCATCGCGCAGGTAGTTGGGCGTCAGGCCGCGCACGAGGCGCTGCTGTTCCTCGGTCAGCTGCCGCCAGTAGATGGCCTCGCCAGTGCCCCCAACCTCGCGTCGTGCCTCCCGATCAGCCGTGCGGCGGGCAGCTTCGGAGCCGTTGTTGACCAGGTCGCGGCGCACGAGTTTGACCTGCCAGGCCGTGCCCAGTGCGTCGCGCCGGCGCAGCTCGTCGACCGCCGTGGCGAACTCGCCGGCGCCGTAGCGCACCTCGAACGCCTCGCGCTTGGCCTGCGCGTAGGTGAGGTACTCCTCCGGAGTGACCAGCTCGTCCTTGGCGCGACTGATGACATCGGCGAAACGACCGGCTGCGTTCCGGTCGCGCGCCATGGCGTGATAGAGGAACTCCGCGAAACGCGGCCGCAGCTCGCGCAGCAGCAGCCGCTGGCCAACGCCGTCGAGCACATCGGCATTGACGTCGAGGCCCAGCTCCGCGCCATGGTCGGACAGGACGCGATGGCCAAAAGAATGGAAGTTGTGGACCCACAGCCGGTTGGCAACCGCCAGCCCGAGCAGTTGCTCGAGGCGGTCCATCAGCTCCGCCGTCGCACGCACGTTGTAGGTGAGCACCAGGATGTTCTCGGGCGCCAGTTCGGGCTGCGTTGCGAGCAGATGCCGCACCCGCTCGACCACCACGGTGGTCTTGCCCGTACCGGCACCGGCGAGCACCATCAGTGGCCCCGCGCCCCATTCAACCGCCCGGCGCTGCTCAGTGGTGAGGACGAAGTCGCGCTCCGCCGTCGCCGGGACCGGACTCTCTACCGCCATCTCCCGCCAAGCCTAGCCCGTGGGCGTGCCAGCTTGCGCGGCACGCCGTTTCGGCGCTAGTGGCCGGGAGCGTGGAAAAGCTCTGCCCTGATCTCTGCCGCTGAGAAGGCGGCGTCAATGAGCCGGCGCCGGCAACCGTCGACCATGGCCGGATTGCCGCACAGGTAGACGCTCGTCTCGCCCGGTGCCAGCGCTTCCTCCGCGAGCGCGCGCTCGAGCTGGGCGTCGGCGCGCCCGATCAACCCGGACCAATTCCCGTTGCGCGGGTCCTCCGAGCGGGAGACAGTGGGCCGATAGTCGAGCGCCAGCCCGCCAGCGACCCAGCCGGCCAGACGGTCGGCATAGGCCAGCTCATCGGCGTACGAGGCACCATGGATGAGCGTGGTGGGCACCTTGTCGCCGGAGGCGAAGGACGCCTCGAGCATCGCCAGGAACGGTGCCAGCCCGGTACCGGTGGCCACGAACAGCCGCCGCCGATCCGTGGGTTGCGTAGTGAACATGCCGCGCGCGGGTCCGACGCGCACCCGGGCGCCAGCCGGCAGGTCCCAGAACCTGCTGCTCAGGCTGCCGCCCGGGATGCGTCGGACGAAGAACTCGATGCGCCGCTGACTCGAGTCGAGCGAGACGACCGAATATGGGCGCTGCACGACGTCAGCGCCGTCGATCACCCCAACCGACACGTACTGACCGGGGAGGAAGGCCGCCAGCGGTGCATCGAGCTGCAGGTGGAAGTCGGCCAATGACTCGGTGAAATCGATGTGCTGCAGCAGGGTCGCATTGGGTTCGGGCGCCGCGCGAGTGGGCCGATCAGGCAGCGCCCGGCCGCGCGGCGCCGGAAGCGGCCGCCCGATGGTGGTGGGCGAGATACTCATGCCGCCCGCCCGGTGAGTACCTCGGCGAGAACCGACCTGGCCGCGTCGGGATCGCGGAACCAGGCCGCGTCGATCCAGGCGTAATCGGCGTAGGCGTCGGGCAACTCGGCATCCGTGTAGATGGCGCTGTTGGGACACGCCGTAGCGCAGCTGCCGCACTCGATGCAGCCGTCGGGATCAATGTGGAACTTGCGGTCGACGCCCGGCTGGGCACTGATGCAGTCGACCGGGCAGACCGACACGCATGACTGATCCATGTTGTCGACGCATGGCTCAGCAATCACAAAGGTCATTGCATTTCACTCCTTTCGAAGGCGGGAATCCGCTTCCCATGCGGCTCGAAGAGGCCGAGCACGATGCGGTAGAGCAGAAGGAACGTGACCGCGGCGCTGGCTCCGACGTACGTCCACGTGGCCCACGCCGTGGGCGTGTCGGTACCCGTCAGCAGGCCGTGGAGGGTGGCGCCGGCAAAGGCCAGCAGGGTCGTGTAGTGGAGTAGGCGCCAGCCACGCTGGCCCATCTGCCGGCGAACGTAGAAACTGCCGTAGACGATGAGCATCACGTAGAAGGCGACCTGGCCGACGCCGACCCAGGCTGGCCGGTACGGCCCGGAGAAGGGGATGACCAGCTGGCGCACGGTCTGCGGCACGAACGTGTCGAGCGCCAGCAGGGCACCGTGCAGCGCGGTCAGGCCGATCGCCACCGCGCTCAGGTCCTGGTGCAGTGTCAGCGACACGGCCCGATGGGCAATCGCGTCGAGGATGCCGCTCGACAGGAGCAGCCCGTAGATGACCGACAGCGCCAGCGCACCGTAGGCCAGGAAGCCGAGCAGGCGGCTGCTGTACCAGGCCAGGCTCTGTGATTGCACGCCGAGCCAATCGCTCAGTGTGCTCAGGACGGTCGGGCCGGTACCGATGATCACACCGCCCACGGCAAGCAGGAAGAGCACCCAGCGGAGCGGTTGTGTCTTCGGGCTGAGCCCGCGGTACTTCACGCCAGCCATGATTCGGTCCCCGGCAGCGCCAGCAACTCGCCCGTGTCGAGCAACAGGATGGCCGCCTGTGCCGCCGACGCGACGAGCAGCGGCAGGGCCGTCGCCGATCCCAGGATCAGCGCCGTCTTGGCGAGCATCTCGGCCTCGCGCGCGGTCGGCGCGACGACAGTCGCCTGGACCACGTCGGTGTCCGCCGAACGGCGCGTGCGCGGGTCGATCAGATGGTGGCTGGCGCTACCGTCGGCCCTCGTCCAGCGATGGATGGTGGTCGCCGAAGTTGCCACGCCGGCGGCGCGCGACCATGACTCACCGCCGATGAAGTGCATGGTTGCCAGCGGTGGCCGATCATCGCCGCGCGGATCGACGACTTCGATCTGCCAGGTGATCCCCGGCCCGGCACGCAGGCTTATGTCGCCGTCGGCGTCGACCGCGACGCCCGAGAAGTCACCCAGCAGGTCGGCGGCCCGATCGGCCAGCCAGCCCTTGGCCACACCGTCCAGGTCGAAACGAACCCCGGCCGGGCGAACGACCATCGTCTGCCGTCCGTGCGGCTCGAGTGCCCAGACACCATGCTCGACGGGAGCGGTCCAATCGCCGCTCTCCGCCGCCAGGCGGGCGTCGAGCATGGTCACGTCGACAACATGACTCGATCGCTCGGCTGCGAGGGCCGCCCAGCCGAGCACGGCGGCGAGCGTCGGCCGGATCTCGGTCGCCTGCTGGCCACCGGCAACGCCGTAGGCGAGTGCCTGGGCGTTCAGGCGGGACAGGTCGGACGAGGTCTCGAAGCGCGTCAGGCGGTTGGCCCATGCCCGCACGCGCTGTCCCGCCAGGCGCACGCTGCGCTCGGCGGCCGGCAACTGGTCCTCCGCGGCGAAGACCGATACGTTGAGCGTGCCGCCCATGGACGGCGATGACCAGCCGACCAGGCGAATCGACTCGCGGGCTGCCGGCATGGCGCTGCTCACGGGTGGCCTGAGGTCCGTGTCTTGACCGGCGCAGGCGCCGGCTTCGGCGCTGGTTGACGGGCGGCCGGTTGCGGCGCGCTCGGCTGGTTGGCCGGTGCGTTGTGCGTGACCACGACGCGTGGCGCGGGAGCGTTCGGGGTGATCACGGTGGCCCCTGGTGGAGCCGTCTGCCCCGGCTTCAGGTGAACGTATTTGATTACGTGCTTGACGACGACGTCGCTGGCCGGGGTGATTTGGTCGGCCACGCCCGAACCGATACCACTCTGGGCAGCCAGGGGATCCGTGGTCGGATCGGCCGCAGCAGGCGTCGTAACCGGTTGGAACAGGCCAGCGGTTATGACACCGGCTACCGCCACGGCGCTGGCGCCATACACGACGCGCATCGGTCGCGGATCGGGTCTGCCCGGACGAGCCGCAGCCGGTCGCTGTGCTCTTGTGACTGGCGCGTCGGGCGGCCGTGCCACCACGGCCGGGCGAGGCGGCAAGGGTCGCTCGCCAACGGGGCCACGAGTGGTATTGCCGGCGCCCGCGGCCGCTGCTGCGGGTCGCCGGGGCGGAAGCGGTCGGTCACTCGGTCGGGAGGCCATCAGTCGTCTCCGCCGCCGCCGTTCTCGCCACCACCCTGGTGCGTGCCGCTGCCGCCCTCGTCCTCGCCACCGTCGTATTCAGGCTCGCCGCCTGCCGGTGCGGCAGTCGTTCGCGTGCGCCGTGTCGGAGGATTGGTCGTGGTCGCGGTCTTGGGTGCGTGGTTGACGTGTATCACGGGCGCCGATGGCTTGGGCGCGACGTAGACCGTGTCGGTGACTGTCTCGACCTTGGGGCTGGGGGCCGCGCTGGGCGGCGCCGTGACCTCGGTCTGGGCACTCAGGTTGCTGGCGTCGGCCGGCTGCACCTGCGGCGCGGGAACGGCCGATATCAGCCCGCCGGCGCCGAGCGCCAGCGAGAATATGGCGGCGGCACCCAGGCCACCGATCAGGATTGCGAGCTTCTGGATCATTTCTGTATCACCCCGCTCCTTGGTTGGGTTTTGATCGCCAGTTTTCGGCCGCTTCGTTAGCCGCCCATAAGCCGGACATGTGAGATCGCTCATATGGGGCAGCGCACGTGAGCGTTCTCAAAGAAAGGGCCTTCGGCGCTTGCCATGAAGCCGCGCGACGTGTAGATGGGAGCCATGACGCGCCTGCTGCTGGTCGAGGACGAGCCGCGCATGGCTCATGCCATCCGGCGCGTGCTGGTGGCCGAGCGCTACACGGTCGATCTGGCCAGTGATGGCACCGACGCGCTCGGCTTTCTCGCGCAGCATGAGTACGACGTGGTGGTGCTGGATCGCGTGCTGCCCGACATGACCGGCATCGAGGTGCTGCGCACGATGCGCGCGCGGAACATCGGCACGCCGGTGCTGATGCTGACCGCCCTGTCGGCGCTCGAGCATCGCGTCGAGGGCCTCGACTCGGGCGCCGATGACTACCTGGGCAAGCCGTTTGCCTTCTCGGAGCTGCTGGCTCGCCTGCGTGCGCTGGCCCGCCGCTCGCCCGAGCTGCAGACGGAGCGCGTGCGCGCCGGGGACATCGAACTCGACCCGGTGCGCCACCAGCTGACGGTGGACGGCAAGAGCGAGCTGCTGTCCGCCCGCGAATATGCGCTGATGGGCTTCCTGATCCGGCACGCGGGACAGGTGGTCACGCGCCAGCAGATCCTCGACTCGGTGTGGGGTGCCGAGCCGGACGTGTACTCAAACGTGGTCGACCTGTACATCCACTATCTGCGCCGCAAGCTGGACGCCGTGGGGAGACGCAACGTCCTGAGAACGGTTCGCGGAGTCGGTTATGCGCTTCGGCCGTAGGCGGTTTCGCGACCTGGGCTTCGGCCGGCGCGGGATCGTGCCGCCCGAGCAGCTCGTGCGGCGCACGACGATCGGCATCGCGCTGACCACTCTGCTGCCCGTCGCCGCGCTGCTCGTCGTCGCCGGCGTCGTCACTGCGGCGGCGGCTATCGAAGCTTCCAACTCGGTGGTCGATCGCGACCTCGCGGCGGCCGCCAACAGCATGCTCGTCGCGCTGCGGCCGACGCCCGCGCCCACGCCCGCGTCCAGCCCGGGCGCCTCCATCGAACCTGGCGAGTCGCCCGGACCGGAGAATTCCGGCGAGGGAGGCGGGCCCGCCGGTCCCGGCCGTACCGAGCCGCCCGACAACGGGGAAACGGCACCGACCAGCCCGCCCAAGCCGCGGGCCACGCCAACCCCGCAGCCCACGCACACCCGCCAGCCGGAGCCGACGTCACAGGAGACCGAGCAACCCCAGCCGAGCGGTACGCCCAGTGCGTCGGGGGAGCCCGAGGACGGATCAGCCGGCGGCGGCAGCGGGCGGCTGTCAGCGCTGGTCTTCGCTGCCCCGGGACCCAGTCCGTCGCCGAGCGCCACGCCATCCACCGGTGGCACGGACCTGCCTTCGCCTTCGCCGGGCACCTTCTTCCTGGTGCTCGACCTCGGCGGCCAGGTGACAGCGAACCCGCAGGGCGTACCGCTGACCGGCCTGCCCGACCAGGCGGCCTTTGCGGCGGCCGTGCAGAACGGATCCGACCTGCGAACGGTAACGGCCGGTGGGCTGCACATCCGCCTGCTGACACAGCCGGTGGACGATCTACAGGGAGTCCCGATGGCCTTCCTGCAGTCGGGCTACGTCCTCACTCAGCACGATGAGCAGGTCCGTCAGCTGATCGTGACGATCGCCCTGGCCGTCCTGTTCGGACTGCTCGGCGCCGCGCTTGTAACGGCCATCGTGACGCGGCGGGCGCTGTCCCCAATACGCTCCGCCTTTGCCGCCGAGCGTCGCTTCGTGGCCGCCGCGTCGCACGAGTTGCGCACACCCGTGGCCGTCGTGCGCGCGTCGGCGGAGATCCTGCAGCGCGAGGCGTTGGTCGCGCCGGAGGGCCGTCAGATGCTGGACGACATCGTCAGCGAGGCGGATCGCCTGGGCCGGCTTGTCGGCGACCTGCTGGCGCTTGCCTCGGCCGAGGCTGGACAGATTTCCATCCACCGCCAGCAGATCGAGATGCGCGGCTTCGTGAGTGACCTGGCCCGCCGCGCAGAGGCCATGGCCGCTGCACGCGGCATCGGCCTGGAGATCGTCCAGTCAGGGACCGAGCTGCCAACCGACCGGCAGTTGCTGGTCGAGGCCGATGCCGATCGCATGACCCAGCTGCTGCTCATCTTCATCGACAACGCGATCGAGCACTCGCCGCGCAACGGTGTCGTGCGCCTGGTGGTGCAGCCGCTGGTCGAGGGCAATCGCGCGCACGTGTCGGTGGGCGTGGTCGACCAGGGGCCGGGCGTGCCGCCCTGGGATCGCGACCGCGTGTTCGAGCCGTTTGCCCGGCTGGCCGGTGAGCGGCGTACCAGCGGCGGGAGCGGTCTTGGACTGGCCATCGCGCGGTTGCTTGCCACTCGCCAGGACGCCACGCTGCACGTCGGCGATGCACCGGGCGGCGGCGCTGTGTTCAGCGTTGCCTTGCCGCGGCACCTGCCGGGGGAGTCGCCCGCCGGAGCTTGACGGAGGTGCGCGGCCGCTGGCCGGCGCCACCCGCCTCGAGTCGCGCGATGAGCGTGTCCGCACCCATCGCCGCGAACAACTGCTGGGCCTCGTCCGCGCCGGCGGCCGCGTCGGGGTCGGTGTCGCCCATGAGCCACGCTCGCTCGAGCAGGGTGAGCGCCAGGTCGAAGCGAAGGTGCTGCCTGCGCCACTCGGCGATGACCTCACGGTATTGCTGCGCTGCCTCTTCCGTGCGGCCTTCGAGAGCCAGGGCTCCGGCCTCCAATCCGCGCCGTGCCCAGACCAGCCAGTTGGCCAGAACCTCGTATTCGGTAAGCCAGCCGGTGTCCTCGCGCAGAGCCTCCAGGTTCGCCTGCAATGCGGCGGCGTGCCCGGAAAGGACTATCGACTCGTGGCCCGCGGCGAGGTAGGCGTCCCTGCATTCGTGACCAAGCCGCCGGGCATCCTCGAGGCGCCCCTCAGCGAAGGCCAGGTATTGGTGTATTTGGGCCAGTGCAGCCACGTCCTGGGCAGATGTCGAGGACGCCACCTGCTCTTCCACCAACGCCGCCTTTTCGCGCGCTGATGTCATGTCGCCGCGCAACGCCAGCACATCTGCCGCAATTCCGTGGACAAACGCGTTGAGCGATGTGCGCGCCTCGCCGCTACCCCCTTCCAGGCGCAGGACCTCGTCAAAGTCGCCGATCACGAGGGCATTGCCGGCCGCGTTGCCGGCCATGCTCGCCAGTGGGATCGTCAGCCCATACTGCTCGGATATGGCCATGCCCTCATGGGCCAGCGCGAGCCCACGGTGCGGATCGTCGATGACCAGGTAGGAGCTCAGGTTGAACCGTGCCCTGTGCCGCGCGCCCAGGTCACCTTCCTGATCGGCCAGCTGCATGGCACCGATCAGCAGCGCCACGCTCTCGCGGAAGCGCCCGAGCAGGCTGAGCGCCCAGGACTTGGTTATCAGCAGCTGCACCGTAGGCGGCCTGATGCGCAGTCGCTCGGCAGTCTCGAGCGCACGCGATATCGCAGTCAGGCCCTCTTCGCCCTCGCCGCGGAAGCCGTGTGCGCGGCCAAGTTGGCCATAGAGCAGGATGGACGCGGCCTCGGCACCGGCCGGCAGGTCGATCAACGCATCGTTGAGCATCTTCATCGCCTCGTCGATGTGCGACTGCTCGAGCTGCATGGAGGCCAGCTCGCCGGTCAGCTCCACCGCCTGCTGTTTGCTGCCGTGCCGCTCGCTCCACTCGACTGCCGCGCGCATCTGCTCTTCCGCCTTCGGCACCTGGCCGGCCAGCCAGGCCGACCTGGCCACGCTAATGCGCAGGTCGTTCAGGTCCGCCTCATCGAACGTGACCGCCATCGCCTGCTCGTAGTAGGCCGTTGCCTGGGCGTGAGAATGCAGCCGTGCCGCCCGGTCGGCCGCCGCGCGCAGAGCCACCCGGGCCTGGGCAGCAACCGCGGCACCTTCGTTACCTTCGGGCGAGGCTTCGTAGGCCTCGAGGTAGTGGCTCGCGAGGACACCGGCCAGCTCATCGTCGCCGAGAGTGTCGAAGTAGTGCGCCGCCGCCAGGTGGCGCGTCCGCCGCTCGCGGCGCGACAGCGTCGCATGGGCGACCTCCTGGATAAGGCCCTGCTGGAAACGGTACTGGCCGCGCTCGGGGGAGCGCGGGTCCGTCTCGAGAGTCATCAGCTCCTTGTGCGCCAGTGTCCGGAGGCGGGCCTCGATGTCAGCGCTCGGCTGATTGGCCAGCGCGGCCAACGCGGGAACCGAAAACACCATGCCCAGCACGGCAGCGTCCTGGACCAGCCCGCGCTCCGGGGCGTCCAGCGCGTCGAGGCGCGACGAGATCAGCGCCCGCAGCGTAGGCGGCACGTCCAGCGCGGGCAACTCGCCACTCGGCACGTAGACGTCGCCCTGGCGCACGAGGTGACCACCGTCGACCAGCGAGCGGATGGTTTCGACCGTATACAGGGGCACGCCCTCGGCACGGGCGACGATGCGCTCGAGGTCGCGATCGCTCAGCGCCGGTACGAGGCCGCGCAGGAGGTCGGCCATTGCCTCGTCGGACAGCGGCTCCAGGTGCATGGCGACAAGGGAGCGCTGCCCCAGGCCGAAGTTGGGACGCCGTTCGAGCAGTTCCGGCCGGGCCAGCGTGATGATCAGGATCGGCTTGTCGCGCGCCCACTCGAGCATGTGCTCGATGAAGTCGAGCAATCCAGGGTCGGCCCACTGGAGATCCTCGAAGGTCATCACCACCGGGCCGCGATCGGCGATGCGCTCGAAGAAGGTGCGCCAGGCGCTGAACAGCTGCTCGCGTGCGGCCCAATCGGCCTTGCCCAGGCCGAGCAGCGCCCCCAGCGCCGGCTCGAGCATGCCCTGCTCCGCGGGATCGGCCGCGAACTCGGCCAGCGTCTGCTGCAGTTTGGCGCGCGTCGAGGCTTCATCCTCGGCTTCCGCGATCCGCGCGCGCTGCCGAACCATCTCGCCCAGCGCCCAGTACGAGACGCCCTCGCCGTATGAGGGTGAGCGGCCCTGGTGCAGGTAGTAGGTCTGGCCGGCGAGCCCATCGAGATACTTCTCGAGCTCCCATACCAGGCGACTCTTGCCCATCCCGGCCTGGCCGCTGACCGCGACCATGCGCAGCTTTGCCTCGCGTTCGGCAGCGTGCAGCTGCTCCTTGAGCAGGCGCAACTCCTCATCGCGGCCGACAAACGGTGGCTCGAGCGCCTGCTCGCGACCCTCGCCGCCCACGCGCGCCACCACGCGCAGCGCGCGCCACGCCGGCACGGGCGCCTGCTTGCCCTTGAGCAGCTGCTCACCGGCCGACTCGAAGGCAATCGACGCCGACGTCGCCTGCTGCGTCGACTCGCCCACCAGCACGACGCCCGGCGGCGCCACCGATTGCAGGCGCGAGGCAGTGTTGACGATGTCGCCGGCAACAGTCCCCTCGCCGACGCGCCCGGGCACGACCGCCGCCTCGCCCGACAGCACGCCGACGCGCATCGCGAGCTGCTCATCACCGCTGCTGATGTGAGTCACCCGCGCTACCAGCTCCAGGCCTGCGCGGACGGCCCTCTCGGCATCGTCCTCACGGGCAATCGGCGCGCCCCACACGGCCATCACGGCGTCGCCGATGAACTTCTCGACATTGCCGCCATAGCCCTGAATGACCTCGCGCGCCGCCTCGAAGTAGCGCGACAGCAGGTCACGAACGGCCTCGGGATCCTGCTGCTCGGCAATCGTGGTGAAACCGACCAGGTCCGCGAACAGCACCGTCACGTAGCGGCGTTCGGCTGCCGGCGCGGCTTTCTCGGTGGCCGCCGGCAGGCCGCCGGCGGCCAGGCTGGCTTCTTCACGCGGCGCCAGAGCAGTGCCGCATTCGGCACAGAACTTGGGGCTGCCCTCGTAGGGCGTGCCGCAATTGGGGCACTCAGCGGACAAGGCCAGGCCGCATTCGGCACAGAACTTCTGGCCGGGCCGGACCTCCGACCCACAGCGCGGGCAGGTCAACGTACAGCTGCCCCCTGGCGGGCAATCGGACGCGCCCCAGGGGCGGCCGGTGCATTGCCGATGCGCGTTGGCAGATCGCCCGCGCCCATTCCACTGAATATCTCGGCCGCCTCCTCGGTGGCGGCCCGGGCGCCGGAATCATCCGCCAGCAGGCGGCTGCGCTCGAGCAGCGTGAGGCCCAGGTCGAGACGGAGGTCTGCCGCGCGCCACTCGTTGGTTACGGCGTGGTAGGCGGCCAGCGCCTCGCCGGTGTGGCCCTCGAGGGCCAGCAGAGCCGCGTGCGCGGCACTGCGCGATCGCTCGATCCAGCTGGCAGCGATGGCGTGGCCATCGAGCCATTCGAGGTCCGCGCGCAGTCCGTCGAGGTCGGCCAGGAGGGCGTCGGCGTGCGTGACGAAGACGGCCGCGCGTAGGGTGTTCGTGCCGCGGTAGGCGTCACGCGACTCCCGCGCCAGCCTGCGCGAGGCGGCCAGGTCGCCATCGGACAGCGCGAGCCAGGCCTCCAGGTAGCGCAGCACGGCCACGTCCTGGGCAGAGCTGCCCGCCGAAAGCGCTTCGCGCATCGCCTCCATGCGCTGGCGCGCCTCCCCGCGTTCGCCGCGCAGGGCCAGCGCGATCGCGGCATAGCCGTGAACGTTACTGCCCAGCGACGTGCGTAGCTCCGTTGCGTCGGCTTCAAGCCGCAGTACCTCGTCGAGGTCGCCGATCAGGAAGGCAGACACGGCTGCCTGCCCGGCGATCGCGCTGGTAGGAAAGCCGGTCAGCTGAGCGAGGACAATCCCCTCCTTGCCCACGGTCAGTCCGTAGTGCGGGTGCTCGAACACGATCTCTTCACTCAGATTGAAGCGCGCCCTCAGGCGCGAATAGATCTCCTCCTCGAGATCGGCCAGGTGCAGGCACCCGATGAGCAGGGTGATCGCCTCGCGGAAGCGGCCCAGCAACTCCAGCGCCCATGCCTTGGTAATCATCAACTGGATGGTCGGCTCGCGGATGGCCATGGTCTCGGCGATCTGGAGAGCCTTCGAGACCTCCTCCAGCGCCACTTCCCCTTGGCCACCAAATAGATGGCCACGAGCGAGCTGGCCGTGGAATCCGATGGACTCGAGCGGTGCGCCACTGCCGAGCTTCCCGAGCCTTTCCCGGGCGAGAGACATCGCCTCATCGATGCGCGACGTCTCCAGGAGCATGCCCACGAGCCCCACGCCCGCCTGCGCTGCCCTGACGTCCATGCCGAGCGCGTCGAATGATTCCAGAGCGCCGCGCCCAAGTGCCTCGGCCCGCTGCACTTCGCCCGCGTTCCAGGCTGCGGTGCCGGCGCGCTGCTTGAGATCCGCTACCTCGGCGTCCTCGAAGGTGACCGCCATCGCCTGGTCGTAGTAGCCAAGTGCCTGGCGGGGCGAGTGCAAGCGGGCGGCGCGGTCGCCCGCAGCCCGCAGAGCAACCCGCGCCTGGGCGGCAATCGCGTTCGCCTCGTCACCCTTGGGCGCCGCCCGGAATGCTTCGAGGTAATGCGCCGCGAGGATGCCCGCCAGTTCGTCATCGCCGATCGTTTCGAAGTAGCGCGCCGCGGTCATGTGCTTCGCGCGTCGCTCGCGCTTCGACAGGGTCGCGTAGGCGACCTCACGAATGAGGCCCTGCCTGAACCGATACTGCCCGCGCTCCGGCGAACGGGGATCGGACTCGAGAGTCAGGAGCTCCTGCTGGGACAGGGAGCGGAGCTTCGGTTCGAGCTCATCGGGCGACCTCGCGGTCAACGCGGACAGGGCAGGCAACGAGAAGACCTGGCCGAGCACGGCGGCGTCCTGAAGCAGCACCCGATCTTCGCGCGAAAGCCGATCGAGGCGCGAGGAGATCAGCGCGCGGAGCGTGGGCGGCACGTCCAGCTCGGGCAGCGCCGCGACCAATTCGTACGCGTCGCCGCTGCGGGTGAGATGCCCCGCCGCGATGAGCGAGCGGACGATCTCCACCGCGTACAGTGGGACCCCCTCGGCACGCTCGATGATGCGCTTCAGATCCTTCTCGCCCAGCCCCGGCACGAGTCCGTTGAGCAGCGCCGCGATGTCGTCATCCGCCAGCGGCTCGAGGAACAGCGCCACCAGCGCGCGCTGGCCGACACCGAAGTTGGGCCGCCGTTCGAGCAGCTCGGGTCGGGCCATGGTGATGATGAGGATCGGCTTGTCGCGCGCCCATCCGAGCATGTGCTCGATGAAGTCGAGCATCCCGTCGTCGGCCCACTGCAGGTCCTCGAAGGCCAGGATGGTCGGTCCGTGCTCCGCGATGCGCTCGAAGAACGTCCGCCACGCGCTGAACAGTTGCTCGCGGGCCTGCCAATTTGCCTCGTCGATGCCCAGCAAGCCGCCCAGCGCGGGTTCCAGCCAACGCCGCTCGTCGGGATCGGCCACGAAGTCGTCGAGCGCCGCGCGCAGCTTGGCCCGTGTCGACGCCTCGTCCTCGCCCTCGGCGATGCGCGCACGGCGGCGAACCATCTCGCCCAGCGCCCAGAAAGTGACCCCCTCGCCGTATGCCGGCGAGCGGCCCTGGTGCCAGTAGTAGTCCCGGCCCGCCAACCCGGCGAGATACTTCTCCAATTCCCAGGTCAGCCGACTCTTGCCTATGCCCGCCTGACCCGTGATGGCCACCATGCGCAGCTTGTGTTCGCGCTCCACTGCGTGCAGCTGGTCGATGAGCAGCCGCAGTTCGACCTCCCGGCCCACGAAAGGTGGCTCGAGACCCTCTTCGCGTCCCTCGCCGCCCAGACGGGCCACCACGCGCAGTGCGCGCCACGCGGCCACCGGTGCCGTCTTGCCTTTCAGGACGTGCTCTCCGGCCTGCTCATAGGCGATCGCGGCACTTGTCGCGGCGCGAGTCGCCTCGCCCACGAGGACGGTCCCGGGAGAGGCGACCGACTGGAGACGGCTGGCGGTGTTGACGATGTCTCCGGCGACCGACCCCTCCCCGACACGACCGGGCACGACTGCGGCTTCACCCGACAGCACTGCGGCCCGGACCACGAGCGGCACCTCGGCGCCCTCGATCTGCCTTACCTGATCGACCAGATCGAGCGCCGCGCGCACTGCCCGCTCGGGATCGTCCTCCCGCGCCACCGGCGCGCCCCACACGGCCATCACCGCGTCGCCGATGAACTTCTCGACGCTGCCGCCGTAGCCCTCGATCAGACCTCGGGCTACCTCGAAGTAGCGTGACAGTAGGTCGCGCACCGCCTCGGGATCCTGTTGCTCGGAAAGCGTCGTGAAGCCGACAAGATCAGCAAACAGCACCGTCACGAAACGCCGCTCGGCGACCGGTTCGTGTGGTGCCGCGCGATCGGCTGCAGGGGGCGCGCCGGCGAGGGCCGCGCCACAGTCGGCACAGAACCGGGGCGTCCCTTCGTAGGGAGCGCCACAGTTGGGGCACGATCCCGTCAGGGCGAGACCGCATTCAGCACAGAACCTCTGGCCGGGCCGGACCTCCGACCCACAGCGAGGGCACGCCATGCAATGAGCCTAACCTATGAGTGTTGCGGCACTCTTGCGCGGCCCTCGCGGATGGATCTGCAAGGCCCGTGCAAGACAACGTCGCGAGGCTGCGCTCACGTTCCGCCACGTGCATGAAATACACGGTTCTTGACGAACCATGCATACTGCGTGAGCGCACCGCTCCGCACACAACTGCGGTACAGCGCACAAGTAGGAGAAGCGAAAACCCGCCACCAGCGGCGGGAGCAGCCCGACCAGGGGTTCCGCCCAGATAGGCCCATCGGTCAGGCGTCGCGCGAGGCGCGCCCCAGCGAGAGCCTCGCCCCGATTCCAGTCTTGACGCCACATGCTGCTCGGTTTGCGTTGCTGGTTCAGGCCAATAGGTGATCCGGCGCGCCCCGCTGACTGTGATGGAGCCGCGTCGGAGCCGAGGAGGCAGACGTGTCCACTGCCCTTTCGGCTGCTCTCTGGCAGTCGATCGGTAATTCAAAATCCCGTGCCGCCCGCCGCATGCTCATTGGGCTGGGCGTAATCGTCGGCCTGTCATTCGCCCTGCCCGCAGGGGCGTTGACGCCACAGGTCGTCGACGCCCACGCTGCAAGCTGCAGTGGCTGGACGAGCACAACCAAGCCACCCCAGGCCATCCGCGTCCTGCGCCATCGGACTGGTCGTGTGGTAACCGTCAACTTCCAGCGCTACGTGATCACGGTCATGGGCAAGGAATGGCCCTCGTACCTGCCGTTCCAGGTGATCGAGGCCGGCGCGGTCGCAGTCAAGCAGTACGGCTGGTACCACGCCCTTCAGGGCCATCAGCGGATCAGCCGCCGCGGCCAGTGCTACGACGTCGTCGACAGCACTCGCGACCAGATCTACAAGCCACACAAGGCACGCGTGCGGCCCATTCACCGGCGCGCGGTTGCCGCGACCTGGGCCACCACGCTGGTCAAGCGCGGCAAGTTCTTGATGACCGGCTACCGGCGCGGTCTCAAGCGCCGCTGCGGCCGCGACGCCACCGGCTACAAGCTGTTCGCCCGCAGCGCGACGCAGTGCGCCCGGCGGGGTCATAGCTGGCTCAGCATCCTGAAGATCTACTACGGTCCGCGGCTGGAGATCCGCGGCTAGTACCGCGGCCACGGCCTCGCGGCGCGGACGCCG
>CAZSWK010000039.1:0-20113 GCA_964610835.1 uncultured Anaerolineaceae bacterium | reverse complement strand
GCTGGCCGGCAATTCCGAGGGCATCGGCTTCGCGATCCCGATCAACGCCGCCAAGGGCCTGATCAGCCAGGCCGCCCAGTCAGCCGCCTAGCCTGGCGCACAGTCAACGCCTGAGGGCCGACCCGTGGGCCGGCCCTTTCGCTGGTTGCTGGCGACTTTCCGCCATTTGTCGGCGGGCCCGACCTTATGGCGAAGATTCGAACAGGAAGCGCGGTCCGACTCCGCCGGCCAGGCGTGGCGGTAGGCGACCAACGGGTCCGCCGCCGGGCACGTTCGGCGTAAGGTCGGCACCCTCGACATCTGACGGAAACGCCATGCCGAGTCGGCTCCGTCGCGAATGCGGCGAGACCAACTGATGAAGGTGGCGAGATCGCTGCCCAGTGCCGGCGGTCGTCGCTGAGCAGCGCGAGATAGAACGGTGGGTGGAGCGGGAGACGGGATTCGAACCCGCGACATCCGGCTTGGAAGGCCAGCGTTCCACCACTGAACTACTCCCGCTCGTCCTGTAACTTGCGTCGCCGGTAGGTTCGCATGCGCTGGCAGTTGGCGCAAACTACATCGCACTCTGCGGCCTCCGTCACGAGGCGTTCAAGAAGCATGAGGCCTGCACCACTACTCATGAGTGTGGATGCCTCGGTTGCAGGATCGCGGTCGTCGAAATCCATCTGACACGGCTCGTACGCGGCCGCCTGCAGCGCCATGGAACAACGAGTAGTGAACCGGTGACCGAATGTCCATTGGCACGCGTGCGCGGGCCATTGGGCACTGTCGAGCGCGGCCTGGAGACGACCACGCTTGGGGCAAAGGAGGTGTTCCTCATGAGCCGGGTGTTGGTTGTCCACCACGACGTCGACATGGCCGACCAGGAAGTGGACTGGCTGCGCCGCGCCGGGCATCTACCGATTCAGTGCGCCGGTCCCACCCATGGTCCGTGCCCCATCTTCCAGGGCCTGCCGTGTCCGGCGGTCGACGACGCCGACGTGCTCGTCTACGACGTCTGGGCGAGCGGCGACTCCGAGTCCGAGCACGACCTGATCAGGGGGCTGCGCGAGCTGCATCCCGACATCCCGATCGTGCTGACCGCGCCGGGCATCGAGCTCAACTGGGTGGATGACAGCGAGATCGGCTCCGTCGTCACGCTCGAGGGCGTGCCCACGTCGGAGCGCCTGCTCGATGCCGTCAACCGCGCGCTGACCATGGGGACCGCGGCCTAGCCAGCCTGGTCAGCAAGAGTGCGTGTCGGGCCCGCTCGACACGCGGTTCATCGTGCTTGCCCGCGCCACCGGTAGCGTAGTCGGGATGACCGGCACCAATCCTCGACTGCGCTCGATCAAGCTCCGCTTCCTTCAGCCCATCGATCTACCGGCCACCCTGGCACCGCTGGGCCGATCGGGTGACGACCTGCTCGATCGCTGGGACGGACACGTGCTGGTACGTACGGCAGAGATCGATGGCGCGGTCACCGCCTACGCAGGCAGACCGAGCGACGCGCGCACGCTGGGCCTGACTTTCTCGGCGGATAGCGGATATGGGCCGACCGATGAGCGCCTGCTGGACGTGGTTCGCTCCAGCTTCCTCATCGAAACACGGGCAATCGCCGAGCTGGCCGCCCGCGACGAGCGTGTCGCGTGGCTTGTGCGCCGGCACCCGGGCGTCGTGCCGATCCTGTTTCGCGATCCCTTCACTGCACTGATTCGCTCGATCAGCGCGCAGCAGATCAACCTGCGCTGGGCAGCCACGATTCGCCGTCGCCTGGCGGAGCGCTACGGCACGCGGCTCGAGGTCGACGGCCGGACCGTGCGTCGGCTTGAGCCGAGCGGCTTGGCCGGTGTCACGGCAGGGGAGCTGCGCAGTCTGCAGCTGACGAACGCCAAGGCTCGCTCGGTGATCGCGTGTGCTCGGGCCGCGCGGGCCGGCGAGCTAGAACTGGGACAGCTGGATCGCGCAACGGACCGCGACCTGATCGAGCACCTGACGCGGCTGCCCGGTATCGGCCGCTGGAGCGCGGAGTGGTTCCTGGCACGCACGCTGGGCCGGCCGCGCGTGGTCGCGGGCGACCTGGGGGTCCGCAAGGCGGTCGGCCTGCTGTACCTGTGCTCGGTGCTACCCAGCGAGGCGGAAGTACGGCGCCTGACAGGGCACTGGGGCAGCGCGTCGGCCATGGTGCAGACGCTCGCCCTCCACGACCTGGCTGTCAGCCAGACGCCTGTTCCGCCTCGAGCAGGCTGATCTTGGCCACGCGCCGGGCGTGCCGCCCGCCCAGGAACTGCCCCTCCATGAAGGCCGCCACGCAGGCCAGGGCGACCTCGTTGCCGATGATGCGCGCGCCCATGGCCAGCACGTTGGCGTCGTTGTGCTCGCGGCCCAGGCGCGCGGTGACGGGATTGGCGGCCTCGACGCAGCGGATGCCGCGGATCTTGTTGGCCACTATCTGCTCACCGGTGCCGCTGCCGCCGAGCACGATTCCGCGCTCGCAGTCACCGCGTGCGACCGCCTGCGCCGCCGGCGCGATGACGTCGGGGTAATCGACCATTGGCTCGGGCGCATTGACGCCGAAGTCGACCACCTCATGGCCGGCCTGCTTGAGCCAGTCGGCGATGGGCTCCTTGAGCGGAAAGCCGGCGTGATCTGTAGCGAGTGCCACGCGCACGTGCGCACCGTAGCACCTGTGCCGAGCGAGATTCCCTCAACACTTCACAGCTGTTTATCCGGTTGCGCTGTTGCCCGTGTTGGGTATCGTCTTCGCTGATGCTCCAGAACTCGTTCCGGCTGTTCACCATCCGCGGCATCGAGGTCGGGATCCACTACAGCTGGCTGATCATCTTCGCGCTGCTGACGTGGTCGCTCGGCGTCTACGTCTTCCCGTCCGAAGTGCTCGGCCTGGGCGCCGTGCAGTACTGGCTGCTGGGCGCAGTTACGACGCTCCTGCTGTTCGTGTCGGTGCTCATCCACGAGCTCGCGCACTCGTTCGTTGCCCGCGCGCGGGGGCTCGACGCGCGCTCCATCACCCTGTTCATCTTCGGTGGCGTGTCGAACCTCTCGGGCGAGGCCAAGGAGGCCTCGACCGAGTTCCTGGTCGCCATCGTGGGACCGCTGACCAGCTTTGTGCTGGCCGGCCTGAGCTACGTCGTGGCGGTGGCCATCGACGAGCAGCGGATCGACCTGGTCGCCAGCTACCTCGTGTACATCAACCTGGTGCTGGGCGCGTTCAACCTGGTGCCCGGCTTCCCGCTCGACGGCGGGCGGGTGCTGCGCGCGGTCCTGTGGCAGACCACGGGTAGCGCCCGGCGGGCGACCGAGTGGGCGGCCAACGTGGGCAAGGTGGTCGCCTGGGGCATGTTTGCGGTCGGCCTGCTGTTCCTCTTCGGCGGCGATGTGATCAGCGGTATCTGGCTGGCAGCGATCGCCTGGTTCCTGTACAACGCCGCGTCAAACAGCGTCCAGCAATTCGTGTTTGAAACTCGCCTGCGGCGTGTGCGCGCGGCGGACATCGTGGAGCACGACAGCACCACGGTGATGCCGGGCATCTCGGTCAACCAGTTGATCGGGCAATATCTGCTGCCCAGCAATCGGCGTGCGGTGGCCGTGGCCGACAACGGCCGCCTGGTGGGCATCGTGACCGTCAGCGACGTCATGCGCGTGCCGCCCGAGCAGCGCGATTGGGTGACCGTGGCGCAGATCATGGGCGGCCACGCTGGCCTGTTCACGATCGGCGCCGATACGCGCGCCGCAGACGCGGTCGAGCTATTGGCCGAGCACGATCTCGAGCAGGTGCCGGTGATGGACGGCGATCAGTTCGTGGGCCTGCTCACGCGCGGCGACGTCATGCGCCAGCTGCAATTGCGTGAAGCGCTGAACGTCAGTTAGCGACCCGTGTTGGTCGCCTGGCTGCCATGGGCCTCATGCAGGGCGGCGAACGCCTGCTCGATCCATTCCATGACTTCGTCGTTGTCGTCGGTCATGCGCAAAAGCTCGATGTCGCGCCGCGCGATCATGCCGTGTTCGGCAACCGTGGCCCGCAGCCAGTCGATCAGCGGACGCCAGTACGCGGTGCCCCACAGGATGATCGGGAAGAGGTCGATCTTGCCGGTCTGGACGAGAACCAGCGCCTCGCACAGCTCGTCGAGAGTGCCGAAGCCGCCGGGAAAGATGACGAACCCCTGCGCGTACTTGACGAACATCGTCTTGCGCGCAAAGAAGTAGCGGAAGTCGAGCGCGAGCGTGCACCACTCGTTGATCTGCTGCTCGTGGGGCAATTCGATGCCCAGTCCGACCGACACGCCGCCGGCCTGCGCGGCACCCTTGTTCGCTGCGGTCATGATGCCCGGCCCGCCGCCGGTGATGACGGTGATCTGGCGGCGAGCCAGGCGTGCCCCAAGGTCCTCCGCGGCGCGCGCAAATGGATCGTCCGGCGCCACGCGCGCCGACCCGAAGATGCTGATTGCCGGTCCGAGCCGCGCCAGGGCATCGAAGCCCTCGACGAACTCGCCCATGATGCGCAGCGCCCGCCACGCGTCGCTGTCCAGGAAAGAGGTGTCGGCATACGGCGCCGGCCGGAGAAACTTGCGGTCCTCGTCCCCCCTGTTTGGCGAGCGGCGGTCATGGCTCATGATTGCCCGCCCCCACGGCTCGCGCCGCGCTTGAGCGGCGGGAAGCGGATGTTTGAGCTCCAGGTGGCCGGTCGGGGCGCCATTCCTCACTCACAGTCAGTCGGGGTCTCTGCCGAACTCTAGCGCTGCCGCCGTCTTGCCGAGTGGTCGTGATTGACCGCGTGACCGACGCGGGTTGTCCACAGCCCCGCATAAGGCGCCGCTAAGTGCGCGTTGAGTGGCGGCAAAGCGGTGCTGCATAGAGTCGCTCAGCGGCCGGTAATCGTCGACCGGCCCCCGTCGAACAGGTGCAATGAATGGAGAGACATGCACATCGAATCCTTGCTCGTCTACCTGCCCGCCATGAGTCGCTGGCTGCCGCTGCTGGCGATCGCCACGTTCACCGTACTGCTCCTCGGCCTGGGCCTGCTCGCACTCGCCGGCGACGCCGCCCTCGCCCCGCTGGCGACGCTGGTGCCTGACCGATCGGTGCAGCCGTTTCGCTGGGGGTAACGGGCGAGCAGGCGTCTCGCGGTGATTGACCTACAGTCAGGGAGGTGACGTCCGAACAAGGTTTGCCCCGATCTCACATTTCGCGCGCGCCGGTTGTCGTGCTCGCGATCGGGGCGGTGCTGGCCATCGGCCTGGTGCTGCTCGGCGCATGGTTGGCCCAGGCGCCGGCGCCGGTCCCGGTCATCGACCAGCCCGGCACCGCGGCGCAGCCGCGTGATGTGAACGTGATCCTGCGTGACTTTGCCTTCGACCCGACCCCGCTGTATCTCGTGGCCGGCGAAACCGTGCGCCTGCATGTATTCAACGGCGGGATGGTCGAGCATGAGTTCGCGCTCGGCGACCAGCAGTTCCAGGCGGCCTGGGCCGTGGCCGATGCCAACGCCTCCCCGGACACACCTTTTGCCACCATTCCACCGGCCAGCGTGCCGCCGGGCACAGGCGGCCTGCGGGTGCTCCTCGCGTCCGGTGATTCGACGACGGTCGAGTACACCGTGCCGGCGACCGAGCCGCTGCAGCTCTTCTGTCACCTGCCCGGGCATGCGGAGCGGGGAATGATCGGCAGGGTAATCGTCCTCAGCCGCTAAGATGGACATGCGGCCCGGCCCCGGTCCCACGCGGAGCCGAGCCAAGGCTGCACCCACGCTGGGACGACGAGGAGAGGCTGCTCAATGACGTACGTGATCGCCGAGCCGTGTGTCGACGTCATGGATCAATCGTGCGTCGCGGTATGTCCGGTCGACTGCATCCATTTCGATCAGGGGGTCGACCGCACCCTGTATATCGATCCCGACGAGTGCATCGACTGCGGCGCGTGCGAGCCCGAGTGCCCGGTAAACGCGATCTTCCCGGAAGATGCACTGCCGGCGGAATGGGCGAAGTACACCGAGCAGAACGCCCTGTGGTTCCGCGACAAGGACGCCGCGCGGGCGATGACCGACGAGCTGAAGCCGCCCGGCTGACGCTCAGCGGCGCCTACCCACGGGCGGTCACCGCCGCGACGATGCGGCGCAGGTTGGGCCGCGTTCCGTAGAGCAGCACGGTGGCGCGAAAGATGCGCCCGGCGGCGACCGTCGCGACGCCCACGAAGAGCACCTGGATGACCAGGGAGACGCCGATCATCAGCCATGGCGGCGAGCTGGCTGACAGCACCTCGAGCACGGCCGCCGGTGCGGTCAGTGGCACGAGCGCCAGCGCCCAGACGATGATTGAGTTCGGGTCGCTCAGGAACACCGGTGTCATGACCAGTGGGATGACTGCAAAGAAGCCGAAGAAGCTTGAGTACTGCTGTGCCTCGCGTTGGCCGGCGGCGAGTGCCCCGAGCGCGGCGAAGATCGCGCCGTAGGCGAGATAGCCCAGGCAGAACACGGCCACCGCCAGGACGATCGTCGCCGGCTCGAGCGTCACATGGAGCTGGAGTTGCTGGTTGATCAGCGGCAGAGCCAGCACGGCGGTACCCAGCCAGATGGCGACCTGCGTCAGCCCGGCCGCGCCGAGACCCAGGATCTTGCCGGCCATTAGCGGCAACGCGGGTATCGAGCTGAGCACGATCTCGACGACGCGGTTCTCCTTCTCCTCGGTTACCGACTGGAGCAGGTAGCCACTGGTGATGAAGATGCTCAGCACGAAGATCAGGGTGAAGACGTAGGGCACGATGAAGTTGGCCGCGAGGGCCGCCTCGGTGACGGGCTCGCCAGTCGTGGTGACCGCGCTGAAATCGATCGGCGTGAGCAGCTGGCCGAGGGTCGAGTCGGGCAACCCCGCGTCACGGAGCAGTGAGACCCGCAGCAGCAGCTCGACCTCGGACTGTTCGGCCTGTTGGCGGGTCAGCGCGTCGATCGATCGGCCCGTGCTCGCTTGCTCCGACGCGATGATGGTCACGCGCGGCTGGCTCGGCCAGGTTGAGGGAACCAGGAAGTAGGCTACCGCCGACCCGTCTGCCAGGCGCGCTTCGGCATCGCTGCGCGATAGCAGCGAGACGTCCGGCGCCAGCGCCGGATCGGGCTGCAGGGCGACTGTCGACTCGTTGACGAGCAGGATCTGGCCCGGCTCGGCGGTGGCAGCATTCATCGAGACGGCACTCGAGATGATGAACAGGACGGCCATCGATGCCGGCAGCAGCAGCGTGGCGAGCAGGAAGCCGCGCCGGCGAACCGTGCGCAGGTAGTCGCGCCGGGCCACGAGCAGGAGCAGTCTCAGGAACTGGTTGCGTTCGGTCACGCCACCCGCTCCGCGCGCGCGTCGCCGGCCACGGCGCGCACGAAGATCTCGGCCAGGTTGGGTGCCTCGACGGCGAAGCGTTCGACCTGGGCAGACGAGTCGCCCAGCTCGCGGAACAGGTCCTGGGCGCTCGAGCCGTCTGCCAGCAGATAGCGGACGGACCCGTCGTAGCTCGTGGCGTGGCTGGCGCTGGGAAGCTTCTCTACATCAAGCGGTAGGTCACGGCCCACGACCTCCACCGCCCCATCGCTGAAAGCGCGCCTGACGTCGTCGACCGTTCCATACAGCACGCGGCGGCCCTTGTCGATGAGCAGGATTCGGTCGCACAGAACCTGCGCATCCTCCATATCGTGCGTGCTCATTACCACCGCTGCCCCGCGCTCGCGCTGTGCCACGAGCAGGTTCTTGAGCATCGTCGCGTTGACCGGGTCGAGACCCTGGAAGGGTTCGTCGACGATCAGCAGGTCGGGCTCGTTGATGATCGTCGCGATCAGCTGCGCCTTCTGATGCATGCCGCGCGACAGCTCGCCCGCCTTCTTGGTCAGGGCGTCCTCCAGGCCCACCTCGCCGAGCAGCTCCTGCGCCCGCTGGTGGGCGTCATGGGTCGACAGGCCGCGCAGCGCACCGAAATAGGTAAGCGTTTCGATGATCGGAACATCGCGATACAGGCCGCGATCTTCGGGCAGATAGCCGGTGCGGGACTGATGCCGCACCCCCGGCGGGCCGCCGAAGACGGTGATCTCGCCGCGATCCGGGCGGATGATGTCGAGCAGCATCCGCATGGTGGTCGTCTTGCCCGCACCGTTGGGGCCCAGGAAGCCCAGTATCTCGCCGGCCTGGAGGTCGAACGACAGGTCGGCCACCACGTCGGTCGACCCGAATTGCTTCCAGACATGGTTCACTGCAACCGGCAGCGGAGCGTCGCCAATGCTCATAGGCTTGGCAGCCTAATCCAACCGTAGCTGCCGGTCACAAGGTCCAAACGGCCTATCCTGCGGTTCGTGCGCATCGTTTCCCTCGTACCTTCGGCGACCGAAATCGTGTTCGCGCTCGGCCTCGCCGAGGAACTGGTCGGTCGCACGGCCGAGTGTGACTTCCCGCCCGATGCCACCGAAGTGCCCATCGTCACGCGGCCGAGAATCGCGCCGGCCGCCACCCACAGCCGCGACATCAACGATCTGGTCGCAGCTGCGCTGGGCACCGGCCAGTCGATCTACGAGCTCGACCTCGAGGCGCTGGCGCACGCCGAGCCGGACCTGGTGCTGACCCAACGACTGTGCAGCGTGTGCGCAGTGAGTCACGACGAGGTCGTCGATGCCCTGCAGCGGATTGGCTTGCCGGCGACGGTTGCCAGCCTGGATCCGGAGAGCGTCGAGGGCGTGTTCAACGCGATATCGACCGTGGGCTCGTTCGCCGCTGCCGAAGATGAGGCCATCGGCCTGGTCGAGCTCTTGCGCGAGCGGCTGGCACGTATCGAGAATCGCGTCCTCGAGCGGCGTCTGGACGGCGCGCCGGCGCGCCGGGTCGTCTGTCTCGAATGGCTCGATCCACCGTTTGCCGCCGGCCACTGGGTGCCGGAACAGGTCCGCCGCGCCGGGGGCTGGGAGCTGCTGGGGGCCGCCGGTGAGCCATCGACGCGGACCGACTGGGACCGCGTGCGCGAAGTCGATCCGGAGCAGCTGATGCTGATGCCGTGCGGCTACGACGCGTGGCGTACCGCGGCTGAGTGGGGGCGGGTGGATCTACCGCCGTGGCTGGACGAACTGCGCGCCGTCGAGCAGGGCGAGGTTTACGCGCTCGACGGTTCGTCCTTCTTCAGCCGCCCCGGTCCGCGCATCATCGACGGCATCGCACTGCTGGCCGAGTTGTTCGATCCGGGGACCTTCCTCGACGAGGCACCGGCCGGAGCGTGGCTGCCGCTCGGCAGCGTCCACAATCATGCCGGCTGATACGAACTTCACCGCGCAGTTCAACTGCCTGTGGTGCGGCCGGCCACACCAGACCCGTTCGCCGAACGACATCGAGGGCTACGCGCGGCTGTGCCCCGACTGCGTGGGTCGGGCCCAGGACAACGAGTTCCTGCGTTACAGGCTGCATGAAGGGCTCCGCGCCCGGGCCGCTGCGTCGGCGGCGGGCCAGTCCGAAGACGACGCACTCAAGGCCTACTACGCGGCACGCGCACCCGAGTACGACGAGTTTTACGTCGGCGCGCGCCCGCCGCTCGAGGCGGCGGTTTTCCAGAGCGACCTCGACGCGGCCACCCTCTGGCTGGACTCGCTGCCGGTACACGGCGAGATCGTCGAGCTGGCGGCCGGGACCGGCTGGTGGTCGCCGCTGCTTGCGCAGAAGGGCGAGCTGTGGCTGTACGACGTCTCCGACGAGGTGCTCTCCCGGGCGCGCGATCGGCTGCTGGCGCACGGCCTGCGTGCGCACATCCACATCCGCGATGCCTGGGCCGAGCCAGACCGGCAGGTCGACGCGGTCTTCTGCGGCGCCTGGCTGAGCCACGTCCGGCGCGCCCGCCTGCCCGAGTTCCTGGCCATCGTCCAGCGCTGGCTCAAGCCCGGCGGCCTGTTCGCGTTCATCGACGAGAAAGCGCAGCCTGGATTCGCACCAACCGTGGACGAGCGCCAGGAGCGGCGCCTGAACGACGGCCGCGAGTTCACCATCGTCAAGGTCTTCCACGAGCCGGAAGAACTGGCGTCGGCGCTGAGCGCCGCCGGTTTCTCCGACGTGGAGGTGAAGACCACGTCGCGCTTTTTCCTGATTGGGCGGGCGACGTCATGACCGACCCGCTGCGCGATTACTACGCGGCCCGGGCGCCCGAGTACGACGACTGGTACCTGCGCCGCGGCCGTTATGCGCATGGACCGGCTGCCGACGCGGCCTGGAAGGTCGAGCTGGAGCAGGCTCGGCAGTGGCTCGACGGGCTGCCGTGGCACGGCGAGATCGTCGAGCTCGCCGCGGGCACCGGCTGGTGGTCGGTCGTGCTCGCAGACAAGGGTGCGTTGTCGCTCTATGACGCCGCGACCGAGCCGCTCGAGCTCGCGCGGCGGCGATTGGCGGGGCTCGATCTCTCGGCGACCATCGAGGTGCGCGACGCGTGGGCGGCACCGGACCGCCGGGTGGACGGCGTCTTCTGCGGCTTCTGGCTGAGCCACGTTCCGCGTACGCAACTGGGGCAGTTCCTGCGGCTGTGCCAGAGCTGGCTGAAGCCGGGCGGCATGTTCGCCTTCATAGATTCGCGGCCCGACTCGGGCTCGAGTGCACGCGACCACCCCGCCCCGGCCGACGATCTGTCCCTTCGCCGGCTGAACGACGGCCGCGAGTTCACGATCCCAAAGATCTACTACGAACAGGCCGAGCTTGGACATGTGCTCGCAACGGCAGGTTTTGTCGATGCCGTCGTCAACACCACGACGCGTTTCTTTCTGCTCGGTCAGGCACGGTCGGCCGGAGCCCTCGGCCCGCGTAAGGTCGGCTAGCCGCCGCACTCAAGATCGACCGACGCGGTTGCGGCCGTACCGCTCAAGAGATCGGTGACCGTGCCGGTCCAGGTGGCGCTCGTGCCGTTGATCGCGAACTGCATCGGTACGTCAAGGCCGGCTGACCAGCTCGCATCGGGCAAAGTCACGTTCATGAAGGCGGCACTGGTGCCCGTAACGGTGATGCTCAGGCTCGTCTGCTCGTCGGCAAAGAACTGACCGCTGATCAGGTTCGGGCTGACCGAGCACGTGTCAGGGTTGCTGAACTCGAATGTCTGCCCACCGATTCGCACCGTGGCATGACCCGCAAGCGCGGGCACGGTGGGTGGCGGCGTGACCTCTGGAGGCGCGTGGCACGTTGCGTGGATAGTGATGGTCTCCGGATCACGATTGCCGAACGCCTGCTCTTTTACCAATGCGGCTATCTGCGCCTCGTCGCCGTTCACGCTGACCTCGGGCAGCGTTGCGCCCTCAAAGTCGCGCGACAGCACGTAGCCATTGACCGTGGCCGCCTCGCTGACCTGGATGAAAGAGTCACCGGGCGCGTCCGATGACCAGCCCACGGATGCGCCGCCGGTGCCGCGGTCGTTGGAGGCACCGATGGAGATCGATTTCGGGCTCAGCTCACACTCGACAACGACCGCGTAGGCGACCGTCTGTCCACGGAGGTCAACGGTGACGCTGGCGAGGGCCGGATCGGTGGTCGGCATGAGCGCCCCGGTGGGTACGGGTAGCAGGTCAAGGGGGTTCGTTACGCCGGGGACCTGCGGCGCCCCAGGTCCGCCCTGGCCACCGGGATTGGCCGGCGCTCCAGGCGATCCCGCCAGCGAGCCAGGGGATGAGCTGCAGCCGGCCAGGGCGGCCAGCGCGAGCGCCAGGAACACACCACCGCGCGGCAGCCGGCGATCGCCCCTGGGCCGCGAGAGCATCACCGTCGGCCTCCGCGGCGGATGTCAACCTTGGCCGGACCCTGTCTACTCATGTTTCTGACGCCCATCACTGATGATCGGTCGCTCACAGGACCGGGTCCAGGCTCCGGATGAGGACGTACACACCGCCACCGTCGGCGATCTCGCCGGTGGCGATGTAGCGCCCGTCGGCGAGGGCAGTCAGCTGTCCTGGCTGGACGTAGCCATCCATCGGTGCATCCAGTTGCGCGACTGACTGGCCGGTCGCGTCGACGAGCTCGATCCAGGCGCCGCCGAACGGCGTGATGGCGACCACCGAGCCAGCGATCGTTTCGACCATCCCGCGCGAGTTGTCGAAGCTGGTGGCTCGCTGCGTCCAGGCGACGTGTCCGCTGGTGGCGTCGAAGCCGACCAGCCCGGGCCCAGCCGAGCTGACGGTCCAGCCGGCGATCAGGCCGTCGATGGACGTCAGCTGTACCGGCTGGCGGAGGTCGCTCTCGTCGGCGAAGTCGCGCGTCCAGAGCTGGCTCAGCTGCCCGCCGCTCACCTCGACGACTGTGGTTGCCCGCTGCTTGCCGCCGCCGTTGTCGGCGGCCAAGGCAACTCGCTGGTTGCCGATAACGTTGAGGTAACGCTGCGCGCCACCGGCCACCGGCAGCTCGTCCACCAGTTGGCCGGTTTGCACCTCGATGCTCCGGGCCCGCAGCGTGTCGGGCAGCTGGCGCGCGAATACGATCGCGTATCCGTCCACGATGGGCACCGAGCCCCAGAGGATCTCATCGGGATCCCACGACCAGAGCTCGCTCATCCCTTTCGCGGCGTCGTAAGCGTACAGGGCGCCTCGCACCGGTCGCAGAATGACTGACCCGGCCGCGCTCAACGATCCGTTGCAGGCGTCGGTATCACCTGGCGACCGGGCCACCTCGCTGCCGTCGTCCAACGAGAGCAGCACGATCGGCGCCTCGTTGCCGGCGGAAGGCGATCCGCGGTGGAGCTGGGCCGCGACGCCCAAACCGGGGACGACCACGGGCCGGCAGTTTGGATCGACGTCCGGCACGTCCCAGCGATCCTCGCCGGTCTCCAGGTCGATCGCGTGCAGTGTGGTGACGCGCTCAGTCGTTGTGCGCACGAGTGCCAATCCGTCGCCGGTCGCCACCTCGCCGCCGCGGATCTCGGCCAGGTGCTCGGCCTTCAGAACGACGCTGGTGCCCTGGGCCAGCAGACCGCCGTCGAGTTTCGACGGGTCGCCGGTCGAGTCGGCGCGCGCGGCCGCCTGCGCATCCTGCGCCCCCTCGATCATCGAGGTGTCCTTGGTCAGGGCGTAATCGAGCGTGCATTCGTCGAGCAACACCGGATCGTCGATGCCGCCTGCCCGGCACAGGGCCTCGGCCTGCGCACGATCGTCGGCCGGCAGACTGTCGAGGCTCGCCCTGCCGTCGGGAAAGCTCAGGTCGGTGTAGGTCTCCGTGGTTTCCCCCGGGCCGTAGCTGAACAGGGACTCGGCCTGGGATATCCGCCATGTATCTGCGAAGCGCTCGTAGAACTGTGCGTCCGTGCGCTCGACGACCTGACCGTCGCGTGCCACCAGGTCGCCCGCGGCCCGACCGTCGCCGTTGCCCAGCAGGCCCACCCAGCGGCCATCCCTCTTGCCGCCGACGACGAACACGTTGAGGTGGTCAGAGCCGCGGATGACGTGCAGCAATGGTGCGCCATCGTCAAACACGTCGACACCGGACGTTGCCCAGCGCACCTCCAGCTGATCGACCGTGAACGGGGCCGAACCCGGCGAGGACGCAGGGACCTCCTGGCCATCTACGAGGATCGGCTGGTCGCGACCCACGCCGACCTCGACGATGTGCCCCTCCGCGCGAATGGCCACGTCGACCACGAACGCGACGATGCGCGAACCGGGTACGGGGGCCGTTCGGATCTGCACTTCCTCATCGGGTCGCCGGGCGGCCAGGAACTCGCCAACCAGTTGGAGGTCGTAGCGCACGCGGTCGAAGGTGGCGATGTGCGGGTCGTTATGTGCCGCGCCGCACCCGGTACAGCCGCCGGGACTGCCGCCGCCGGGACTGCCGCCGCCGGGACCGCCCTCGCCGGGGAAGTTCTTGTTGAGCAGGTCGTTGCTGCCCTTGGCACCCTTGCGTTCACCGTCGAGCACGTCCTTGACGCACTTGAGACTCGACTTGCCGGGCAGAAAAAGCCGGCCCAGACACTTGGCGTAGCCGCCCTTCATGCCGTCGAAGAAAGGCTTCGCCTTGGGCGGGATGCCGCCGCTTGAGCCACCGTCGTCCTGCGCCACGAGAGTGTCCCTGGGTGCGCCCAGGGCGATGACGTGTCCCGAACCGAGTGCCGGGCCTGCGGCCACTGCCGGGTTGACCTGGGCCGTGCCGCTCAATACACGCCCAATCTGGCCGGT
Organism: uncultured Anaerolineaceae bacterium; assembly: GCA_964610835.1. GTDB lineage: Bacteria > Chloroflexota > Limnocylindria > Limnocylindrales > CSP1-4 > JALYGJ01. The sequence goes on along the minus strand of CAZSWK010000039.1, from coordinate 5,979 downwards.
GAACACCACGTCTTCGGGATCATTCTGATTGCCAACCGCGGGGAACTGATACGAGCCGGCCCGGAGCCGGGCCGCAAGCAGGGCCGCGGGATCGTCGATCGTCGAGCTGGCATCGGGGATCCCCGCGCTCAGCGGACCAGGCAACACCTGCACGAATTCGTAGTCGGCCACCAGGGGGACGCCCGCCACCAGCCCGTCCGCCTGGGGCAGCGTGAAGGTGATCAGATCGTCAGTACCGGGCCAGTGCCCACCTGGTTGCGGCGTGGCGAAGAAGGCGACCATCTGGCTGTCCTCTGCCTCGATCAGGCCGCCCGTCACGGCAACGCCCGAGCGCGCGTTGCCGGCGCGATCACTCATCCCGCTGCCGAGCGCGCTCGCCTCACGGAATGTCGCCCTGGAGCTGATATCCACCGGTGCGCCCAGGCTGGAACTCGCCAAGTCCGTCAAACCGGGCAGGAGGTCGACCGTCGTGCCACCGGGCAGGATGGCGCGCAGGCCGTGCAGGATGAGCAGGTCCTGCGTCGGGCCGCCATCATCGGCCCCCTCCGCCCCGGGGGTCGCGGTCGGGGACGCCAGGCTCGGGCTCTGCGTCGAGGTGGGCGTCGTCGTGGGCGATGACGCTGTCGGAGGCGTCGGTGAGGGCGTCACCGGTGCGGGCGCCTGTGATGGCGAGGGGCTGGGGCTCCCGCAGGCCACGACAAGAAGGGCGACCGCCAGTCGCGCGAACAGCATGCGCCGGAGCACGGGTGAGTCCTGCATCGAGCTGCGTACCCTCCTCATTGGCCGCATCTGCCGTCGTGGACGGATGCGCGAGCGATGGCAAGGTCGCGGACATCGATGACGCCGTCGCCGTTGAAGTCAGCACGCGGGTTCCAGCGTCCGTCGCCCGGCCTCGTGCGCATCGCGCGGGCCACCGCAGCAACGTCGGCGGCGGTTGAATTCAGGTCGGCGTTGACGTCGGCGCAGACGAACGTCTCGGCTGCCGTGCTGGCAGTCTTGCCCTGGGCGCCCAGGTCGTCGTACACGACCGTCGCCGAGTCGCCGATGGTGCTGTTGGCGGCGGTCTGGCTAACCGTCATTCCGACTGCGCGCGTTTCCTGCGCGCCGGCAGCGAGTGTTCCGATCTGGAAGACAACCTGCGAACCGTCGGGCCGGGTGTCCGTCAGCACGACGTTATAGGCGGGCCCGGAACCAACATTGCGCACGGTCAGCGTGTAGCCGATGGTCTGGCCGGTGAAGGCCACCGCCGGTCCTGTCTTCTCCACCAGCAGTGTGGCGCCCGCCTCCTGTTCGAGGATGCGCTGTCCTTCGGCGATGCTTTCCGGAGTCGGCTCGTTGATCTGCGGGTCGGCCACGCCGTTGGCGAACGACGAGAGCGAGGTGAAGTCGTAGACCAGGTGGCTCCAATCCTCCCAGCCCGCGTAAGTTTCCGTATCGATGGCACCCAGGTTGCCGCCAATGTCCGCCTCGATGTTGGCGTTGTTCGGCGCCGGACAGGTGGCACCTTCGAAAATCGGCGCGTCCTCCGTTCCGTCGCGGTTCCAGTTGATCGGCCCGAAACCGAGGGTATGGCCGGGGCCGTCGATGCCGGCGCACTCGTCGAGGTTCGTTTCGACCAGGTCAGGCAGTACCTCGCGCGAGTAATCGCAGCCACCGGGCAGGTCGCCGTTGGGGCTCGCTGGAACGCGACAGGCCTGCCAGTAGTAGTTCATCACGCTCAGGTAGTTCGGCTTGTACGGCGGCAGGTCGGTACCGCCCCCGTGCCGGAGGCCGAGCGTGTGGCCCAGTTCGTGCATGAAAGCGCCCGCCTGCTCGTCGACCGACCCAACCGACCAGCCGCTGTCCTCGTCCACACCTATGTCGCCGAAGGAGCACACCTTGCCATCGTTGTTGGTGTCGCCCGGGCAGTCGCCATCGTCGTCCACGCCGTTCCACGGGTCCTCGTCGATCAGGCCGTCACCGTCGTCGTCGATGCCGTTGGCCGCGGTCGGCGTCCAGCACGGCATGTCGGGCTGGCCGTCACCGTACGGGTTGTCGGTCGTGCCCAGGTCCCGCCGGCCGCCGAGTGTGACGTAGAAGTCGTTACCCGGGATACCCTCGGCGACCCCGCTGGTGCAGTCGTAGTGCAGCCTACGGGCGGCCGTCTGGTGGCCGAACAGCGCGTAGCGGAAGATCTGGGCACGCCGGGGATCGAAATGGGCCGCCTTGATGGCGTAGAAATCGGTGATGGTGCCCGGAGGGTCCTGGTAGTAAGGAGTGGCAGGCGTGTCGGTGCCGAAAAAGATGGGCGCGGCGTCTTCTGGTATCTGGTCGCCACCGCCGCCCAGATCGCCGTAGCTCGCGATTGCGCCGCCCGCCCCGGGCACCTGGAAGACGACCCCCGCGCCGTACAGAGCGCCGGTGTCGATGTGCAGCTGGATCCCTGTTGTCCCGTCGGGGTTGGGCACTGGGGCATTGGCGAATGCGGCGGCCACTTCTTCCATGGCGGTGCGCGGTGGACAGTGCGAGTGGTCGACCAGGTCGGCCAGGTCACCGTCGGAGTTGCCGTCCATTACCAGGCAATCGACCTCGACGAAGATGTCCTTGCGCTGCGGGCTGGCGCCCATGGCGGCAAGGTTGATGTCGATCGTGCCGTCGCCCTCCTGGTCATAGCCACTGGTCTCCCAGCAGTCGGGCAGGTTGTCGCCATCGCTGTCGGTCGTGCTGCCGTCGGCGCAAGCGCCGGGCATTTGGGGAACGGTCACGGCGATCTGAGTCCACGGCGAGGAGTACGGTCCGCCAGGCAGGGTGTCGTTGGAGACGCGGACGCGGTACTCGTAGTCCCCTGGCTCCATGCCGGTGTCGTCGTAGCTGGTTTGATCGGCCGCCGAGTCAAGGACCGCCACCTGCTGGAAGGGCGAGCCATCATGCGAGCGCTGGATCTCGAGCCTGTGTGGTTCTGAGCCGTCCACGTCGTAGTCAATGACCTTCGCCCAGGACAGCTCGACATATGTCGTTGCGTAGCTCGACCAGGCAACAGCGTCCAGCCCCGCGATCGGTGTCGTTGCAGAGGCGACGTTCGACCGGACCTCGTCTCCGAACCCGAACGGGACCGGCGTCGCGCTGTAGAAGTACGTCCGACCCGCCCAGACGAAAGTGTCGTCCACGTACGACGTGACACCTGCCGGCACATCCCCTGAAGATCCACCGAGGCGTCCTCCCGTCCGCCGGATAGCCCAGCCCGACTCGTCGAAGACGGTGTCGGTCCAGGCCATCCCGACCGAGCCAGCTGACACCGAGGTGACGTGGAGGTCGGTCGGCGGCGAGACGGCGAACGGGTGCACTGCGACGGGGTCGGTGTACGGTGGCCCCTCGGCTGAAAAGCCGGCTCCGGTTACCGGTCGAACGGCGAACTCATAGCCGGAATCGGGCTTGAGTCCGGTCACGCGGAATGACGTGCTATCCGGTGGCAGCGGAGCATACATACCCGGAACGGAGGATGGGCAGTACTCGTTCGGATCGAGCGGTGTGCATTGGACGAGCCAGCTGTCCTCGCCGCTGGCCGTGTCGCTCCAGTTCAACTCGGCACTGGCCTCGCCCGACGCGCAGGCGAAGAAATCCTTGGGCGTGTCCAGGATCGGCTCGGCCGGGGGCGGTGCCGGGGTCGACTCGGGTGCCGTCGTGTCGCTGGCGACGTTCGACCAGTCGGTGACGTTGCCGTCAGCGTCGAAGGCTCTTACCCGGTAGTAAGCCTGTTGCTGCGGGGCCAGTCCGGTGTCCACCCAGCACGCCGCGTTGCGCGACAGCGGTGGGTTACTCGGGTCTATCGGCTCGAACTGTGATCCGTCGGCCGACGACTGCAGTTCGAAGCCGGCTTCGAGGATCGAGTTGTCGTGCCAGCTCAGGTTGATGCGCTCCGATCCGGCCGCCGTGGCGACCAGATCGGAGGGTGGATCGAAGAGTCCCGGCGGCGGTGTGATCGATGGCGTCGACAGCGTTGTTGCGCTGGCCGGATTGGAGAAGTCGGAGAACTGGGTCGTGCCGATGAAGGCGCGCACGCGGTAGACGTAGGCGGTGTCGGGATCCAGGTTGGAGTCGGCGTAGGACTGCGCATCAGGTGGCAGGTAGTCGATGGGAACGAAGTTCGAACCCTCCTGCCGCTGGACCTCGTAGCCATCCTCGCCGGTCGAGTTGTCGACCCAGTCCAGCCCGATCGAGCTCATGGACAGCGCCGTCGCCGTCAAGTCGGTGGGTGCAGCAAGGGATGGCGCGGCGGTGGGCGTGGCAGTCGGGCTGGCTGTTGGCGTGGGGGATGGAGTGGGCGGCAACCCCGTTTGCACCTCGACCGCGCCAATGTCGGGAGCCAGGCCGGACGGCCGGCCGAGACCGCGCTGGTCGCTGGTCAGCGAGGTGGCCCCGGCGTCGATCGCCGGCGAACCGGTGCCAGGCAGCATCGTCAACGTGGGTCCGCCGTTGTCGGCCAGCGGTTCGAGCAGCGGGTCGCCGACGATCACGTTGCCCACCGCGGACGTCGTACAGCCATCGGTGTCGCCGATCAGCAGGAAGTCACCACCGGCAAGGGTGCCGCCGCAGTCGTTGCCGTTGGCGGCTGTTGCCGCCGTGTTGCCAGCGAGGATGGAGTTAGTGGTCGAGGTATTGGACCCGGAGTAGGAACCGATGCCGCCGCCGTAGTTGGCCGAGTTGCCGGCGATCGTGACGCTATCGAGCGTCAGCGCCGATTCCACCTGGATGCCACCGCCCGAGTTGTTGTTGGCCGTCGTGCTTGTCGCGGAATTGCCGGCGATGGTCGAGTTGCTGATCGTCACCGGCGCTTCGATACGCAGCCCGCCCCCGGCCGACGTGGCGGACGAGGTCGCCATGTTGCCGCTGATCGTTGTCCCGTTGATCGAGAGGCGCGATGACGATTCGGTGATCAATCCGCCGCCGAACTGCGATGAATTGCCGTGGATCCAGCTATCGGTGATGGCAACGTTGCTCCCGGAACCAAAGATCGCCACGCCACCGCCGGTGAAGTCGCTCGTGTTGTCCGCGATTTCCGAGTCGCTGATCGTTGCGTCGCCATATGAGACGTGGATGGCGCCACCGCCGCGGCCGTCGTTCGTGGACTCGTGGACCACGTTGGCCGTGAAGATGGTCCCCTGGATCGTGGCCGTTGCCGCGGCGCCACTGACGTAGATGCCGCCGCCGCCCGCCCGCGACTCGTTGCCCGTGACCGTGGAGTTGATCAGCGTGAGCTGTCCGGTGGAGAAGACGCCGCCCCCCATCGAGGTCGGGAAGGTGGCGGCGATGTTGGCGGCGATGCTGATCGAGTTGGCCGACAGACTGCCCTGGTTGTTGATGCCGCCGCCGTTGCCCGTCGTTCGACCGTTGCGTATCGTCAGGTCGTCGAGCTCGAGTGACGCCCCGGGAAGCACGGTAACCACGGTCCCGTCACTGGCCGCGTCGATGACCGAGGTCGCGCGGCCGGCACCGCGAATCGTTACGTCGCGATCCACGCTGATCGTCTCGTGGAAGACCTCCCCCGCCAGGCTGATCGTGTCACCAGGCGCTGCCGCGTTGATCGCGGCCTGGATGGAGGAGTAATCGCAGCCCGACGTGCAGACCGTGATCGTGGCCGCACCAACCGCAGTCGACGGCGCGAGTAGCGCCGCCAGCAGCGTGACGGCGGCGAGCAGCGTCAGGGTTCGCGTGGGACGCCGGCGGCGATCACTCAGCGGGATTCTGTTCATCGCCGCCCACTCCGCAGCGGGGCGTCCATGCGGCGATGACCGCGGGTGAAGCGCAACTGGCCGCCACGGTTGGGCGCCGATTGGCTCATTGGCCTGAGCATCGCCGACAGGTTGGTCATTCGTCATGAGTAACCGATTACTCAGACCTGCCGGACGGCACTGCGTGAGCTGGGCGGCCCCTGCATATACTCGCGACGATGTCGCTGAGCGGATCCACCATTGCCACCATCGGCTCAGGTGTCATGGCGGA
>CAZSWK010000038.1:0-20208 GCA_964610835.1 uncultured Anaerolineaceae bacterium | reverse complement strand
CGCATCAGCGTTCGCCAGGTCGGCCTGGGTGCGGGCCAGCAGTTGCTCGGCCGCGGCAAGCTCTGAAGCCGTCGCTTCGACGCGTGATCGCAGCCAGGTCGTCTCCCTGTCCAGCTGATCGTGGTGTCGATGAGCCGATCGCTCGGCATCGTCGGCGACGCGCCAGCGCCGCCGTTCACCACCCAGCTCGCGCTCGGCCTCACCCAGCATTCGCCGTGCCTCGGTGAGCTCCTTCTCCAAGCGGTCAGCGGCCGAGCGCGCCGCCTCGGCGTCGCCCTGCAGCTTGACCACCTCGCCGGCGAGCTCGCCACGCCGGCGCGCCTGTTCGAGCAGCGTTTCCTCGCCGGCCAGCGAGAGCAGTCCGGTGTCGGCGACCACCTCTCCGGCCAGCGTGACTGCGCGCCAGCCGGCCGGCAGCGCGGCCCGCAGCGCCAGGGCCGTTTCAAGGCTGGGCAGCCAGACCGTCTCACGCAGAAGCCGCGACACGACACCGCGTGGATCGCGTCGTACCGCGTCGGCCAGCAAACCGCCGCCACGCGCCGCCGCGGCGTCGGCGACGGCACGCGCCTGTGTCTGGGTCGCGCTGCCCGGCCGCCGGCCGGTATCGTCGAGAACCAGCCGGCCACCACGCTGGGCCAGTGCCAGCGCGGCCCGCTCGTCGACCACGAACGCGGCCGCCCAGTCACCCAGCACGGCGCCCACGGCCGTGGCGAAGCGCGGCTCGACCTCCAGCCCCTCGCCCAGCAGTTGTGCGCCGCGCGCCCGTGCGGCATGCGCCAGACCTTCGTTGCGGCCAACGCGCGCGGCGGCCTCCAGCCCGGCCAGTTCGGTACGTGCTGCGACCAGCCGGTCCTCGGCCTCGCGCGCTCGCTGGTGAGCCAGTCGTGCGGCCGCGTTGGCACGGTCCGCCTCGGCGCGCGCCTCGTCCACTCGCTCCGCCAGCTGACCGGTGCGCTCGACCAATTGCTCCAGTGCCGCAAGCGCCGCGGCGCGCTCGTTGGCAGCTTGGCTGGCACGTGGTTCGAGCTCCGCCAGCCGAGCTTCCATGTCGGCCAGCGTCGTGCCCAGCTCGGCCAGGCGCGCGCGAGATCCACGCACCTCTGCCTCGCGTGCGGCTCGTTGGGCACGCGCCGTGGCGTCGTCCGTCGTCGGCGCGCGCTCAATCTCGGCCAGCTGCTGCTCGACCAGCTCGAGCTGAGCGGCGATTCCCGGATCGACCGGCGGCCGTGGCGTCGCCAGCGCAGATCGGGCATCGTCGATGCGTTGTTCGGCCGCGCTGCGCTCGCTGCTCACCCGGGCATGCTGGCGAGCCAGCCCCGATTCCTCCGATTCGAAACGGGCGCCCTCGATGCGCAGCTCGGCCAGGCGCGCGCGCGCCGCGTCGAGCGCTACCCGCCGTTCGCGTTCCACCTCCGCCTGCCGGCTGATCGCCGCCGCCACGGTCGCCGCCTCCGTTTCCGCGATGTGCAGTTCACGCAGCGCCGCGTCGGCGGTGGCGCGCGCGTGATCGAGCTCCAGCTGCTCGCGTTGCGCGGCCGCCGAGGTGGACGTCAGGCGCGCGCGCGCCGCCGCCAGCACTGCCTCGGCGAGCTCGGCGCCGGCCGATCGGCGGGCCTCCAGTTGCTCGGCCTGCGCCGCCAGCCGGCGCGCCTGCGGGCGCAGCTCGGTCAACAGGTCGCGCAGGCGCTCGAGGTTCGTCTCGGCCTCGGCCAGTTCGTTCTCTGCCTGGCGCCGCCGGCGATCGTGGCGGCGCACGCCGGCAGCCTCCTCGAACAGTGGCCGTCGTTCCTCGGGGCGTAGCGCCAGCGCCTGATCGACCATTCCCTGGCCGATGAACAGGAATGCGTTGTCGGCGAGGTTGCCCGCATCGAGCAGCTCGACCAGGTCGCGCAGGCGCACTCGCTGGCGGTTGAGCAGATACTCGTTTTCGCCCGAGCGGTAGAGGCGCCTGCCCAGCTCCACCTCGCCATAGTCGACGGGCAGCAGCCGATCGGAGTTGTCGATGACCAGGGTTACATCGGCCATGCCGATGGCGCGGCGTGACGAGGAGCCGGCGAAGATAACGTCTTCTGCGCGCCGCGTGCGCAGCAGCCGGCCCTGCTCGCCGAGCGTCCAGCGCAGAGCGTCCGCGAGATTGCTCTTGCCGCTGCCGTTCGGTCCGATGACGGCGCTGATGCCGGGGCCGAACTCGATCAGCGTGCGGTCGGCGAACGACTTGAAGCCGACCAGTCGAAGAGCCGCCAGACGGCCACGCGCGCCGTTGCCGTTGCCGTTGCCGTCGCTCACTCGGCCGGTTCCGCTGGCATGGTGTGATCGGCAGTGCCTTCCTGGCGGCGCCGGTCAAGTTCGACGATGGCTACGCCGGCAGCCTCGGTCTCGGCCTCGCGTCGGTTGCGTCCCTGGCCACGGCCAAGCGCTTCGCCGCCGACCAACACCTCGACCGTGTAGTGGCGCGCATGCGGTGGCCCATCCTCACTCAGCAGTCGATAGACGGGAGCATGACCGGTACGTGCGTAGCTGGTCTCCTGGAGCACGCTCTTGGCCGGCTTGAGGGCTGCCGGATCTGGCCGCTGGGCGAGCTCCGGCTCGGCTACCGCGAGCAGCCAGTCGCGCGCGCGGTCGAACCCGAACTCGAGGTACACGGCGCCCACGACGGCCTCGAAGGTTGCCGCCAGGACCGACTTGCGAGTTCGCTCTCCGGCCGCATCGGCCCCCTGCCCGAGCAACACGAACGAGCCCAGCTCGAGACGCTGGGCGATGCGTGCCAGACCGCGTGCAGAAACGACGGCCGCCCGGCGCGTGGTCAGCGATCCCTCGTCTTCATCGGGATGCCGGCGCCACAGCTCTTCCGACACGATCAGTGAGATGACCGCGTCACCCAGAAACTCGAGTCGCTGATTCGACTGGCCGGTGGCCGGCTGTTCGTGCAGGTAACTGCTGTGAACGAGCGCCTCGTGCAGCAGTGCCAGGTCGCCGAAGGAGAGCCCGAGACGTTCGGCCAGCGCAGCTGCCGGCGTCATCGAGCGAGATGACTGCCGGCTACTGGTTCGAGTGCTCCTCGACGTAGTCGACCGCGTCCTGCACGGTGCGGATCTTCTCGGCATCCTCGTCGGAAATCTCCGCGCCGAACTCTTCCTCGAGACTCATGATCAGCTCGACGAGGTCGAGCGAGTCGGCATTCAGGTCGTCTACAAACGAGGCTTCCGGCGTGACCTGATCCTCGTCGACGCCAAGTTGCTCGACGACGATCTTCTTCAACCGCTCATACGTCGACGCTGTCACCGATTCTCCCTCCTGCGTGGCGGTCTCCTCCGCCCTCGCTGCTATTGTCGAAGGCCCCGATCTCCCGCCCGCGGTCCGCCGCCTCTCTGGCGACTCGCCCGAGCACACCATTCACCAGACGGCGAGCTGGCTCGCCGCTGTACGTGCGTGCCAATTCCACCCATTCCGCGATGGCCACCCGGGCCGGAGTCGTGCGGGAGTGTAGCAGTTCGGCCATGGCCGAACGCAACAAAGCGCGGTCGATGCGCGCCAGCGCGACCATCGGATAGCGTGGCGCGGCGGCCTCGATGCGTTCATCGATGACGTCGCGCTGGGCAACCACGGCGGCCACTATCTCGCGTGCCAGCTCAGCCGTCACGGGCGAGCCGCCCTCCTCCGCCAGCCGCCTCTCGAGAATGCGTGGCGCGGTGTTCTGGCCGAAGTCGGCCTCGAAGACCGTTCCCAGCGCCAGGCGCCGTGCTTCGCGCTGTTGCTCATGCGAGGGCATCGGCGATCCGTTCGGGAATGCGCGCGCGGGCGGCCGTGGCGCCCACCTCGACCGCGAAACCGATCATCCGCCGGCGCGCGCGGCCGTGGGTAATCAGGACGGTGCCCTTGACGCCCAGCAGCGGTGCGCCACCGAGCCGTTCATAGTCGAAGCGACGCCGGATGCGGTTGATGCCCGGACGCATGAACAGGTAACCGATGGGCCCCAGTGGCCAGCGCTGAAACTCGCCGCGCAGAGTGTCGAATATGAAGCTCGAGAGACCTTCGAAGAACTTGATGGTCACATTGCCCACGGACGCATCGCACACCACCACGTCGGCTGGATGATGGGGCAGGTCCTTGCCTTCGGCGTTGCCCACGAAACGCAGCTCGCTGGCCGCCAGCAGCTCGGTTGCCTCCTGGACGCGCTGCTCGCCCTTGCCGCCCTCCTCGCCGATCGACAGGAGCGCCACCGAGGGATTGGCCACGCCCAGCACGCGCTCGGCGAAGATCTTGCCCATGTGCGCGTACTGGTAGAGGTTCTGGCCAGTCGAATCAGTCGTGGCGCCGATATCCAGCAGCACCATCGGTCCCCTGTCCGTCACGAGCTGCACGGCGAGCGCCGGCCGATCGACACCGCGCAGCCGGCCCAGGTTGAGGATCGACGCGGCCACACCGGCGCCCGTGTGGCCGGCCGTGACGACCGCATGCGCGTTGCCCTCTTTGACCAGGCGCATGCACACGTTGATGCTCGCGTCGCGCTTGCGCCGTACGGCCGTCGCGGGATGCTCGTCCATGGCCACCGACTCGCTCGCCTCGACCAGGCTCACGTTGGCGGGTAATGGCTCGGTGAGATAGGGCCGCATCGCGGTTTCCGAACCCACCAGGAGCAACTCGGTATCGGCATGCACGCGCGCCCAGTCGAGCGCTCCGATAACGATTTCCTGAGGCGCGTGGTCGCCGCCCATCGCGTCGACGGCAACGCGAATGCGTGTCGCCGACGCTTCGGCGCCGGCACGCAGGACGTCAAGATCCATAGCCTGTCCCGATCAGGTTCAGGCTGGCGCCGTGCCCTCGTTCTTGGTGCGCTGCTTGATGCGCACGGCCTCGCGACCGGCGTACCAGCCGCAGTTCTGGCAGGCGTGGTGCGCCCGCTTCTGCTCGTGGCAGTGCGGACACTCCTCGAGCGGCGGCAGGCTCAGCGCGTGGTGCGAGCGGCGCTCGCCCTGGCGCGCGTGCGACACGCGTCGCTTCGGAACTCCCATGTCTGTCTCTCCCGGTTACTGCTGTCGATGGGGCGCCGCTAGTGCGGCTCCTGGCGCTCGTGCCACTCGGCCAGAGAGGCCAGGCGTGGGTCGATCGCCTCCTCGCGGTGGACGTGATCGGTGACGGTATTCAGGTCTACGCCGCACTCAGCACACAGGCCCCGGCAATCGGGCCGGCACAGCTGGGTCACGGGCTCGGCGAGTGATATCGCCTCGCGCACCGGCTCGTCGAGGTCCAGTTCGTGGTGATCGTCGAGCCGTAGCGCATCTGGTTCCGAGGCGCTATTGACCGGCAAGCCGGTATCGATGTCGATTGACGGTAACGCCTCTTCCTCGATATCGACTGCGACTGGCGATGTTACCGGTGCCAGGCAACGACTGCAGTATCCGCTGATAGCGGTCGTGAGATGTGCGCGGGCAAGGATGCTGCGGTCCGTCTTCGACAGGCGCACCTCGCCGGCAATGGGTGAGGCCAGCGCGACGTCGGGAGCAATGTCGAGATTGACATCGCTCACCGCATAGCGACGTTCGGTGCCCGGCGCCGCACGCAGCAGCGCCGCGACGTTATAGCTGAGCACCTGTCTTCTCGCGCTGGCGGGCAACGGGCGTGCCGTCGCCGTTGATTTCCGGCTGCCCCGTATCGGGCTGGTACCCCTCGTCCGGTACCTGCCGGTCATCGAGCAGCGCCAGACCGCGCTTGATGCTTTGCAGCGCGCGCACGCACTCGCCCTCGAGCTTGACGAGCACGCTCTGCGCGTACTCGTCGGCGCCGCGGCGGATCTCGTCCGCCTCGCGCTCGCCTGCGGCGATGATCTCCTGCGACTTGATCTCCGCCGCCCGGGTCAGCTCGCGTTCCTCGATCAGGAAAGCGGCCTGCTCCTGGGCTCGCGCGAGGATGCGCTCGGCCTCCTCCCGGGCGCGCTCGACGATGCGCTCGGTCTCCTCGTTGATTCGCTTCGCGGCGCGAACCTCCTCGGGGACCGCAGCGCGCAGCTGATCGAGAAGATCGAGCGCGCGCGCCTGATCGATGATGACGTTGCTCGTCAACGGCATACTCCGACCGCTGGCGACCACGCGCTCCAGTTGTTCTATGAGAAAGATGATGTCGATGGGAATCGCCTCCGTGCCCCCACCGGCAAACCCACCGGCTCAGGGTCCGCCGTCAACGGCCGATTGTACGTCCTGTCAGGGCGATCAGCGAATGAGGTGGCGCGCGGCAGCAGCGGGCACCATGCCGCTGATATCGCCGCCGAATCCGGCGATCTCCTTGACCAGGCTGGAACTCAGGTACGCATATTGCAGCGCCGTCATGAAGAAGACGGTGTCCACCTGGGGCGCCAGCTTGCGGTTGGTATGGGCCATCTGCAGCTCACTCTCGAAGTCGCTCACCGCGCGCAGGCCACGCACGATGAACTGCGCCTCCTGGCGCCGCGCAAAGTCGACCGTCAGGCCGTCGAAGCTTTCCACACCGATGCGGCCGGCGGCCGGACCGAGCTCATCGGTCACCGCCTCGCGGATGGCGGCCATGCGCTCCTCGAGCGGCAGCAGCGGCGACTTGCGGGGGTTGACCAGCACGCCCACCACCAGCCGATCGAAGATGCCCGCCGCGCGCCCGATGACGTCGATGTGGCCGAAGGTGATCGGGTCGAACGAGCCCGGGTAAACCGCTGTCGTCATATGCCCTCCTGGCGCACGTAGTAGCTGAGCATCGTTTCGCCGAATCGCCGCTGGCGAGCAAGCTTAAGCGCCCCGAGCACAGGCGGCGGGCCCGACCGCCAGAAGTGCTTGCCCACGACGAGCGCGGTCGCGGTCAGCCAGCCCAGCGAGCGGTCACCCAGCAGCGCCAGGGCCGGCTCGAGCAGCGGCTGGTCGTAGGGCGGGTCGGCCAGGCAGCAACGGAAGGCCGAAACACCAGCGGGCAGACCGGCGCCCAGAAACCTGAGGACGTCGCCACGCACGACATTGCCACCGGTGAGGCCACTGCGCTGGAGGTTCTGGCTGACGAGCGCGCAGGCACGTGCGTCGTGCTCCACGAAGGTCGCTCTCGGCGCGCCCCTGCTGAGCGCCTCGATGCCGGCCGCCCCGCTGCCGGCAAACAGATCGAGAAATGGCCCGCCCAGGGCGCCGTCGGCTTCCAGCGAGGCGAAAAGGGCCTGTTTGACGCGGTCGGTCAGCGGCCGCGTCCCGGCCGACGGCGCAGCCAGGCGAACGCCACGCGCGGCACCTGCGATGACCCGGCCGCCGGCCTCAGCTTTCGGCATCTGCTGCCACCACCTCGCCGGCACCCACGCGACGCAGCCAGCCGGCGGTCACCTCGTGCTCGAGCGCGGCGTGGCGCGGCGCGACGTGACCATGCTCGTCCAGCAATTCCTCGGCCAGCCGGCGCGCGGCGACGGACAGCTCGCGATGCTCGGGGCGCATGAGGCTGGCCACGCGCAGCGGCGGCAGGCCGCTCTGGTTGAGGCCCAGCAGCTCACCCTCCCGCCGCTGTTCCAGGTCGAGTTCGGCAAGTACGAAGCCATCGGTCGTCTTCACCAGGGCGTCGAGGCGCGCCTTGACCGTGGCCTCCTCGTCGCTGGCCGGCACGCCACGTGGGTAGCGATCGCTCACGAGGATGCAATAGGAGGCCGCCTCGCCCCGCCCGACGCGGCCGCGCAGCTGGTGCAGCTGAGCCAGGCCAAAGCGATCGGCGTCGAGGATGAGCATGACCGTCGCCTCGGGAACGTCGACGCCAACCTCGAGCACTGTCGTGCCGACCAGGATCATGGTCTCGCCGCGCCGGAAGCTCGCCATGCGCTCGTCGCGCTCGGCCGCCTTCATCTGGCCGTGCACGATGTCGATGCGCGGCAAGGGCAATGTCAGTCCGGCCACTTCCGTCGCGGCCGCCCAGTTGTCGGTGAGCAGCTGCACGCCGGCCTCCACCGAACGCACGTCCGAGTCGGGATCCTCGTCGACGAGTGGCACGACCACGAAGGCGCGCAGCCCGGCCGCCACTTCACCCGCGATGAGCGCGAGCGCACCGGCGCCACCGTCGGCCCGGCGCACCAGCTCGTCGCTCGAGCGCACTCCGGTTCTGATCTTCTGCCGTCCCGCGGGTGGCGTGCGCAGGTCGGACACGTCCAGATCCGCGTGCACGATCTGGCCGAGCGTGCGCGGAATGGGCGTGGCGGTCATCAGCAGCACGTGTGGCGCGCGGCCTTTGCGCGCCAGCGCCTCACGCTCGGCAACGCCGAAGCGATGCTGTTCGTCGACCACCACCATGCGCAGGTCCGCGAAATCAACCGCCTCCTGCACCAGGGCGTGGGTTCCCACCGCAACGTGGCCACGCGTGCGGCCAGCGACGCTGCTGCCCATTGGCGCCGCCAGCAGTTCGAGCGCCTCGCGCCGCTGCGCAGGCGCGAGCGAGCCGGTCAACAGGGTTACGTCATGGCCCAGCGGCTCGAGCAGGCGGCTCAAAGTCGCCGCGTGCTGGCGGGCCAGCAGGTCGGTCGGCGCCAGCATGGCGCCCTGCCCGCCGCCGTCCGCCACGAAGGCCAGGGCCAGGGCCGCGACGGCCGTCTTGCCGGAGCCGACATCGCCCTGCAGCAGGCGCATCATCGGCTGCTCAAGCGCGAGGTCGGCGCGGACCGCGTGAAGCGCATTGCGCTGATCGTCCGTCAGCACGACATCGGCCAGCGATTCCGGCTGGCCGCCGGCCCGCCCACGGCGTTCCGCCACCTCACGACCGATGACACGCTCGACCAGCGCCACCGCTTCGGCGAACCGCCGCTCGGTGACCGTGATCGGCGCAGCGCGTTCGACCACTCGCTGTCGCCGGCGCCCGATCATGCCCAGCTGGAGGGCCAGCAACTCATCGAAGGCCAGCCGTCTCAGAGCGCGGTCGCGATGCTCGAAGTCGGGCGGGAAGTGCACCCACTCGACCGCGTCGGTGATGTCCACCAGGTTGCTGTCGGCCTGCTCTCGCAGCACGTTGGGCAGGTACTCGTCGAGTGGCAGCGCGGCGTCGAGCGTGGCGCGAATGCGCGTGCGCAGATAGGGCCCGGTGACGCCGGCAGTCAATCGGTAGACGGGCACGATGCGGCCGGCATGCAGTGCCTCCTCGCCGGGTGGCCCGAACTCAGGGTTCTGGAAGCGCGGCAGCCAGCCGCGCACCTCGACCTTGCCCGAGAGAGCAACCACCTGCCCTGCGGCCAGGCGACGCTCGATGAACCGCCGCCCGAACCAGATCGCCTCGCCCTCGCCGGTTTCGTCGCGCAGGCGCGCGACCGTGCGCTGGACGCGCCGCCGGAAGCCCGCCTCGACGCGCAGGTCCACTATCTCGACGGTGGCGCTGGCGGGACCCTCGGGTGGCCGCTCGCGTAGCTCGCGCAGCGTCAGTGGATGGCTGAAGTCGTGGTACTGGCGCGGCAGGTCAAAGAGCAGGTCGCGGACAGTGTGCAGGCCAAGCCGCGACAGCCGGCGCGCGGCCGCTGGCGGCGCAAGCCCGGCCTGCCGCAGGTCGCGGTCGAGCAGATCCACGGTGGCGGTCGGCGATCGTGCGCCCACCGCCACTACTCGGCCGCGAACAGGAAGTCGTAATGCGGTTGCCCGCCCTCTACGAGTTCGACCTCGACGTTCTCGAGCTCGCCGGCCAGGGTTGCCCGGAGCTCTTCGGCGGCCTCATCGTCGACGTCCCGGCCGCGGTAGATGGTCAACAGCTCGCAGCCGGGCTTGAGCTTGCGCAGCGCCGCGCGGACCGCCGCGGTGCGGTCACGATCGCTGGCCAGCAGGCCGTCATTCGGTCCGAGGACGATGTACTCGCCGTGGCGCACCCGGTGGCGGCCCATGCGCGCATCGCGAACGGCCACCGTGACCTGGAAGGTCTGTACTCGACGGGCCGCCTGGGCCATGCGCCGTGCGGCCTCGCGCACGGGCAGCGACGCGTCCAGCGCGAGCATGGCCGCCACTCCCTCGGCCGGATTGCGCGTGGGGACTACTTCGACGCGCACCTCGGGCGATAACTGGCCGGCCTGGCGCGCCGCCAGGCGGACGTTGGGATTGTTGGGCAGTACGATCACGTTGCTAGCGGGCAGCCGGCCAATAGCCTGCGCCAGCTCGCCGGCCGACGGGTTGCCGCCGTCGATCACGGCCGCCGCGCCCAGCGACATGAACAACCGCGCCAGTCCATCTCCGGCGGCAACGCTGACCACCTGTGGCTGGTCGGCCTCGACCGCGGCCGCCAGTCCGGCATCCGGCTCGTCGGGCATCTCCGCCTCACGGGCCTTCCCGCCCGCCGCCGGCGGCGGCGCGGCCACGAGTGGCGGATGTTCGCTGACCGCAACGCGCTGGAGTACATCACCCGCCTGGCGGTCGAGGTTCTCCACGCTGATATGTGTGAGCGTGCCCAGCGTCAGGCCGTAGCCGATCACCTGGTCGGGTCGTTCCGTGTGCACGTGCACCTTCATCAGCTGCTCGTCGCCAACCACGAGGACCGACTGGCCAAGGCGATCAAGCTGCCGCCGGACTGCAGCGATCTCGACGCGCCGTCCGTCGGCGGGCGTCAACAGGAAGACGGTCTCGTAGCCATACCCTTCGGCCTCGAGCGCCTCGTACAGTGGCAGCGGGATGTCGTGCGCCAGGCGGCCCGCCGGCGGCGGCTGTTCGCCGCGCACCGCCGCCAGTGTGCCCTTGAGCAGCAACTCGAGACCACGGCCTCCCGCATCGACCACACCCGCGCGGCGCAGGACGGGCAACAGGTCGGGAGTCTGGGCCACCGATTCTGACGCGGCCGATGCGGCGGCGGCGAGCACCTCGTCGAGCGAGTCACCTTGCTGGGCGGCCGCCACGGCCGCGGTCGCGGCGGCGCGCGCAACGGTCAGGATCGTCCCCTCGACCGGCTTGGTAACAGCGCCGAACGCCGCCACACGGCCGGCGTCGATGGCTGCCGCCAGCTCGGCGCCGTCGATCCGCTCAACGTTGGCAACCGACTCGCCGATGCCGCGGAAGAGCTGCGACAGGATGACGCCGCTGTTGCCGCGAGCGCCCATCAGGGCCCCAAAGCTGAGTGCCGCGGCCACCGCCGCTACGGTGCGACCGGACTCGGTTACCGCCTCTGCCTCGCGAATGGCAGCCTGCATCGTCGCGAGCATGTTCGAGCCGGTGTCCCCGTCGGGGACGGGAAAGACGTTGAGCGCATTGACCTCGTCGACCTCGGCATGCAGAGTCGCGGTGGCGTGGCGCAGCGCGGCCAGGAATGCCGGGCCATCCCAGTCCTGCTCCCTCAACTGTCGCGCTCCGCGGGCGGCTCGCTCGGCCCGGGTGCGACCTGCACCGGTCTGCCGTTAATGCGGATGATCAACTCGTCAATGGCGCGGCCGAAATCGCGCGTTACACGGTAGCGAACGGCCTTACTGACGTTATCCGCCACCTGGGCGCTCGGAACATGGGCTGCGACGTGCAGGTCGAGCCTGACGCGCAGGGTGCCGTTGAGGGCCACCGCGACGCCGCTGGCACGGCTCGGGCGCAGCCAGCCGGCCAGCCGCTGAAGCCAGCTGGCAGGCGCAACCGCGGTCACGCCGTAGCACTCCGCGGCGGCGCTGCGCACGCTGCGTGCCAACGTTTCGCGGTCTACTTCCCCTCCCCCGGCCGGGCTCCCGGACGGGTCAGTCACGCTGGCCACCGTGCTATAGTAGCCAGCCGGGACGCCGTTTCTGGACGCCCGCAGCTTTCCACCCTACTCGGAGACATCGTCAGACCATGGCCCGTGCCTGCGCCATCTGCGGCAAGGTTTCGATGGGCGGCTTCAACCCCCAGTCGACCGGCATGAACCGCGTTCGTGCCCACCGCCGCTACCAGCCCAATCTCCAGCCCATGCGCCTCGAGCAGAACGGAGTCGCGCGCCGGCTGCTGGTCTGCACGCGCTGCCGGCGGACTCTCCAGAAGGCCGGCTGAGCACCGATTCCCCTGGGGCGCGGCCTCAGCGGCCGGTGCCCGAGTCGAGCCAGATCGTCATGGGTCCGTCGTTGACCAATTCGACCTGCATCTCGGCCCCGAAGACACCTCGCGCGACCTTGACGCCGCGCGTCTCCACGGCTGCCACGAAGCGCTCGTAGAGAGCCTCGCCGAGCGCCGGCGGCGCAGCGTGAATGAATGACGGGCGACGGCCGCGGCTGGTGTCGGCGTACAGCGTGAACTGGCTGACGACGAGCATCTCGCCACCGACGTCGACCAGCGACAGGTTGGTCAATCCGTCCTCGTCACGGAAAATGCGCAGCTTGACCGCCCGATCCGCCAGCGCGTCGGCCTCCGCCTCGGTGTCGTTCTCACCCACGCCCACGAGCACCATCAATCCCTGATCGATCGCCCCGACCAGCTTGCGCTCGACGCGCACCTCGGCGCGAGTCACACGTTGGATGAGCAGGCGCACGGGACTACTCGCCCGGGACGAGCGTCGTGGCGCCCGTTGCCGCGTGCTTGACCGCCTCGACCTCCATCGCCGTGTCCCGACCGCGCTGGAAGAGCGCGGAACCCACGGCACACACGTCCACACCGTAGGCGCCAACGATGCCGGCGGTCTCGCCACTGACGCCGCCGTCGGCATGAACCCGCCCGTCCGGGCGGCCGCGCAGCAGTTGGCGTGCCTCGGCAATCTTGTGCGCATGCTCGGCCATGAAATGCTGGCCGCCCCAGCCAGGTTCAACCGTCATGACCATGATGATCGACAGGTCTTCGAGGTACGGGACCACGGCGTCGGTGGCGGTCATCGGGCTGACCGCGAGACCGGCCAGGCGGCGGGCGGCGCGGATGCGCTGGAGCGTTTCGTGCTTGACGTCGGGCGGTTCGTGGACCTCGACGTGGAACGTGACGCTGTCCGAGCCCGCATCAAGGAAGCGCGGCACGTAGCGCGACGGCTCCGAGATCATCAGGTGGACATCGATGGGCAGCGCCGTCAGGCGCCGGACGGCAGCCACGATGTCCGGCCCGAAAGTGATGTTGGGCACGAAGTGGCCGTCCATCACATCGAGGTGAAAGCGGTCGACACCGGCTTTCTCGAGCTTGCGCACGACGCGGTAAAGGTTCCCGAAGTCGGCGGTCAGAATGCTCGCGGCCACCTCGACCGCGGCCGGGCGCTCGACGAGCTCAACCATTTTCGTGGTCGGCGAGTGCGGCCGCACTCTGCATCACCAGCAGCTGACGCCGGCGGGCGACGGCCTCCGGCGGCGGCGCGCCGGCCCGGTCCGCCGCGAGCTGGCCGCACGCGGCGCCGATGTCGACGCCCCGGTTGCGGCGAACAGTGGTGGAGATGCCCGCGGCACGAACGATCGCCGCGAACGCCTCCGTCCGCTCGATCGAGCTGGGCTGCCACGGCGTGTGGGCCACCGGGTTCATGGGGATGAGATTGACGTGCGCCAGCTGGTTGGCCAACGCCTGGGCCAGTGCCGCCGCGTCCTCGCGCGTGTCGTTGACCGCGTCGATCATCACGTACTCGTACGTTACCCGGCGTCCGGTCGCGGCGGCGTATCCGGCCGCGGCGTCCAGCACCTCGTCCAACGGATAGCGCCGGTTGAGCGGCACCAGTACGTCGCGCAGCTGCGGTCGGGCGGCGTGCAGCGAGACCGCCAGCGTCCACTGTGGCCGTAGCTCGGTCAATCGCCGAATACCCGGCACCACGCCGCTGGTGCTGATCGTGACGTGGCGCGCACCCAGGCCAAATCTGGCGCGGTCGGTGATCGCCGCGGCCGCCGCCAGCACCCGCTCCGTGTTGAGCAGCGGCTCACCCATGCCCATGAAGACCACATTGGTCAGGCGTTGCCCGACGCCGGCCAGCCAGTGGCGCCAGAAGCGGGCCTGGTCGACGATCTCGGCCACCTCGAGGTCACGCCCGAAGCCGAGCTCGCCGGTGGCGCAGAACGGGCAGCCGACCGCACATCCCGCCTGGCTGGAGATGCACACGGTCGCACGCGCCCGTCGCCAGCCGCGGGCCGGATAGCGCATGAGTACCGATTCGATCAGCGAGCCGTCGCCAAGCCGGTGGAGCGCCTTCTGCGTCAGCTCCTGATCGGCTGCGCTCAGGTCAGTCTCGGTAAGCGTGTTGATCCGGAACTCGGCCTCGAGTTCGTCGCGCAGCGCGAGCGGCACGGTGTGCAGCTCAGCGACCGATTGCGCCGACGCCGACCAGACATGGTCGGCAAGCTGGCGAGCACGGAAGGACGGCTGACCGCGGGCCGTCAGCCAGCTTGCCAGTTCTGCCGGAGCGACACCCGCCAGGCCGGGTCGCCGGTCAGGCAGCGCGTGCATGGGTTGTCTCGCTGGTTGCACCCGCGGCTCCGGCGCAGGTTCGGAGCCCATCAACGCATCCTAACCTCAAGTCTCCTCATCGGCCGCCGACGACGATGCCACGACTGAGCCGACGAGGGCCTGACGCCCGCGCAGCAGCTCGGCTCCGGTCATTCGCCGACCACCCGCCGGTTGGACCTCGACCAGCTCGAGCAGCCCGTCGGGGGTGGCCAGCGCCGCACGGTTGGCGGGCAGCGCCAGTAGCGTGCCCGAGCGGCGTGTCGCGCCGCCGCCAAGTGGGCGGGCGTCCCACACGATGACTCGCCCGGCATTGGTCTCGATGAACGTTCCCGGCCAGGGCTGATAGGCGCGCACCTGCCGGTACAGGTAGCTGACGCCGAGTCCGGGGTCGAGGCGGCCGTCTTCGCGGCGCAGTGAGTGGGTCATCGTTGCCCCGTCCGCGCTCTGCGGTGCGGGTGTGATCTGACCGGCCAGCCAGGGCCCCAGGGTGTCGCCCAGAAGATCGGCGGCAATCGCCGACAGGCGCGCCTCCAGTTCAGGTGCGGACTCGTCGCCGGTGAGTGTCACGGTGCTCTGAGCAACGATGGGCCCTGTGTCGAGGCCCTCGTCCATATTGATGATCGTGACGCCCGACTGCGTGTCCCCCTCCAGGATCGCGGCCTGAATCGGGGCCGCTCCGCGGTGCCGCGGCAGCACCGAGGGATGCAGATTGAGCGCGCCGAAACGAGGCATGCCGAGCACCTCGGCAGGCACGATCTGACCGTAGTCGGCGAGCACCAGCAGCTCGGGCGTCGCGCGCCGGATGGCGTCGATCGTCTGCGGGTCGCGCAGTCGTGCCGGGCGCAGCATCGGCAGCCCGCGTTCGCGCGTCCAGACAGCGACGGGTGGCTCCGTGTTGGGGTCGTCGCGCGCCGGGGCGGTGACCACGCCGAGCAGCCTGGCGGCGGGATGGCGCTCGAGCGCGCGCACGATGGGCAGCGCAAACTTGCCGCTCCCAAAGAAGAGCGTCCGCGCGGCGCCCCCCGTGGCGCCCGCGCTCATGCCAGGGGCGCCATCTCCGCGTCCTCTTCGGACGCTTCCTCATCGCGCTGGGCGACCGGGATGAGCTCGTCCATCGATTCCAGATAGTCGATGTACAGCTTGCCCTGGAGATGGTCCAGCTCGTGCTGCATGGCGCGTGATAGTAGTCCCTCGCCGGTCAGCTTGATCTTGCGGCCATGGCGGTTCTGGGCAACGACCCAGACTCGCTCGCGGCGCGTCACGTAGGCCACGTAGCCCGGGATCGATAGACACCCCTCGAGATCGCGGTCGTCGCCGCTGGCACGCACGATGTGCGGGTTGACCAGTTCGTGCAGCTTGCCCTCGACCTCCACCACACAGGCCTGCAGGGCCACTCCCAGCTGCGGCGCGGCAAGGCCCACACCCGGTGCCGCACGCATCGTCTGGGCCAGGTCGTCGAGTAGCTCGTGCAGGTATCTTCCGAAGCTGTCGACCGGCTGGCCCTTCAGGCGCAGGCGCGGGTCTCCCAAGGTAATGATCGGCTGGATGGTCATCGGGCCGAGTATAGGCAAAGGCGGCCGTGATGGCCGTCTAGAGCAGGCTCTCCGGGTCGACGTCGACCGACCACGGCGCACCGGGATCCCCACCCAGCACTTCTGCCGGCCGGTCGCCGCGCAGGACCACGTGGAAGCGCCAGCGGCCGGCGCGCCGCGCGACATACGCGGGGACCGGACCGAGTATCTCCACTTCGGCGGCCAGCGCCGCGGCACGTTGGCGCAGTTCCGCGGCCATGGCGCTGGCTCGGCTGAGCGCCGCGGCGCGATCGTCGAGCGCGACCGTGAGCCTGATGAGCTGCCCGAACGGTGGCGAGTGGAAGCGCCTCCGCGCCGCGAGCTCGTCCTGGTAGAACTCGGCCGGTTTGCCGTCGGCGATGGCACGCACCACCGGGTGCTCGGGCAGGTAGGTCTGGATGAGCGCCAGCCCGGGCCGCTCACCCCGCCCGGCGCGGCCGACCGCCTGGGCAAGCAGCTGGTAGGTGCGCTCGGCGGCCCGTTCGTCGGGCAGGTTGAGCGCGACGTCAGCCGACACCACGCCAACCAGCGTCACCGTGGGTACGTCCAGGCTCTTGGCCACGAGAGCAGTCCCGACCAGCACGTCCAGCCGGCCGGCGGTGAAATCATCGACCACTCGCGTGGCGCCACCATGGCGCTCGACGACATCGCGATCCAGCCGTCCGACACGCAGCTGCGGGAAGCGAACCGCGACCTCGCGCTCGACCCGCTCGGTGCCTCCGCCGAGGTAGCGGATGCGCGGTGAAGCGCACGCCGGGCAGCGCCGCGCAACCGGTGCTGTGGCACCGCAGTGGTGGCAGCGCAGCGCCACCGATGCCGCGTGGAAGACCAGCGGCCGCTGGCACTCCGGGCAGATCTGGACGTAGCCGCAGTCACGGCACACGACGACCGACGCGCTGCCGCGCCGATTCATGAGCAGGATCGCCTGCTCGCCAGCGGCGGTGTCGAGCGCCGCAAGCTCATCAACCAGGCGCCGTGACAGCAGGCCGCGATTGCCCGCGGCGAGCTCAGCCCGCAGATCGACGATCTCGATCCGCACCGGCGCGCCCGCCACCCGTTCGGGAAGCAGGTAGTGCTCAAAGCTGCCGGACCGCGCGCGGCCAAGCGTGGCCACGTCCGGCGTCGCGCTGCCCAGGATGACGGGCGCCTGCCCCAGCCGGCCAATCACCACGGCCACGTCGCGCGCCTGGTAGCGCGGCGTGCGTTCGGATTTATAGGCTGCATCGTGTTCCTCGTCGACGACAACGAGGCCAATGTTGGCCAGCGGTGCGAGGACCGCGATGCGCGTGCCGACCACCACGCGCACCTCGCCGGCCCTGATCCGCCGCCATTCGTCACCGCGCTCGCCTTCCGACAGGGCACTGTGCAGCAGCGCCACCTCGGTGCGCAGGTCGTGCTGGAGACGTTCGAGCAGCGGCACGGCATGCGCGATCTCGGGCACCAGCACCAACGCCTGGCGACCCGCTGCCAGACACTCCCCGATGGCCGCCGCGTAGACCGCGCTCTTGCCCGCCGCCGGCGCGCCCTCGAGCAACAGCGTGGCATGCTGCCGATCGCGGATGAGTTGGGCCACACGCTCGCTGGCGCGCGCCTGTTCGGCCGTCGGGGCTGCCGCTGCCGGCAGGGTGCCGCGCGGCGGCTCGGCGCGACCGGCGAGAGGGCGTCGCTCCACGCGCACCGTCGAGAGAGCGACCAGGCCGCGCTTGACCAGGGCCGGCAACGGGCTCGGTCCGAACAACTGTGCCAGGCGTGCGGTCGACTGCGCCTCTTCGTCTTCGAGCAACTCGCGCAGCAGCTCCACCTGGCGTGGCCCGAGTCCGCGCACAGTGGGCTGACGGCCCGCGGCCAGGTCGCGCGCCACGGCGGCGCCCGCGCCAGTCAGGCCCGCTCGCCGCTCGAATCGTTCGCGGCTGTGCGGAGCAACGATGCGCCACTCGGTCTCCACGCCGCTCGATCCGCCCGCGGCGGGACGCACGACCCGTTCCAGGTGCTCGAGCATGCCCGGGGCCAGCATCGCGCGCACGACCAGTGCCGGCGGGGCGAGGTAGTGGCTGGCAATGTGGCGCGCCAACTCGATCTGCAGTGGCGGTATCAGCGGCCCGTCGCTGCGCACCCGTCCCAGGATCGGCTTCGTTTCGCGGCCGGCGGCGTCGGCGGCCTGCGCCAACACCACGCCCACGGCCCGCCGCCGCCCGTACTCGACCAACACAGCCTCGCCCACTTCGACCTCGTCGGTCGCGTCCGACAGGTGATAGGTGAACGTCTGGCCACCGGCCGGGCCCGCGGCGTCGACGGCTACCTCGAGGTACCGCCGTGGCGCAACGGCCGTGGTCCCCGGCGCCTCGTCCATCAGCGGGCCGCGCGGGGAGTTCTTCATCCGGCTCCCGAACCGGCGCCGACAGAAGCCATCAGGCCGTTGCCCACGAGCCAGCCGTGCACGTAGTCGGCGCACACGGCGGGCATGCCCATGCGGGTGTCCACGACCAGGTCATAGACCCGCCGGCCGACCGGGTCGGTCAGGTCGGGGTCGAACAGGTTCCGGTCGTCGAGCTCCGGGTGGACGAGCTTCCAGATGGTCATGTCCAGGGCTTCCCGTTCGCGCTCGCCGGCCAGCAGCTGTTCCAGGGTCGCCTCTGATCCGGGGCGTTCGCGCTGCACCTTCCTGAGTTGGCGCTGCATCCGTACCCGCTCGGGTGCCCAGAAGAGAAACGTCGCGACGGGCAGCGGCATCCTCGCCCTCTCCCCGCTGGCCAGGAACGCAGCCAGACGGCCCTCGAGGATGAACGGCGCCGCCGCGTTCGCGGTACGGATCATCTCCGACTGGAGATCGTCCATCTCGCGGTCGATGGCCGGATCGCGATGCACGAACTTGGACGTATCGATGCCGGTCCGGCTCCGGAACTCCTCGCCGATCTTGATGTTCGGGATGGAGTAACGCTCGGCGAGGATGTTGGCCGCCGTCGTCTTGCCCGTACGGGACGGCCCGGAGATGATGATGGCGACTGTTGGTCGCTGGTGCTCGGTCACCGTTGCTCCTCACGGAGGCTGGCCAGAACCCGCTCGAGCTCGTCCGGCAGCGGCGCCTCGGCGCGCACCAATGACTGGCTGACGGGTGACACGAACTCTATGCGCCAGGAGTGCAGGAACAGGCGCTCCAGGCCCGCCGGGCCACTTCGCGCCGGTCCGCTGGCGTAGACCGGGTCGCCGGCGACGGGGTGGCCGATCGAGGCCAGGTGCACGCGGATCTGGTGGGTACGCCCGGTAATCAGGTCGAGCTCCAGTAGCGTCCAGTGGTCGAAACGCTCGCGCACGCGATAACCCGTCGTGGCCGGCCGGCCGGTGGCCACCGCGGCCATGCGGCCGAAGTGGCGCGGGTCCCGCCCCACCGGCGCCTCGACCCGCCCGACCTGCGCCGGCGGCGTGCCGGCGACCAGCGCGAGATAGGTCTTCTTGACCCTGCGTGCACGAAGCTGGGCCATCAGCGCCGCCTGCGCTTCGTCGTTGCGGGCGACGATGATCAGTCCGCTCGTGTCGCGGTCGAGCCGGTGGACGATGCCTGTTCTCTCGGCGCCGCCGATCTGTCCGTAAGCCTGCGCGCCACCGCGCGCCAGCAGCGCATTGACCAGCGTGCCGGTGCGGTGGCCGGGTGCCGGATGGGTAACCAGGCCGGCTGGCTTGTCGATCACGAGCAGCGCGCCGTCCTCGTGCACGATCGGCAGGGGCATTTCCTGCGCTTCGATCGTCGTTGGCTCACGCGGTGGCACGTCAAGCTGCAGGCTGGCTCCCGGATCAAGCAAGGTGTTGCTCTTGACCGGCCGACCCTCCAGCGTCAGCCGGCCCTCACCGATGAGACGCTGGACGTAACTGCGCGACAGGCCGACGGCATCGGCCACGACACGATCGGCGCGCGCACTGCGGCTGCCCGTAGGCACCGTGACCGTCAGCCGCTCGGACATCAGCCCGCGCGGGCCTCCAGGCGGCGAGTCAGCCTCTCGCCGAACAACGCGAACAAGATCAGCAGCAACAGTGACGTGCTGATCGCCGCGTCGGCCACGTTGAACGTGTAGAAGCGCCAGTCGCCGATGCCCATGTCGACAAAGTCGATGACGGCGCCCAGGCGCACGCGGTCGATGAAGTTACCGGTGGCACCGCCAAGCAGCAGGCCGAGCGCGACGGTCAACAGCCACGGTCCCCGCACCCCCTCGCGCGCCTCGTACAGGACGATCCCGACGATGACGACAGTGCTGGAAATGGCGAGGATCGCCGCTGAGCCGCCGAACAACCCGAAGATGCCACCCGAGTTGTACGTCTTGGCGATGCGCACCACGCCGTCGATCAAGTCGGTCGGT
>CAZSWK010000037.1:13030-20346 GCA_964610835.1 uncultured Anaerolineaceae bacterium | reverse complement strand
GCCGCCCGGAAGCCGGTTATGTGTGTGCCGCCGTCGACCGTGTTGATGTTGTTGGCGAAAGCGAAGACGTTCTCGTTGTAGCCGTCGTTGTATTGGATGGCCACTTCGATCTGAGTAGTCCCGTCCCGCCGCTCGACGTACATTGGCCGGGGATGCAGTACTCCGCGGCCCTTGTTCAAGTGGCGCACGAACGAGACCAGGCCACCCTCGAAGTAGAAGGACTTCTCGCGTGAGGGTGTGACTCGCTCGTCGCTGAGCTTGATCCAAACGCCCTTGTTCAGGTAGGCGGATTCACGCAAACGCTGACTGATCGTCTCGAAGTTCCAGTCCAGCGTTTCCATGACCGTGTTGTCAGGCATGAAGGCCGTCAGCGTGCCGACGCGCCCATTCGCCGGCCCGATCGCCTTGACCGCGGTCGTCGGCTTGCCGCGTGCGTACTCCTGGCGCCAGATTTTGCCCTCGCGCGCGGTCTCGACGTACAGCCACTCGGACAGTGCATTCACGACGCTGACACCAACGCCGTGCAGCCCGCCGGACACCTTGTACCCACCGCCGCCGAACTTGCCGCCGGCGTGCAGCACGGTGTGCACTACTTCCAGTGCATCACGCCCCGTCTGCT
Organism: uncultured Anaerolineaceae bacterium; assembly: GCA_964610835.1. Classification (GTDB taxonomy): domain Bacteria; phylum Chloroflexota; class Limnocylindria; order Limnocylindrales; family CSP1-4; genus JALYGJ01. The sequence continues at coordinate 19,727 of CAZSWK010000037.1, read as the reverse complement.
TCTGGCGGCCGACGGGCACGCCGCGTCCGTTGTCGCGATTGACGATGCTGCCATCGCTCCTGAGCGTTAGCTCGATATACGAGGCAAACCCGGCCATCGCCTCGTCAATCGAGTTGTCGACCACTTCCCACACCAGCTGGTGCAGGCCGCGCGCATCGGTCGAACCGATGTACATCCCCGGCCGTCGACGGACGGCCTCGAGGCCTTCGAGCACCTGGATGCTCTCGGCGGTATACGCGCCTGTAGCTCGTGCGCGCGCCGCGCGCCCGCGGCCGTTGCCGGGAGGTGCCTCCGTCCTGAGGTTATCGCCGGTCACCGGGTCGCTCATTCACCACCGCCTGTCAGGCGCTCATATAGGCGCGCAAGGTCGTCGTTGTCGTAGTAGTTGATCTTGATGTGCCCACCTCGGCGTCCGCTGCTCACGGTCACCTTGGTCCCCAGCGCCTCGCGCAGGCCCTGCTCGACCCGCTCGACATCCGCTGATGGCTGTGGTTGGGGGCGCGTGGTCCCGCGGCCCTTGCGCATGCGTCGTACGAGTTCCTCTGTCTGACGCACGGAAAGTCCCCGCGATGTGACTGCCGCCAGGGCCTCCTGCTGGGCCTCGACATTCTCGAGACCGGCGATGGCACGGGCGTGTCCCTCTGTGAGACTCCCTTCTGCGAGTGCCTGCTGCACCTCCGGCGCCAAATCAAGCAAACGGAGGCTGTTGGCAATGGTTGAACGGGCGCGGCCCACGCGCGCCCCGACCTCATCTGGACTGAGTCCGAATTCATCCACGAGCTGTCGGAAGGCGCGCGCTTCTTCGAGCGCGTTCAGGTCCGCACGCTGCAGGTTCTCGATTAGAGCCAGGGCCAGTTGCGAAACCTCGTCGGTGCTCCGCACGACAGCCGGTATATGGGTGAGGCCGGCCATCTCCGCAGCGCGCAGGCGCCTTTCTCCGGCGATCAGCCGATAGCCGCCCGTGACCGAGGTGACCAGGATCGGCTGAAGCACGCCATGTTCGGCGATGCTCGCCGACAGCTGTCCCAGCTCTGCCTGCTCAAGCCCATGACGCGGTTGGTATGGATTGCGCTCAATGGCGGATATGGGCAGTTCCGCTGTCTCCGGGGACTCGCCCCGTTGGGGAATGAGCGCCGACAGGCCGCGCCCGAGGCCCCCCTGGGTGCGACCGAGATCACCGGTCATGCGCTTGCTCCCACCGGCTCGGGGGTCGCGGCTTGCAGCATGCCGTTGCGAGCGAGCACTTCGCCCGTGAGCGCGTCGTAGGCCTGCGCGCCGCGCGACTCGGGACTGTAGCGGGCAATCGGCCGCCCGTAGCTGGGGGCCTCGGCGAGCCGAACGCTGCGCGGGATGATCGAGTTGAACACGTTTGACCCCAGGTGCCTGCGCACCTCCTTGGCCACATCGGCCGAGAGGGTGGTACGAGCGTCGTACATCGTCAGGAGCACGCCTCCGAGGCGCAGCCGCGGGTTCAGGTTGTCGCGAACCAGGTCGATGGTTGCCAGCAGTTGACTCAGTCCCTCCAGGGCGTAGTACTCGCATTGGATCGGCACCAGCACGCTATCGGCGGCGGTCAGCGCGTTGATAGTGATCAGACCCACTGCCGGCGGGCAGTCCAGCAGGATGAAGTCGAACCTCGAGCGCACGAGGGCGAGCGCCCGGTCCAGCCGACGTTCGCGCTGTGCGAGCGCCACCAGTTCCACCTCCGCGCCGGCCAGATCCTGGCCTGAGGGGATCATCCACAGGCCGCCGATCTGCGTGGGCTGCACCAGATCTGCCGCAGATTCGCGATCGAGGAGGGCGGGGTAGATCGACGCCTGCGGCGCCTTCTGGATTCCCATCCCGCTGGTCGCGTTGCCCTGCGGATCGAGGTCGATGAGCAAGACGCGTCGCTCGGCGAGCGCCAGGTACGTCGAAAGGTTGATGACCGTGGTTGTCTTGCCGACGCCGCCCTTCTGGTTCGCGCAGGCGATAACGACGCCCACTCAACAGCCGAGGCGGTTCACGTCCACGACCATAGATTCTATCGGAAACGCCCCCGATCGTGGCTCAACTGGCGAGCCCGCTCAGTGTGCTCGTGGCCGCTTATCCGGCACTCATGCCACGCTTACCGGCAACTTTGCCCGGTCGTTCGCCGATGGGTCACACCATGCGGTGGGCGCTCCGCGGTCGTTTCACGTGAAACGACGCTTTGCACCCCGCGATCGCAGCGAGCGAGCGCGGCAAATGGTCGCAGTGGAAGCGGGAAACCCTGCCGGCACAGCTGGAGCTCCTGCTGAGGTGTGGTTGCGACTGCGCCGTCTGGCGTACCTGAGGCTGCGGCGCGGGCGTCCTATACTCGGCCGGCGCGCGGACTCAATCCTCCCATCCGCTGTTGCCGACCCCTGGGTGTTCCGACTTTGACAATTCCCTTTGCAGCGCTCGCGGCACTGCTCGCGGCACTGCTCGAAACCTCCGTGGCGTCCGAGATCCCGATCGCCGGCGCGACGGCCGATCTCGTGCTCGTGTGCGCGATAGCGGCCGCTCTCGCAATGGGCGTGATCGACGGGCTCGTCGCGGCGTTCCTGGGGGGCCTGCTCGTGGACCTGCTGGTACCCGGCCGTCCGCTGGGAGCAGCAACGTTCACCCTGGTATTGATGACGGGTCTCGCAGCAGCGTCGGGCTCGATTCTGGGCAGCAACCGCCGGCTCTCACTGGCCGCTCTGGCTTTCGCGCTGACCGTCGCCTACGAGATTGTGCTTACGCTGGTCCTTGTGCTCACCGAGAACGCGCCCCTCTCGATGTCCCCTGGCGGCATCATCGTGGCGGGCGTAATGAGCGCCATCCTGGTAGTGCCGGTCGCGGCGATCTTCTCGCTCCTGGAGCGCCGCTTCGGGCCAGCCGAGCGAGCACCGTGGTAGCTGGCCTCGGCGGTAGCCGCTCATGAGCGACCTGATGCTCGGCCGGCCGGAGCCCCCGCGCTCGCGCTTGGGCGTCCGCTTCGCCGCCGTTGGCCTGGTCTTCGTTCTCGTCATCGGCCTGCTCACGACGCGACTCTTCTATCTGCAGGTGATGCAGGGCGGCTATTTCGCTGGTTTGGCCGAGGCCAATCAGAGCGCCACTGTCGCGCTGCCGGCGGCGCGTGGCCTGATCTACGACCGCGAGGGGCGGCCGCTCGCGATCAACGTGCCGTCGTACGTGGTGCGCATTCGGCCAGCGGACTTGCCGTACCCGAATCGCGATGCCGTAGTGGGTGAGCTATCAACGCTGCTCGACATCCCGTCTTCGCAGATCATCCAGCAGCTCGACAGCTATGCCAACCGGCAGTTCGATCAGGTGCAGATCGCCTCGGACGTTCCCAGCGACGTGGCCCGCATCCTGATCGAGGACAGCAGAAACCTGCCCGGCGTGGCGGTGACTGTCGATGAGCGACGCGAATATGAATATGGCTCCCTGATGGCCGACGTGATCGGCTACAACGGGCAGGTTTCAGCATCGGAGCTGGCTGACCTGTCCGGCCTGGGATATCAGAGCGGCGACGAGCTCGGGCGTGCTGGTGTCGAAGAGAGCTACGAGAGCGAGCTGCGCGGCGTCAACGGTCAGCAGCAGGTCGAGCGTGATGCCTCGGGCCGGATCATCCGCACGGTCCAGGTAACCCAGGAGCCGCAGGCCGGCGACTCGCTCGAGTTGACGCTCGATGTCCAGACCCAGCAGGAGGTTCTGGACTCGATCGACTGGGCTCTCAACTACGTTCACCTGCAACGCGCGGTCATGATCGTCATGAACCCGCAGAACGGCCAGATCCTGGCCATGGTGTCGCTGCCCACCTACGACGACAACCAGTTCGCGCTGGGCATCTCATCGGCCGACTACCAGGCACTCCTCGACGATCCCAATCACCCGCTGATCAACTGGGCGATCGGCGACCAGTTCCCTCCTGGATCCACCTACAAGCTGGTTACCGGCTCGGGGGCGTTGATGGACGGCATCATCACCGACACCACGCAACTGCAGACGGCGGGCTACCTGGAGATCGGCTCTTACAAGTACTACGACTGGAATCGGAAGGGTTTCGGCCTGCAGGACATCTATCAGGGGTTCGCCCACTCGAGCGACACCTTCTTCTACCAGCTTGCCGGCGACCTGGGCATTGACCGGCTGGCCCAATGGGCGCAGCAGTGGGGATTCGGTGCGCGCACAGGCATCGACCTGCCCGGCGAGGTACCGGGCATCGTGCCCACCAACGCGTGGAAGGAAAGCGTCTTCAACCAACCGATATATCCCGGCGAGGTCTATCAGGCGGGTATTGGCCAGGGCTACGACGCGGTCACTCCACTGCAGCTACTCAACGCCTATGCGGCCCTCGCCAACGGGGGCACGCTCTATGAGCCCCAGGTGGTGAACCGGGTGCTGGCACCCGACGGGTCTGTGGTGCAGGACTTCCAGCCGAAGGTTCTCGCCCAGGTCGGAGTCTCGCCAAGCGTGCTCGAGATCATGCGCCAGGCCGCTCGAGACGTGGTTACCAGCCGAACGACGACGCTGAACCTGACCGACGAACCGATCGCCATCGCTGGCAAGACCGGTACGGCCGAGTTCGGGACGCGCGATGCCAACGGCCACCTCCCGTACCACACGTGGTTCGTTGGCTATGTTCCAAATCCACCCAACGCACCATTCGATGCAAGCGCCACCAACTCGCAGCTGGCGATCCTGTGTTTCGCCTACGCGTCGAACACACGCGGCAATGCCGCCGTCGAGATCGTCAAGTACTTCCTGCAAGAGCACTACCACCTGGGCATCGACCTGACCCGACCCGATCTGCTCCAGGCAGGCTTCGAATACGCGGGGCACTGATCAGTGAGCGTGATGCGCGTCGAGCGCTCGCAGCCAACCGCGCTGGTTACCAGGCCGCAGACGGGCTCGTGGCACGAATTCGACGTTCAGCTCGCGTTCTACGCCCTGGCGTTGGGGATCATCGGCCTGGTCATGGCCTGGACCAACAGTCCGGACGGTGCGCTACAGCCCGGCTCGACGTTCGCGCGCGGACTGATCTGGTTCGCAGTGGCCATCGTCGCATTCAGCCTGGCGGCCGCCTTCGACTATCGCTGGCTACGCACCTTCTCGTGGCTCCTGTACCTCGTCAACATCGGGCTGCTCCTCGTCACTCTGGCCGTGGGCACCGGCATCGGTGGCGTCCAGCGCTGGGTGACCATCCTTGGCCTTCAGTTCCAGTTCTCGGAGATCTCGAAGGTGCTCATGATCGCCGTGCTGGCCGCATACCTCGCCGCACGGCAGGACAAGCTCGGCAACCTGTCGACCCTGATCGGCGCAGGTCTGTTGACGGCACCGCCATTTGTGCTGGTAATGATTCAGCCCGATCTGGGCACCTCGTTGGTCTTCGGCGCGATCCTTGTGGGCGCTCTGTTCCTGTGCGGGGCCAGCCTGCGCTGGCTGACAATCGCGGCGGCAGCCGCAGTTTCGGCGCTGCCGGTCATCTGGGCGGTCCTGCAGGACTACCAGCGCCAGCGGATCCTGTCGTTCTTCGATCCGTCCTCCGACCCTCAGGGAGCCGGCTACCAGGTCATCCAGTCGCAGATCGCCGTGGGCTCCGGAGGCATTTTCGGCAAAGGGCTGACCAACGGAACTCAATCCGCAGCCAACCTCCTGCCAGTGCAGTCAACAGACTTCGCCTTTGCGGGGCTGCTGGAGCAACTGGGCTTCGTCGGCGGCCTGGTGGTGTTCCTCTTGTTCATCGGCCTGATCTGGCGCGTGCTGCTGGTCGGATGGCGGTCGGACAGCGTCTTCGGAGTCGCGTTTGCCGGAGGGGTCACGGCGATGCTCGTCTTCCAGCTGCTGGTCAATGCCGGCATGGTTTCAGGGATCATGCCGGTGACCGGTATTCCGCTGCCCTTCATCACCCACGGCGGTGCATCGCTGATCAGTACGGCCATTGCCCTGGGCGTGCTGCAGAGCATTCACATGCACGTCTCGCGGGCGCCCTGGTAGGGCGGTGCAGCCAGCGACAGCAGATAGAACATCCGTTCACATTTGTTCCTGGGCAAATACCGTGGCTCGTGCTATCCTTCGCAGTCGCGCCCAGCGCCGCGGCGACTGCCGCGCCGGGTGACAACCAGCGTCACGAAATACAGCAGGCGTGCAGCGCGCGCCGCGTGGAGAACGCATGTACGCAGTAATCGAAACGGGTGGCAAGCAATACCGCGTCGAACTTGGCACTGAGCTTGCGGTCGAGCGCCTGCCGGGCAACCCGGGCGATTCGGTCACTTTCGATCGCGTCCTGCTGGTCGCCGACGGAGAAGCGGCGCATATCGGTACCCCGGTCGTGGCCAAGGCGACGGTCACCGCGCAAGTCGTTCGTCAGGATCGGGGCAAGAAACTGGTCATCTTCAAGTACCGGCCCAAGGCGCGCCACCGCGCGAAGCAGGGACACCGGCAGGAACTGACCGTGTTGCGCGTCGCAGACATCCAGCTTGACGGCCGCAGTGCGGCGCAGCAGGCGGGTGCTCAAGCCCAGCGCCAGGCGAAGGCGCAACGCGACGCCCTCGCCGAGGCGGAGCGCAAGGCTGCCGCCGATCAGGCGTTGGCAAGCAAGCTGGCAGCAGACGCGGAGGCGACGGAGACGAAGAGCGAGTCCGCCACTGGGAAGCGCAAGCGGACCACCAAGGCAGCCACGGCAAAGGCAGCCACGGCAAAGGCAGCC
>CAZSWK010000037.1:0-12930 GCA_964610835.1 uncultured Anaerolineaceae bacterium | reverse complement strand
CCCGACACGTCCGATCAGTCGGCGCCTGAGCCCAAGCCGGCCGCCAAGGCGACCAGCCGAACCCGAGGGGCCAGCGGGAGTCGCGCAGCCAAGGGCGCCACCTCGACCAAGAGTGCCAAGACCGCTGATCAGGGTGCCGAGGGCCCAGGCAACGCAGAAACTCCCGCCGAGAAACCAAAAGCGACTCGATCGACGCGCGGCAGCAAGAGCACGAAGAAGGATTCCTGATGGCACATAAGAAGGCTGGTTCCAGCTCGAAGAATGGGCGCGACAGCGTCGGCCAGCGGCTGGGCGTAAAGGCCGGCGACGGGCAGCTCGTGTCTGCTGGCTCGATCATCGTCCGCCAGCGCGGCATGACGTTCCTGGCCGGTCCGGGCACCAATCTGGGCCGTGACTACACCGTGTTCGCAACGGTTGACGGACGCGTGAAGTTCGAGCACGAACGCAAAGACAAGAAGCGCGTTCGCGTGGTGACCGAGCAACCGGTCGCGACCGGCGCGGGAGACGCCGCATGAAGCCGGACATCCACCCGAAGTATCACCACGCGACGGTGGTGTGTGGTTCATGCCATACGACCTTCGAGGTCGGTTCGACCCAGCCAAACCTGCGCGTCGACATCTGCTCCAACTGTCACCCGTTCTTCACGGGCAAGCAGACGATCGTCGACACAGCCGGTCAGGTCGAACGCTTCCAGAAGCGCCTCGAGCGGTCTGCACGGCTTTAGCCCACTCGGCGGGCATCGAGGCGTGTTCGAGGGGTGGGCGGCCGCATCGGTAGTCCCTAGACTCGGCTGATGGCACGAAGCGACTTCGGTGGCCAGGCGCTGCTCGAGGGCGTGCTGATGCGCGGCCGTTTCGCGCTGGGCGTGGCGATGCGCCATCCCGACGGCTCGATAGTCGGCGCGCAGGAGCAGCTGGACTCGATCCTCCACCGCAACCGGTTCGCGCGGGCGCCGTTCTTCCGTGGCCTGGTCGTGCTCTATGAGACGCTGGTCGTTGGCACGCGTTGGCTGATGCGCTCTGGTTCCGTGCAGGCGCAGGCCGATGGCGCCGAACTGGGTCGCGGCGCCATGGCGCTGACATTGGTGATAACGCTCGTCCTGGCGGTCGGGTTGTTTGTGCTCCTGCCGCTCTTCGTAGCTGGCGCGACGACATCCGCGCTGGCCAACAGCCAGGCGCTCGTGCAGCATCTGCTCGAGGGGTTGATCCGCGTCGTGGTCTTTGTCGGCTACCTCTTGTTGGTCAGTCGTTCGGCGGAGATCCGGCGCACCTTTCAGTACCACGGCGCCGAGCACATGACCATCCATGCCCTCGAGCACGACGATCCACTTGATGTCGAGCACGTGCGTGGCTATCCGACTGCTCACCCACGCTGCGGCACGGAGTTCCTGGTCATCTTCATCATCCTGAGCATCCTGATGTTCAGCCTGCTCGCCGGGCAGAGCCTGGTCGTGGCCATCGTCGGGCGCATCCTGCTGATCCCCGTCATTGCGTCGCTCGCTTACGAACTACTGCGCATCGGGGCACGCTATCGGGAGCGCTGGTGGATTCGCTGGCTCTTCCTGCCCGGTATCTGGCTGCAGTCGATCACGACGCGCCAGCCGGAAGATTCGATGATCGAGGTCGCGATCGCCTCCATGCAGGAAGCCCTCGCGGCGAACGGTGAGACGGCACCGAGTGGCAGCTACGACCCACCGCGCCGCCACCTGGCCGAACAGGCGCCGACGGCGAGGCTTGATCCCGAGCCCGTAACTGCCGCGAGAGAGGCCGACCCGGCGTCCGACCAACTGGTCCGATGAGCGACGGGCACGCCGGGCTCGACCAACGCCTCGACGCGCTCGAACAGCGGCTGAACGAGATCGAGGCGGAGTGGGCTCGGCCGGAGGTGGCTGGCGACCCGTCCCGGGCGCGCGAACTGGGACGTGAGCAGGCTCAGCTGACGCCGATCGTGACCACGTATCAGCGCCTGCGCGACGCACGTGCCCGGCTCGAATCCGCTCGTGCGGCTGAGTCCGATCCGGAGCTGCGCGAACTGGCGCGTGAGGAGATGGAGATTGCCGAGCGTGATGAGGCCACGCTGGTCAGCGAGCTGCGCGTCCTGCTCCTGCCGCGCGACCCACACGACGAGAAGAACGTCATCGTCGAGATCCGTGCCGGGACGGGCGGCGAAGAGGCCGCACTGTTCGCTGCAGAGCTGTTCCGCATGTACAAGCGCTATGCCGAGCGCAGGCATTGGCAGACCGAGGTGTTGACAGCCAACGAGACGGGTATCGGCGGCCTGCGCGAGGTCATCTTCGAGGTGCGTGGCAAGGGCGCCTATAGCCGCCTGAAGTACGAGGGCGGCGTGCATCGGGTGCAGCGGGTCCCGGAAACGGAGTCGAGCGGGCGCATCCATACCTCGACCGCGACTGTGGCCGTGCTGCCGGAAGCCGACGAGGTCGAGGTCCAGATCGACGAGAAGGACCTGCGCATCGACGTCTACCGCTCCCAGGGGCCAGGCGGTCAGAGCGTGAACACGACCGACTCGGCCGTCCGCATTACGCACCTGCCGACCGGGCTGGTGGTGGCCATCCAGGACGAGAAGAGTCAGCACAAGAACCGCGCCAAAGCGATGTCGGTGCTGCGCGCCCGGTTGCTGGAGATGGAGCAGCGCAAGGCGCACGAGGCAGAGGCGGAGGCGCGCCGCAGCATGGTCGGCTCGGGTGAGCGATCGGAAAAGATCCGGACCTACAACTATCCGCAGGACCGGGTCACCGACCACCGCATCAACGTCGACGTTCACAACCTGCCGGCCGTGCTCGACGGGGAGCTGGACCGGCTGCTCGACGAGTTGATCGCGGTGGACCAGGCGGAGCGGCTGGCACATGCCGGCGAATCGGTCGTCGTCCGCGCCTAGTCCGCCCGCTCTTCCGGCGACCGTCGGCGCCGCGCTGACCGCCGCGACCGCATACCTGCAGCGGAGTGGCTCCCCCACGCCCCGGCTCGATGCCGAGCTCTTGCTCGGTCATGCCCTGGGTGCCGATCGCGCAGGACTGCTGGCCGCGCCCGCCGCCCTGTTGAGCGACGGCCGCCGAAGCGCCACTGCAGCAATGCTTGAGCGCCGTGCACACGGCGAGCCCGTCGCCTATATCCGCGGGCTCAAGGAGTTCTTCGGCATCGCCCTGGCCGTTGACGCGCGCGCCCTGATCCCGCGGCCCGAGACCGAGACACTGGTCGAGCTCGCGCTGACCTGGCTACGCGCCGCGCTCACCGACCGGCCGCGCGACGGCACACAGCTCATCTCGTGGGACGTCGGCACGGGCGCTGGAGCCATCGTCGTGGCGCTGGCTGTTGAGTGCCGTCGCCACGGTTATCTCGCCGATCTGCGATTTCGAGCCACCGACATCTCGTCCGATGCGCTCGGTCTGGCTGTCGAGAATGCCGTCGCGCACGGCGTTGCCGACGTGATCGAGTTCGGGCAACTCGACCTGACCGGCGAGGCACATGGCCAAAGCGCGGACCTGGTCCTGGCCAACCTGCCCTATGTGCCCTCAACGGCCGTGCCCGAGCTACCCGTGGCGGCGCATTTCGAACCGCCACTCGCCCTCGACGGTGGTGCTGACGGACTGGACGTGATTCGCCGCCTGCTGGACCAGTTGCCGTCGGCGGTGGCACCTCGGGGCGCGGCGCTGCTCGAGATCGGCTCCGACCAGGTGACGGCGCTACGTGCCGCGGTGGCGGCCGCCCTGCCGGACTGGTCACTGACCATCCACGACGACCTGGGTGGCGCGCCGCGAGTGGCCGAGCTGGCGAGGATCGAGAGGTGACGGCACGCCTGCTCTCGGCCGCTGACCCGGCCACGCTCGACGCTGCCGTCGCAGCCCTGCGCGCCGGCGAGGTCATCGCGCTGCCCACCGAGACCGTCTACGGGGTGGCGGTGCTGCCCACCCAGGCGGCTGTCGAGCGGCTGATCGAGACCAAGCGGCGCTCCACCGAGAAGGGCATCCAGCTGCTCATTGACTCCACCGACCAGGCGCGCGCGATCGCACGGCTGTCACCGGTCGCCGAGCGCCTGGCAAATGCCTTCTGGCCGGGCGGACTCACCCTCGTACTCGCGCGGCGCGAGGCAACGGACCTGCCCGACCTACTGGGCGGCGGGCGGCCGACCCTGGGGTTGCGCCTGCCCGACCACGATGTGCCGCGCGCCCTGGCCCGGCGCCTCGGCCCGCTGGCGGCCAGCTCCGCCAATCTGAGCGGGTTACCAGCGGCGCTGAGTGCTGCCGCCGTTTTCGACGCCATGGCCGATGAACTAACGCTGATCGTCGACGATGGGCCGGTGCGTGGGGGCGTCGCGTCCACGGTCGTCGACTGCGCCTCCGACCCCCTGGGCGCACGCATCCTGCGCGAGGGCGCCATACCAGCGAGCGACATCACCCGCGTCGCGAGTGAGGACTAGACTGCGCGAGAAGTGAGCGTTTCTGCCGCGCCGCGCGGAATTGCCTGGGCTCCCCTGGCGGAAGTTGATCCGGAGCTATGGGCGGCGATGCTCGGCGAGCGTGAACGGCAGCGTTGGAAGATTGAACTGATCGCCAGCGAGAACTATGCGTTCTCCGCCGTCCTCGAGGCTCAGGGCTCGTGGCTGACCAACAAGTATGCGGAAGGCCTGCCCGGTCGGCGCTACTACGGCGGCTGCGAGTACGTCGACGAGGCTGAGCGGCTGGCGCAGGAACGGGCCCTGGCATTGTTCCCCGGTGCCGCCCACGTGAACGTCCAGCCACACTCCGGAGCCCAGGCGAACATGGCTGCCTACATTGCCGTGCTCGAGCTGGGTGCCCCGATACTGGGCATGAACCTGGCTCACGGCGGACACCTGACGCACGGGTCGCCGGTGAACTTCTCCGGCAAATGGTTTGAGGTCCACCCCTACGGCGTGCGCGAGGCGGACGCGCGGATCGACTACGACGCCCTCGAACGCCAGGCGCGCGAGGTGCGGCCCAAGATGATCGTCGCCGGTGCCAGTGCCTACCCGCGCATCATCGACTTCGAGCGCATGGCGCACATCGCCCACGAGGTCGACGCGCTGCTGATGGTCGACATGGCGCACATTGCCGGCCTGGTGGCCGCCGGGCTCCACCCCAGCCCGTTCCCGCACGCCGACATCGTTACCACGACGACCCACAAGACGCTGCGCGGCCCGCGCGGCGGCCTAGTCTTCTGCCGCGCCGATCTCGCCAAGCAGGTGGACAAGGCGGTCTTCCCGGGCCTGCAGGGCGGCCCGCTGATGCACGTCATTGCGGCCAAGGCAGTGGCCCTGCGGCTAGCGTCGAGCAATGAGTTCCGGGCCGACATGCGGCGGACGGTCGAGAACGCCGCGGTGCTGGCCGCCACGCTCGCCGGGGAAGGGGCCCGCGTCGTCTCCGGCGGCACGGACAACCACCTGATGCTGGTCGACGTGACGCCTCTCGGGGTCACGGGCAAGGAGGCAGAGGCGATCCTCGATGGCGTTGGCATCACGGTGAACAAGAACGCCATCCCGTTCGATCCGCTGCCGCCCAACACTGCTTCGGGCATTCGTGTGGGCACACCGGCGACGACCACGCGAGGCTTTGGCCCCGACGAGATGCGCGCGGTGGGCGGGCTGATCGTCGATGCCATTCGCCACCGAGACGACGCGGCCAAGCTGGGTGAGCTGGCCGGGCGCGTGCGCGACATCTGCGCGCGCTTCCCGGTGCCCGGCCTGCCCGACACGTGACCCGGGACGCCCTCGACGCCCTACCGCTGATCCTGCTGGCGCTCGTCGCCTCGGCCGCGGTCAGTTTCGTGTTGACGCCCCTGGTCATCCGGCTGGCACCCAGGCTGTCGGCCATCGACACGCCCGACGATGAGCGCCGCGTGCATGAACGGCCGATCCCGCGCACTGGTGGACTGGCCGTCGCGCTCGCCTTCGTGGGCGTCGGGCTGGCCGGCGTGCTCGCCAACGCCGTGTTCGAGTTCGTGCCGCTGCGCGCCGTTCGCGTACCGGAGCTGGGCGGGTTGTTCGTCGGCGTGTCGGTCGGCGCCTTGATCGGCTACATGGACGACCGCCTGCAGTTGCGCGCGCGCTGGCAGTTCGTCGGGCAGTTCGTGCTGGCCGCCATCGCGCTCCTGGCGGGTATCTCCATCGACCGCCTGCCGAACCCGCTGGGTGATCAGGCGCTGGCTCTGGGCACCCTCGGCGACGTAGCCATCGTGGCGGCGACGACGTTGTGGTTCGTGGGCATGATCAACAGCGTCAACTTCATCGACGGCCTCGATGGGTTGCTCGCTGGCGTGGCCATCATCGCCGTGGTGGCACTCGGCATCAATTCGCTGCTGGCCCCCGTCCAGCCGCTCGTCGCGGCCCTTTGCGCCCTGCTCGCCGGAGCCTTGCTCGGCTTCCTGCCCTACAACTTCCACCCGGCGCGCGTGTTCATCGGCACGGCCGGGGTATTCACCGTCGGCTACGCGCTGGCCGCGCTGTCGGTCCTGGGCACGGCCAAGGTCGCGCTGGCGCTGCTGGTGCTTGGTGTGCCGATCATTGACGCCTTCTGGATCATCATCCGGCGCGTTTCAGCCGGCCGCTCGCCCTTCTCCGCCGATCGCGGCCACTTCCATCACCGGCTGCTTGACCTGGGCCTCAGCCACCGCCAGGCGGTGCTGCTCATCTACCTGCTCGGCCTGGCGCTCGCCCTGGCCGGCTTCCTGCTATCGGGCCGTGGCCAGATCTCGTTCTTCCTGCTCGTCGTGATCGGCGGCGGGCTGCTGCTCTTCCTGCTGACGCGGCGAGCCGCGGGCGGTCTCGAGCGAAGCAGCTACCCCGTCGAACCGGAGACCGAGGCGCTCGAAGACGTACGCGTTCTGGGCGGTGATGCCGACCAGACGCGCACCGGGCAGGCCTGAGTCGCTCAGGTATACTCCGCGCGCGTTATCGGGCCGGCAATGAACGATCTTCCGCGGCTGGGTGCCTACTTCGCCCTGTTTTCGGGGATCGGCCTGACCCTGATCATGACGATCCTGCCGGGCATCCTGCTCGGCTGGCTGGTCGACCAGCAGCTCAATACCCTCCCCATCTTCGTGCTCGTTGGCGCGCTGCTGGGGATGGCTCTCGGTGCTGCAGCGGTCGCACGTCAGATCAGCAGGTTCCTCGACCGGTTCGAGTAACTGGGGAGTGAGAGTGTCGAGCGAACCTGAGGCAGAAGCCGCTTCCGAGGTGGACGAGCAGCCGGCGCGGCCGTCACGCGCGCGCCGCTGGCTCATCGTGTTCGCCGTCGTCGTGGTGGTGGTCGACGTCGTCGCGGCCCTCCTCGCTCCGTCAACTGGCTTTCCTGATCCCAAGTCGGTCATCCTCCAGAACATCGAGTACCCGCCGCCCACGGTCATCTGGAGCCTGGGGCCACCAGCTCAGTCGACGTCGGCGTTGCAGATCGGCTTCGACATCAGCATTACCTCGACCATCTTCACCTCCTGGATCGTGATGCTGGTGATCCTCGCGCTGGCGATCGCCGCGTCGCGTGGCATGCGCCTGATCCCCGGCCGCTTCCAGAACGCGTGGGAGTGGGTGTACGAGCAGTTCGCCAACTTCGGCATGGCCCTCGGCGGGCCCCCGGCCCGGCCCTACATCCCCCTGTTCGCGGCGCTGTTCCTGTTCATCATGATCGCCAACTGGACCGACCTGGTCCTGTTCGGCGACAAGGTCAACTACCTGCGCACGCCCACCAGCGACATCAACATCACCGTTGGCCTGGCACTGGTCTCGTTCGTCGTCTTCCACGTTGAGGGCGTGCGCTCGCTGGGCGTGCGCGGCTACCTGGGCAAGTTCTTCAACTTCTCCGGCTTCAAGAAGGGCATCAGCGATGGTCTGATCGACCTGTTCGTGGGCCTGATCGAGTTCATGCTCGAGTTCTTCAAGCCGGTCACGCTGGCCTTCCGACTCTTCGGCAATCTGTACGGCGGCGGCATCATGGTCGGCGTCTTCACGGCACTGCTATTCAGCGTGTTGCCGGTGCTGTTCATCGCGCTGGAAGGGTTCATCGGCTTTGTCCAGGCGCTCATCTTTGCGGTACTGACGTTGATGTTCACACTGATCGCCATCGAGGGGCACGGCGAGGAGGAACATGCCGCGCCCGTTTACGCTACGGAACCGGAGGGCAACATGGGCCCGCCGGAGAAGGCACTGTCGTCACCCTAGGGCCCAAATCGTGATTCATCGCCGCGAGTCGTTGCGTCCGCAGCGACACGGCACGAAGGAGGAGAGATAGATGGACGTCGCACAGATCGGCGCTGGCCTGGCCGCCCTGGGGGTCATTGGCCCCGGGATTGGCATCGGCATTCTGACCGGCTTGTCGACCAGCGCGATGGGACGCAATCCCGATGCCGCGGGCATCATCCGCGCCACATTCATCATCGGCGCTGCGTTCGCCGAAGGCCTCGGCGTGCTGGCGTTCGTGGTCGGGGTCCTGATCGTCTTCCTGAAGTAGTAGCGGGCGCCCAACGTTGAACTTCCTCTTCGCAGTCCTCGGTCCGCTCGCGGCCGCGCCGTTGCCTCCGCCGCAACAGGAGGCCGCGAGTGGCATCGTCTTCAACGGCTTCTGGATACTGGTCGCCGCGCTCAACTTTCTGTTCTTCCTGGCGGTCATCCAGGTCTTCGCGTTCCGGCCGGTGAGCCGGATGCTCGAGGAACGACGGAACCGCATCGAGCAGGGTCTGCGCGATGCAGATGCCGCACGTCTCGAGCGCGAGGAAGCGGCCAACGAGCGCCTGTCGGTGCTTGCCCAGGCGCGCGCGGAGGCGGAAGAGATCCTGGTCAGGGCACAGCGCCTGGCCGATGAGAACCGCGAGCGCGACATGGCCGATACGCGCGCCCAACTCGAGCAGATGCGCGAGCGGGCGGCGGCGGACATCAACGCCGAACGAGAACGTGCCCTGGCCGACGTTCGTGGCCAGGTCGCCGAGCTGGCCCTCTCGGCCGCCGGCCGCGTCGTCGGTGAGACGATGACCAGCCAGCGCGAGCGTCGCCTGGTCGACGAGTTCCTGACCGAAGTCAAGCCGGGCACGCAGCCTGCGGAGCGCAGCTGAGCATGGCCCGACTGCCCTCGACCACTGCCCGTCGCTACGCCGAGGCGGTCTTTGAGATTGCGCAACGGGACGGCACCGTCGAGGAATGGCTCGAGCAGCTCGACCGCGTCGCAGCGGCGCTGAGTGACGAGGAGGTCGTGCGCCGCCTCGAAGATCCGGCCGTGCCCTTTGGCGAACGACACGCGGTATTTCGGGCGCTGTTCAAGTCGGACATGCTCGCGCCGCTGGACAGCCTGCTGGGCATCGTGCTGCGCCGGCGGCGACTGGAGCTGCTGCCCGGCATCGCGCGCGAATATCGCGCGCTCTACAACCGCAACGCGGGCGTCGTCGAGGCGACTGCGACGAGCGCCGGCGAGCTCGACAAAGCAGAAGTGAAAGCGCTGCGCGAGCGGCTGGAGGAGATGACCGGCGCACGTATCGAGCTGCGCCTGGCCGTCGATCCGGCACTGCTCGGCGGGGTACAGGTGCGCATGGGGGACCAGCTGCTCGACGGCAGCGTGC
Organism: uncultured Anaerolineaceae bacterium; assembly: GCA_964610835.1. Classification (GTDB taxonomy): domain Bacteria; phylum Chloroflexota; class Limnocylindria; order Limnocylindrales; family CSP1-4; genus JALYGJ01. Next base: position 3,358 of record CAZSWK010000037.1, on the reverse strand, counting down.
GGGGCCGCCTGGAGCGCCTGCGCGAGCGCATCGCCAGCGGCAGTTTCAGCTAGGAGTTTCAGCGGATGGCAATCAAGGCAGACGAGATCACGACCATCATCAAGTCGGCGATCGACCAGTTCGACGTCAGTGTCGAAATGCGCTCCGTCGGCACGGTGGTCGAGGTCGGCGACGGCATCGCCCAGGTCTACGGCCTGGAAGGGGCGATGGCGTCCGAGCTGCTCGAATTCCCCGGCGGCGTGATGGGCATGGCCCTCAACCTGGAGGAGGAGACCGTCGGCGTGGTCATCCTGGGTGACTACACGACGATCAAAGAGGGTGATCAGGTCAAGACCACCGGGCGGGTCATCGAGGTGCCCGTCGGCGCCGCGTTGATCGGTCGCGTGGTCGATCCGCTCGGGCGGCCGATCGACGAGAAGGGGCCCATCCGGGCGAAGTCGACGCGGCCGATCGAACGCATCGCGCCGGGCGTCATCAAGCGTCAGAGCGTTGATACGCCGGTGCAGACCGGCATCAAGGCGATCGACGCGCTGATCCCCGTTGGCCGTGGTCAGCGCGAGTTGATCATCGGCGACCGTCAGACAGGCAAGACCGCCATTGCCCTCGACACGATCATCAACCAGAAGGGCAAGGGCCTGGTGTGCATCTATGTCGCCATCGGCCAGAAGCTCTCGACGGTGGCCAAGACCGTGGCGGTGCTGGAGCAGCACGGTGCGATGGAGCACACCATCGTGGTTGTCGCCGGCGCAGACGACCCGGCCTCGCTTCAGTACATCGCCCCTTATGCCGGCGCGGCAATGGGCGAAGAGATCATGGAGAACGGGGTCGATCTGGACGGGACCAAGGTCAAGGATGCGCTGTGCGTCTACGACGACCTGACCAAGCACGCCTGGGCATACCGCGAGATGTCGCTCCTGCTGCGCCGGCCACCCGGCCGGGAGGCATATCCGGGCGATGTCTTCTACCTGCACAGCAGACTGCTCGAACGGGCGGCCCGCCTCAATGCCGAGAACGGTGGGGGATCACTGACGGCACTGCCGGTCATCGAGACACAGGCCAACGACGTGTCCGCCTACATTCCCACCAACGTCATCTCGATCACCGACGGCCAGATCTACCTCGAGTCGGACCTGTTCAACGCGGGCCAACGGCCAGCCCTCAACGTGGGCATCTCCGTGTCCCGCGTGGGATCGGCCGCGCAGACGTCGGCGATGAAGAAGGTCGCCGGGCCCCTGAAGCTCGACCTGGCGCAGTATCGCGAGCTGGCTGCTTTCGCTCAGTTCGCCTCCGACCTCGACAAGGCAACCCGCGATCAGCTGACGCGAGGCGAGAAGACCTCCGAGGTGCTCAAGCAGCCGCAGTACGAGCCGCTGCCGGTCGAGAAGCAGGTGGCGATCCTGTGGGTGGTGACGAACGGCTATCTGGACGAGGTGCCGACGGCGCGCATCCGCGATTTCGAACAGCGCTTCTACCGCTTCCTCGAGTCCGAGCGCGCCGAGCTGCTCAAGACTCTGGGCGACAAGAAGGCACTCAACGACGAGATCGTCGACGGTCTGCGCGAGGCGACCGAGGCGTTCAAGCAGACCTTCCTGGCCTAGGCAGCAGGTAGCGGCGCGAGATGCCCAGCCAACGCGAGATCCGGCGGCGGATCTCATCGGTGCGCAACATCAAACAGATCACGCGCGCCATGCAGTTCGTCGCGGCGTCGAAGCTGAGGCGTGCCCAGGACGCGACGCTCCAGTCGCGGCCGTATGCCGACAAGATCGACGAGGTCCTGGCCGACGTGGCCGCCGTCCTCGGCGGCGAGGATGATCCGTTGCTCGCCAAGCGCGAGGGCGGCACCCGCGCGCTGGTGCTGCTGACCAGTGACCGCGGCCTGGCGGGCTCGCTGAATACCAACACCATCCGCTTCGCCTCCGAGCAGATCACCGCCTCCAGCGACGAGATCCGGGTGGTCACGGTGGGTCGCAAGGGTCACGCGGCCATGCGCCGCTCGCATGTCCCCATCGCGGCGACCTTCGAGGGCTTTGGCGAGCGGCCCGATTTCGCATCGATCGTGCCGCTCGCGCGGTTGCTGACCGATGACTACCTGGCCGAGACCTACAGCGCGATAGATCTGGTCTATCCACGCTTCATCTCGACGCTCGTTCAGCGGCCAGTCATCGATCGTCTCTTGCCCATCGAGCCGAGCGACGATATGGAGGCCGGGATCCCCGGACGACAGTTCATCTTCGAGCCCAATCCCGACGCGGTGCTGCGGCAGCTTCTGCCACGCTACGTCGCGACACGCGTGTTCCAGGCCGCGTTGGAGCTCACGGCAAGCTTCTATTCGGCCCAGATGGTGGCCATGAAGAACGCCACTGAGAACGCTGAGGACCTGATCGAGGACTTGACGCTGACCTACAACAAGGTTCGCCAGGCGAACATCACACGCGAGATGATCGAGATCGCGACAGGCGCCCAGGCGCTCTGACGCAGAGGAGGTTCTGACCGACCATGGCTGTCGCCACACCCAGCAAGACCAAGACCGGCCACGTGATCGCCATCACCGGCCCGGTCGTGGACATCGAGTTCCCGCAGGGTGACCTGCCGTTCATCTTCAACGCGGTCGAGATCAAGCGCCCGGGGAGCCCACTGGTGTGCGAGGTGCAGCAGCACCTGGGCAATAACTGGGTGCGGACCGTGGCGATGACGACGACCGACGGCCTGGCGCGCGGCACGGAAGCCGTGGACACGGGCGGCCCGATAAGCGTCCCCGTCGGCCCGCCCACCCTGGGTCGCATCTTCAACGTCCTCGGCGAGCCGATCGACGAGAAGGGGCCGGTCAAGGCAGATCAGCACTATCCGATTCACCGCGAGGCGCCCAGTTTCGAGGATCAGGCGACCGCGACGGAGGTCTTCGAGACCGGCCTCAAGGTGATCGACCTGATCGCGCCGTTCGCCAAGGGCGGCAAGGTCGGCGTCTTCGGCGGCGCCGGGGTGGGCAAGACGGTCATCATCCAGGAGCTGATCCGTAACGTGGCCGAGGAGCACGGCGGCTATTCGGTGTTCGCCGGCGTGGGCGAGCGCTCGCGCGAGGGTAACGACCTGCTACACGAGATGACCGAGTCGGGCGTCATCGGCAAGACGGTCATGGTCTTCGGCCAGATGAACGAACCGCCGGGCGCGCGCCTGCGCGTGGGGTTGACTGGCCTGACGATGGCGGAGTTCTTCCGCGACGAAGGGCGCGACGTACTCCTGTTCATCGACAACATCTTCCGTTTCACCCAGGCGGGCTCGGAGGTTTCAGCTTTGCTCGGTCGAATGCCGTCGGCGGTGGGCTACCAGCCCAACCTGGCCACCGAGATGGCCGGCCTGC
>CAZSWK010000036.1:0-21449 GCA_964610835.1 uncultured Anaerolineaceae bacterium | reverse complement strand
TGCTGCAACGCCAGCGCACCGCATCGGTCGAGCAGCTCCAGGCCTACACCCGGCGCAAGGCAGGCGCCGATCCTGACGACCTGGCCTTCCTGCTCATGCTCGACGCACTCATCTACCGGAGTGAGGCCGAGATCCGCTGGCTGGACGCCTGCGACGCTCGCATCCGAGCCAGCCAAGATCGACAGGGGGAGGACAGGCAATGACGCCAGTCGTCGAACTGGATGGTGTCACTCGCGAGTTCGGCAAGGGACACACGCGGGTTGTGGCCCTCCATCCCACCTCGCTGACCGTTGGCGCGGGTGAGTTCGTGGCCATCATGGGACCCAGCGGATCGGGCAAGACAACCCTGTTGTCATTGATCGGCGGGCTCGATCGACCAACCGGCGGACGGATCGCGGTCGCGGGTCGGGACCTGGCGGGCCTGAACGGCGGCGGTCTTGCGGTCCTCCGCCGGCGCACGGTCGGCTATGTCTTCCAGGACTTGAACCTGCTCGCCGGCCTGACCGCGCGCGAGAACGTGTCCTTGCCGATGGATCTTGACGGCAAACCGGTGAAGGAGGCGCGGGCAGCAGCAGACGTGGCCCTGCGCTCACTCGGCCTGGCGGATCTCGCCGACCGCTACCCCGACGATCTCTCGGGTGGCGAGCAGCAGCGGGTAGCGATCGGCCGCGCTCTCGTGGGCGGGCGCAAGATCCTGCTCGCCGACGAGCCGACCGGCGCGCTCGACTCGATCACCGGCGAGTCGGTCATGCGCCTCCTGCGCGCGCACTGCAGCGACGGCGGCACGGCCATCCTCGTCACGCACGATGCTGCGCACGCTGCGTGGGCCGATCGCGTGGTCTTTTTGCGCGACGGCCGGATCGTCGATGAGGCGCGCCACCAGCAGCCACTTGTTGCAGGGGCCGCATGAGCTTTTCGAGCGCACGCGCCGTGCTGCGCATCAGTTGGCGGAATATCCGCCGCAACCGATGGCGCAGCGTCCTGGTCGGGCTGCTGATCATGCTGCCCGTGACCGGAATGGTCGGCGGCATCACCTATTTCGAGACAGTGACGCCGGGCGCGGAAACCGTCGCGACGTGGGTCATGGGCGCTGCAGATGCCGAGGCCTACACGATGCCGGGCGTGCAGGCGAGCACTGATCAGCTTCGCTCCACGCTACCCGCCGGCTCGACCGTCGAGGAGATGTCCACCGCGGACGGTGTCGTCGTGCTGCCCGGCCGGCGGGTAAGCGTGACGGTACGCTCGGCCGACCTCGAGGGCCTCGCTCGAGGAATGCTCGACTTGATTGAAGGACGTCTGCCGTCCTCGACCAGCGAGGTGGCCATCTCGCGGTCGCTGGCGTCCCTACCGCTCGTGGCGATGCTGGGCGGCCTGCTGCTGAGCCGTTCCCTGCCGCCCTGGTCAGCCCTCCGCGACGTATCCGCCGGCTGACCAGGCGCCGGCCCGAGCCTTGCTGGCTCTGGCGCGCCTGGCCGTCGATGACGCTCACTTCCGACAGATCCGCGAGCACGGGGGCGCCCATGGCTTGCGCGACGAGAATGCCCTGGAGGCGGCCCTCGCTCACCCGCGGCATCGTCAGCACTACCGGCGCGCTGTAGGCGGAGGTGGAGAAAATGGGGCGCAGCTCGAGTGAACGTCACCGAACGAACTGAGCTGCAGGACCCCGGAGGGCCGGGCAGTAGCTTGCTCCCCGATGTACCTGCAGCCGAGCTGCGCCCGCGACCACTTCTACATCAACGGCAGACCGGCTGGAACTAGGGAGATCCCTAGTGCCGTTGTTCGACCGCAGCAGGTCCGCATAAGCTGGAGTGGCAGCGAGTTGGGGCAGGTCCTGCCGGGGTAGGTCTGACGGGCAGCCGTCGAGCACGTGGCGGGCGTGCCATTCGGCACTGGCTGTGAAGGTCTGGCCGCCGAGACTTGCCGGCGGGGGGCGGGACGTCGGCCGCCGTGGTCCGCGCCTCGCGTGGGCCATTCGCGATTGAGGAGTCGGTCGATGCTTCACCTGGACACCGGCAACACCGGGTTCATGCTCCTGTGCACCAGCCTGGTCATGCTCATGACGCCGGGCCTGGCCTTCTTCTACGGCGGCCTGGTCGGTCGCAAGAACGTCCTGGCGATCATGATCCAGAGCTTCGTGTCGATGGGCTGGACCACGATCATCTGGTTCGTCGTCGGCTACTCGCTGTGTTTCAGCGGGGATGTCGGCGGGGTCATCGGGAACCTCGACAAGGCCTTCCTGAACGGGGTGTCGCTCGACTCGCCCTCGCCCAACTCCTCGATCCCCGAGATCGTGTTCATCGCCTACCAGATGATGTTCGCGATCATCACCCCCGCCCTGATCACGGGTGCCTTCACCAACCGGGTGAGCTTCAAGGCGTACATGCTGTTCCTCACCGGGTGGCTGCTGTTCGTCTACTTCCCCTTCGTGCACATGATCTGGGGCGGCGGCTTCCTGGCCCAGTGGGGCGTCAAGGACTTCGCCGGCGGGATCGTCGTCCACAACATCGCCGGCATGGCCGCGCTGGCGTCGGTGCTTTACATCGGGCGACGGGCGTTCGCCGATCGCGGCCCGCACAGCATTCCGCTCGTCGCCCTGGGCACCGGTCTGCTGTGGTTCGGTTGGTACGGTTTCAATGCCGGCAGCGAGTTCAGCGTCGACTCCACCACGGCGGTCGCCTTCTTCAACACCGACCTCGCGGCCTCGTTCGCGGCGATCGCGTGGCTGGTCATGGCGTGGATCTTCGAGAAGCGCCCGAGCTTCGTCGGGCTGCTCACCGGCGCGGTGGCCGGCCTGGCCACCGTCACCCCGGCTGCCGGCTACGTGTCACCGGTCGCGGCGGTGATCATGGGCATCGTGGCCGGCATCGTTTGCTATGGCGCGATCGAGCTCAAGAAGCGGCTCAACCTCGACGACGCGCTCGATGTCTGGGGCGTCCACGGCGTGGGCGGCTTCGTCGGTGTCGTCCTGCTGGGCGTGCTGGCCACCACGGCATTCAATCCGACCGGTCCCACCGGCCTCCTTGCCGGAAGCCCCGACTTCTTCGTCAAGCAGCTCGTCGCGGCCGTGTTCGCATCGGTCTGGGCGTTCGCCTTCACCTACGGCATGCTCTGGCTGATCGACCGGGTCACCACCGTCCGGGTGAGCCAGGCCGCCGAGGAAATGGAACTCGACTCCGCCATCCACGGCGAACAGGCGTACCTGGGCGAGGGCGTCTGACAGCGGGCTGCGCCGCGGCCGACCCGGAAGGTTAAGTCCCGCGGCGGGGGTCCGGCCCCGCCACGGGCTGGCTTGACAACTGCAGTGTCGCGATATATCGTGATGCGGCGTGATAGCACGCGACATAGCACAAAGGAACACGTACACAAGATGTCCAGATCAGATCACTTCCAACACCGCACGCACCACCGCGAGTGGCGCGGTGTCACACCCGAGGACCTGCAGCAGGGCTTCCGGCGCATGTTCGGCCGGCGCGCCTTTGGTGGCGGTACGATCCGCCGCGGCGATATTCGTCCGCTCATCCTCGCCGCCCTGGCTGCCAAGCCGATGCACGGCTACGAGGTCATCCAGGCGCTCGAGGCGCAGAGCGGCGGGCGCTGGCGGCCAAGCGCGGGCTCGGTCTACCCGACGCTCCAGCAGCTGCAGGACGAAGGTCTTCTCACCAGCGCGGAGGTCGACGGCCGACGCACCTACACGCTGACCGACGCAGGCCGCGCGGCAGCCGAAGCCAACCCGGCGCCCGATCCCTGGTCGGACGATGAGCCCGACGACAGCCGCGACCTGCCGCGCACCGGCATGCAGCTGATGGGCGCGGTCATGCAGGTCCACCGGCTCGGCTCGGCGCGCGCGCGCGCGGAGGCGACGCGCATCCTGGCCGACGCCCGGCGCCAGATGTACCGCCTGCTGGCCGACGACGACGCCGAGCCTCCCGTCGACGAAGGCGATGAAGGTGACGAGAGCTGAGGCGCACTGCCCCGGCCACGTGTCCAAATCGACCGCTGTACCACCTGCATTCGTACGCAGGCAGGTACGCGGCGCATAACGACGGCCGTGGCGCGGGCGGCGAAGGCGCTAGTCGCACAACCATGGGCGATTTACCAATCCGGGCGGTCGGGTGGTCGACAAGGGGCAGGGCCGCGGCCACCAGCGCCCCTTACCGTTCGCCTACGCGTTGGCGCAAGAATGCGGGCGGTACGCTGCGCCCTAACGCGCAGGCGATCTCTTGCGGGCTTTCCAGGCCTGCTCACTGGGCCACCGGCGCGCCCATTCGAGCGTCACCCACTCGAACCGTGATCGCGCCGCGGCGTCTGCCGGCGGCCGGAACTCGACCAGGTCCTCGACCTCGAAGCCGTTCGCGCGCAGCAGCCTGATCCAGTCGCCGTAGCCCAGGTGGAATTCGACCCCTTCTGAGTCGGGCCACTCGAAGCGGTGCATGCCGAAATATGGCCTGAGCATCCGCTCTGTGGCCGGTCCGCTCGCCTCCAGGTCGGGCATCGTCAGCATGATCAGCGTGCCGTTGGTGACGAAGACCAGCCGCCCGCCGGGGCGAAGCAGGCGCGCGGCCTCCGGGATCCAGCGGTAGGGGTCGGCCCAGATCGCCGCGCCGTACTCGGAAATGGCCAGGTCGAAGCTCCCCGACGGCAGCGGCACCTCCTCCGCGTTGCCCAGCAGCAGTGGGAAGTCGAGCCCGAACTCCTTCTGGAACGCGCGTGCCGTCTCGAGCTGGTTTGGCGAATTGTCGATGCCCACCGGCTTCGCGCCGCGTCGCGCCAGCCAGGCCGACACGTACCCTGTGCCGCAGCCCAGCTCGATCGCGTCCATGCCGGCCAGATCGTCCGGCAGCAGGTGCAGCTCCGACTCGGGGATGCGCCAGATACCCCAGTATGGCTCCTCGCTCTGCCACGCCGCCCGTCCCGGCTCGATCCATTCCTGCGCCATGCCGTCCCAGTAGGCACGGTTGCGCCGGACGTGCTCCGGCAGCTCCGGGTCGCTCATTGCGCGCTCTGGCGGCGCTGGCGCCAGATGACGACCAGCAGCGGCACCGCAGCCAGCTCGGCCACGATCGAGAAGGCGAGCAGCGCCGGGAACGCCACGTCATAGAGGATGCCCATCAGCGCGCTGCCCGCGAACCAGGCCACGCCGTAGCCCGCGGTGAAGAGGCCGTACGCCGATGCGCGCCGGGCGTGCGGCACCATCTGCGCCACTGCCGCGGGAATGATCGACTCGTGCACACCCATGCCCACGCCCCACAGTGCCATGCCAGCGACCACCGGCACCCAGTCGGCCGCGAAGGCGAGGGGAGCGTAGACCGACGTGACGATGGTCAGCCCGATCAGCACCCGGAAGCCCACTCGATCAAACAGCCGCCCGAGCACCAGGGAACCCGCGCCACTGATCGCCATCGCCAGCGCGTAGAAGAGCGGGATGTCCGGCGCGGCGACCACATTGGCGCTGGCGAGGTGAAAGGCAACCAGCGGGAAGTCGGCGAAACCGGCCGCCACCAGGGCCGCCGCGGCGAGGTAGATCCAGAACACGCGCGGCATGCCGGCGGCCTGCATGTCGGGCGGTGGCGCGTGCTCCATCTCCTCGGGTCGGGGGTACGTGATGCGCGCGACGGCAAGCGTCGCCAGCGTCAGACCGGCGGGCAGTGCCAGCCAGGCAAACGCGGTCACGTAGTCGCCCTGCAGCGCGAGGATGCCGGCGATCGCGAGGGGGCCCAGGAAAGCGCCGAGCTGGTCGAGCGCCTCGTGCAGGCCGAAGGTGAAGCCCAGGCCAACCTGTGCCCCGGCGTGCGACAGCATCACGTCGCGTGGCGGGTTGCGGATGGCCTTGCCGATACGTTCGAGCACGATCAGCGCGGCGGCCATGGGCCAGTTGCCGGCCAGCGCCAGCGCGGGCACGGCGGCCATCTGGATGACGTAGCCGATGATCGTGATCGGCCAGAACTGGTTGGTGCGGTCACTGAGGCGGCCGGAGAAGATGCGCAGCCCGTAGCCGAGCAGCTCGCCCAGGCCGGCGACGACGCCCACCGCGGTCGCACTGGCACCGAGCAGGGCCAGATACGGGCCGGCGATGCTGCGCATGCCCTCGTAGGCGAAGTCGGCGAACAGGCTCATGACGCCCACGAGCACCACGAAGCGAAACGCGCGCGAGGCAGCCGGTGTGCGGCGTCCCTGGTTCGCAGCCATCAGCATGGAGCCTAGCCGTAGACGACCTGGTCATACGCGCCGGGGGCGCGCGTTATGCGCGCTATGTCAGCTCCCAGACCCACAACCTGGCCACTTGGCCAAAGCGCCCCGCACGGCGGCGCGCGTATGACCAGAAACCCGGTCGCGGAGCTGCTCTTGTGTTCGCCGGGCGCGAGTATGACCAAGTCGGGTGTTTCACGGCTCCGGGAGGGTGAGCCCACTCGGGTGCCGGGGTCCCGAGCGCGCGCGATCCGGATCCACGGGCGTGAAGTACGATTCGCACCTGGCGATGAGGCTCGCCTGACAGGTTCGTCCTGTCGATCCGCGGGTGCCGCTGACGGCCTCTACGGCGTGAGCCGGAGTTGAGGCCGATCAGATGAACACCCCGACACTCACCCAGAAGAAGCGCGCCACCCGCCGCGGCCCGCTGCGCGCTGCCTTCCGCAGCCTGCTCTATCCACCCGACTCGGCGGACACGCCCATCCTCGCCGCGGCCCCTGCCTACTTCGAGGACCTGCGGCTCGATGCGATCGTCCGCGCCATCACCGCGGGGCGCCACGACCACAACCTCGAGCCGTTCTTCTGGACGCGGCTCACGGACCTGGCCGGGGTCGAGTATCGGCAGCAGGTCTTCCGCGACCTGGAACGGAAGCCGATCCGTGCGGCCCTGGCGGCCTTCGCCAAGGCCATGGCCAGCGTGCGCGCCTGCCTGGACCATGCCCGTCGTTCGCATCACGCTTGGGAGCGCGCGCGCTGGCATCTCGATGGCGCGTCGGTGTACTGCCGGGCGGTCTCACAGCTTGAGGCCGACCTGCGCGCGCAGGTGCCCGTGTCGCAGGGCATGACCGAGCTCGCCGAGTTCCTGGCGCGGTACGTGGCCTCGGGCGCCTTCGAGCAACTGGCCGATGAGACACAGAGCGTCACGACGACGCTCGCCGAGTTGCGCTACCGGTTGCGCATCAAAGGCGATCGGGTGATCGTCAGCCGCCATCGCGAGGAGCCCGACTACGGCGCCGAGGTGCTGCAGACGTTCGCCAAGTTCCAGCAGGACGAGGGCACGGCGTACGAATTCGAGTTCGCCTCGCGTGTCGAGCTCAATCACGTCGAGACGGCAGTCCTCGACCTGGTCGCCCAGCTCCACCGCCCCGAGTTCGACGCCCTGGCCGGCTTCGTCGAGCGCCACCCGGACTTCGCCGATCCCATCCTGACCCGCCTCGACCGCGAGGCCGGCTTCTATCTCGCCTACCTCGATCACCTTGATCGCCTGGCCCGCCCAGGGCTCTCTTTCTGCATCCCGGAAGTGGTCGATCGGCCGGATCATGTCTATGGGCGGGACGTCTTCGACCTCGCGCTCGCACGCTCGCTGACCGACGAGCACACGCCGCTCGTACCCAACGACTTCGAGCTGACCGACCCTGAACGCATCCTGGTCATCTCGGGCCCCAACCAGGGCGGCAAGACGACGTTTGCCCGGACGGTCGGCCAGCTGCACCACCTCGCGGCGCTGGGCGTGCCCGTGCCCGGCAGCACGGTGCGACTCGAGCTCGTCGATCACGTCTTTGCCCACTTCGAGCGAGTGGAGGAGGTCGAGGACATGGCCGGCAAGCTCGAGGACGAGCTGCGCCGGATGCGCGACATCCTGGAACAGGCGACCGGGCGCAGCCTGCTGGTGATGAACGAGAGCTTCAGCTCGACCACGCTCACCGACCAGCTGCTGATCAGCAAGTGGATCCTGGGCACGGTCATCGAGCGCCGGACACTGGCCGTGGTGGTCACCTTCCTCGATGAACTGGCGGCGCTCGGTCCACAGACCGTGTCGATGGTCAGCCAGGTCGATCCCGCGGAACCGGCGCGCCGCACCTTTCGGGTCGTGCGCCGTCCCGCCGACGGGCTGGCCTATGCCCTGGCCCTGGCCGACAAGCACCGGCTGACCTACGACGACCTCAAGCGGCGGCTGGGCCGATGAAGGTCCACCTGCTGGCAGCGCGCGACGACTTCCGGCCCGACGCGGACACCATCGAGGCACGCGACCAGCTCGAGCAGGACTTGGGCCTCGACATCGTGTTCGAGTCCATGGCCGCCGGCGACCGCTACCTGCGTGACATCTGTCCCCGGGTCGTGTTCCAGCCGCTGACCGACATCGAGACCATCCGCTACCGCCAGGCGGTGCTGTCCGACTGCATCGCGCACGAGGAGGCGGTGCGCGCGCTGTACGAGCTGGCGGTCGAGGCCCTGAACCGTGAACGGAAGATCTGGGGCTTCAGCACGCGTATCCCCGATTCGCTGCTGCACCGTTCGGTCGACGCGCTGCAGCAGTTCGTCGACGTGCTGCGCCGGCTGCGCGACATAGCCGCCAGGGAACGTGCCGGCGTCCGGTCAGTCGGCTTCTGCCGCCTGTTCGACGAGCTGGTTGCCGAGCTCTCGGACGACTACCTGTACTCGGTCCAGCAGCACCTGGCGCGTCTCCAGCTGCCCGACGGCGTGCTGGTCAGTGCGCGGCTCGGCGTGGGCAACCGCAGCACCGATCTCGTGCTTCGGCGGCGCGTCGACAAGCCCGGCTGGCGCGAGAAGATCGGCCTCGCTGAGGCCGGGTCGCGCAGTTACCAGCTGCCGCCCCGCGACGAGGCCGGGGCGCGCATGCTGGGTGAGCTGCGCGGTCGTGGCGTGGCCCTCGCGGCCACGGCCGTGGCACAGTCGAGCGACCACATCAAGAGCTACTTCAGCCAGCTGCGCGCGGAGCTGGCCTTCTACATCGGCTGCCTGAATCTGCATCATCGGCTGGCCGCGAACGATCTGCCGACGAGCGTGCCCGACGCGCGCACGAGCGGAGAGCCACTGCTCCACGCATCAGGGCTGTACGACGTGGCCCTCGCGCTGGTCATGGACAAGGGCGTCGTGGGCAACGAGCTCGCTGCCGACGGCAAGCGCCTGCTGGTCGTCACCGGGGCCAACCGCGGCGGCAAGTCGACCTTCCTGCGCAGCGTGGGGCTCGCCCAGCTGATGATGCAGGCGGGCATGTTCGTCGGCGCCGCCTCGTTCGGCGCGGACGTGCGCGACGGGTTGTTCACGCATTTCCGGCGCGAGGAGGATGAGGACCTGCGGCGCGGCAAGCTCGACGAGGAGCTGGCGCGCATGAGCTGGATCGTGGACCATGTCGCGCCGGGTGCCATGGTGCTGCTCAACGAATCGTTCGCCTCGACCAATGAGCGCGAGGGGGCGGAGATCGCGCGCGGGATCGTCCACGCGCTGCTCGAGGCGGGCGTCAAGGTCGGCTACGTGACACACATGTACGAGCTGGGCCACGGCCTGCTCGAAGAGGGCCGCGACGACGCGCTGTTCCTGCGTGCCGAGCGGCTGCCCGACGGCCGGCGCACGTACCGGGTCATCGGCGGTGAGCCGTTGCCCACGAGCCACGGCCAGGATGTCTACCGGCGCGTGTTCGGAGCGGTCTCGTGAGCGGCCCGGAGCGACACTCCCGCCGGCCGACCGTCTTTCACGAGACGGCCGGTGCGGTGGTGATGAGCGACCGTGGTTGGGTGGTGCTGCGTCGCGGCGGCGAATGGGTGTTTCCCAAGGGCCACATCGAGGCCGGCGAGACGCCGGTCGAAACGGCCATCCGCGAGGTGGCGGAGGAGGCCGGGTTGCAGATCGAGGTGATCGCGCCGATCGGCACCACCCGCTACGAGTTCGTCAGCAACGGCGGCGCGATCCGCAACCGCAAGCTGGTCCACTGGTTCCTGGCGCGCCGCGTGGCGGGAACGCTGTACGCGGCGCCGCCGTTCGCAGAGGCGCGCGTGGTCGAGCCGGGTGAGGCACTGCGGCTGCTGACCCACGACGAGGACCGCGAGCTGGCCGAGCGCGCGCTGAGCGTCGCGGAAGAGTCCGCCGCGGGCCCCGAATCTCAGACGTGATGGCCATGCTGATCGATATCCCGGGACTGGGCAGGCTCGAGCTGGAGCACCTGCTCCTTGACGTGAATGGCACGCTCAGTGATCGCGGCCGGCTCATCAGCGGAGTCGCGGAGCGCCTCGCCGCGCTGGCGGGCCGAGTTGATGTTCGATTGCTGACGGCCGACACTTTCGGCACCGCTCGTGAACTGGCGCAGCGGCTGGGGGTGCCGGTGCAGGTCGTCGCCGATCAGCACCAGAAGCGGGAGGTGATCGAGGCGCTCGGAGCGCACAGCTGTGTGGCGATCGGCAACGGTGCCAACGATGTGCCGATGCTCGCTGCCGCGCGCCTTGGAATCGCGGTCATGGGGCCCGAAGGCGTCGCGACCGCGGCGCTGAACGCCGCCGACATCGCCTGTGGCTCGATCATCGAGGCGCTCGATCTGCTCTCCGATCCCGACGCGCTGGCAGCGACACTACGGCCATGACCACTCACGCTGACGGACGGAGGTTCTGGCAGGCGCTGGCCGACACGGTCGGTCGTGCCGTGGTGGAAGTGGAACAGCCCCTGCGGCTGCTGGCCGTGGCGTTGCTGGCCGACGGCCATGCGCTGATCGAGGACGTGCCCGGAACCGGCAAGACGACCCTGGCGCGCGCGTTCGCGCGCGCGCTCGACCTGCAATTCGCACGCGTGCAGGGCACGCCCGACCTGTTGCCCGGCGATGTCACCGGCAGCAACATCTTCGAGGGCGGCAGCTTCCGCTTCGTGCCCGGACCCATCTTCACCAACGTGCTGCTGGTCGACGAGATCAACCGCGCCACGCCACGCACCCAGTCGGCGCTGCTCGAGGCGATGCAGGAGCGCCAGGTGTCGGCCGACGGCGAGACCCGGCCGCTATCCGACCCGTTCCTGGTCCTGGCCACGGAGAACCCGATCGAGCTGGAGGGCACCTTCGCGCTGCCCGAGGCACAGCTCGACCGCTTCCTGCTGCGCATCTCGCTGGGCTACCCGAGTGCCGATTCCGAGCTGCGCATCGCCGGTCGCTACCAGGACTCCGCCGAGCCGCTCGACGCGGTGCAGCCGGTGGCCGACCAGACCGCGGTGCGCCGGCTGCGCGACGAGGTGCGCGCGGTGGCGGTCAGCCCCGAGGCCGGCCAGTACGTCGTCGACATCGTGCGCGCTACGCGCGACCACGCCGACCTGCGCCTGGGCGCCAGCCCGCGCGCCAGCGTCGCGCTCTTCCGCGCCAGCCAGGCCTGGGCGTATCTCGAGGGTCGCACGTTCGTGCTGCCCGACGACGTTGCCCGGGTCGCCGAATCAGTGCTGGCCCACCGCCTGCTGCTCGACGTCGACCGCGAGCTGCGTGGCGCCACCGACAAACGCGTGGTTGCCGACGTACTGGCGCACGTGGCCATCCCCGCGCTACCGGAGCCGTCGGCAGGCGAAGCGTGACCATCCGCCGCCTGCTGCTGGTCGGGCTGATGATCATCGGCGCGCTCACCGGCGCGCCCGGTCTCACCCTGCTCGGCGTGCTGGCGCTGCTGGTCGACTTCCTGGCCACGCTGTGGACGACGCGCGGTCTCGAGAAGGTCACCTACGAGCGCCGGCTCGATCGCGATCGCGCAGTGTGGGGTGACGAGGTCGAGCTGACCACGGTGGTGCGCAACGCCAAGCTGCTGCCGCTGCCCTGGCTGCGCACCGATGACCATGCCACGGCCGGACTGACCGTTCGCGAACAGGCGCTGCTGCCGAGCGAGCGACCCGGCCTGGAGGAGCTGCGCAACGTGTGGTCGTTGCTCCCCTATCAGCGCCTGGTGCGCCGCTTTCACATCGTTGCCGACCGGCGCGGCCTGTTCCGCTTCGAGACCGTTACCCGGCGCGTGGCCGACATCTTCGCGCGCGGCGAGGCGAGCGACGAGGTCAGCCTGCCGCAAACGCTGGTGGTGCGTCCGCGCACCGTGCCGGTCGCCGCGCGCGGCCCGCAGCGTGCCGAGCTGGGCACGCGCCGGGTACGCCACCGGCTGCTCGAGGACCCGACGCTGTATGCCGGCGTGCGCCCGTTCCAGCCGGCCGATGCGCGCCGCCGCATCCACGCCCGTGCCTCAGCCCGCCTGGGAGTGCCGGTCAGCAAGCGCTACGAGCCGTCTTCGCTGCGCCAGATCATGGTCGCGCTCGACGTGCAATCGGTGAACGAGCCCTACTGGGTGCTGCACTTCAATCCCGACCTGGCCGAGTCCCTGGTCGTGGCCGCCGCCTCGCTGGTGCGCCAGCAGCTCATCGACGGCGCCGCGTGCGGTCTGGCCGCCAACGGCTGGTCGAGCAGCCTGGCGTGGACGGCGTTCGTGCCGCCGCGCGCCGGCATCGCCCAGCTCAACGGCGTGCTCGACGTGCTCGGCCGCCTCAGCCTCAGCCCCTCGACGCCGTTCGAATCGATCCTGGCCGAGCTGCCGGCGCGCGTCACCAGCGGCTGCCAGGTACTGGCCGTGTCGAGCCGCGACCCGGCCTCGTACCTGCTCGTGCTACGCCGCCTGGCGCGCAGCGGATTTGCCGTCTCCCACGTGGCCATCGGGCCCGACGCGCGCACCTGGCAGCGGCGCATGGCAATGGCCGGCATCGAGTCGCGGGTGGCCCGCTTGGAGCCCGACTGGCGCAGTGCGGGCGTGCTCGACCTGGCGGCCTGATGCGCACCCGCTTCATCGGCCTGCTGCCCGCGCTCGTGGTCGCACTGGCCGAGGGCGCCTGGGTGGCCGTCGTCTACGCCGCGCTCGACGTGGTGCTGCTCGACGGTCATGCGGGGCTCGGATTGTGGCCATTCCCAATCGCCGCCGGTCTGGGCATCGTGCTGGCTCGCGCGGCCGGCAACGTCGACGGCCGGCTGGGCGTGGTCGGGCTGGCGCTCGTGCTGCCCGTCGCCTTCGTCGTCGGCGCGCTGCTCAACGTGGTGCTCGGCGGGCTTCCGGTTACCCGGCCGACGGACCTGCTCAACGCCGCCGCCCTGATGACCATGATCGCCGTGTGGCGCGGAGCCGGACACTGGCGGCCGGAACACGACGACCTCAACCTGTCGACGCTGCTCGGAATTGGCGTGCCGGCGCTCGCGCTGCCGTTCGTGATCGCGGTCGCCGTCACCGGCACGCAGCGCCAGGAGTTCCTCGCCCTCGCCCTGCCCGCGACGCTGCTGTTCGTCACCGCGGGCCTGGCCGGGGTGGGCCTGACGCGGCTGGCCGCCCTGGGCCGCGCGACCGGTATCGACTGGCGTACCAATCGCTCGTGGCTCGTGTTGCTGGGCAGCCTGATCGCCGGGTTGCTCATCATCGGCCTACCCGCGGCGATGCTGCTGGGCGCACCGCTGACGGCGGTATTCGGGTGGGCGATCGACCCGCTGCGCGCCGCCATCGACACGAGTGCCGCCGTCGTGCGCGGGCTGGCCTCTGCCGCCGGCTATCCGGTGCCACCGACCACCCCGAC
The DNA here is from genome assembly GCA_964610835.1 of uncultured Anaerolineaceae bacterium. Classification (GTDB taxonomy): domain Bacteria; phylum Chloroflexota; class Limnocylindria; order Limnocylindrales; family CSP1-4; genus JALYGJ01. Next base: position 7,907 of record CAZSWK010000036.1, on the reverse strand, counting down.
CGCTACTTCACCGGGCGAACCGTACACGCTGCCGCTGGGTAGCCCGGCACCCTTCGCAATCCTGCTCCCGCTCACCTTCCTGGCGCTTTTCGTGCTGGTGGTGCTGTTCGCGGTCAGGCGGCGGCGAGCGACCCGGCGCGTGCGACCGCTGGGCATCGAGTTCGAGGAGAGTGGCCTCGAGCTACCGCACATCGCGCTGCCCGGCCTGCGTCTGCCGACCCTGCGCCTGCGCCGGGCACGCCGGCCACGCACCGCGAGCGAGGCGTACGTGGCCGCGCTCGAGCAACTGCACGGGTCGGTGGCGCGTTCGACGGCCGAATCGCCACGCGGCCACGCGCGTCGCGTCGAGGGCCGGCTCGGCTGGCGCTTCAGCCTGCTGGCCGCCGACTACGAACTCGAGCGCTATGCCGGCGCCGAGCTGACCGGTGCGGAAACCGGGCGTGCGTTGCGCCGGGCGGCCGAGCAGCGCAAGCGATAGGCGGCATGAGTGGCGGCTTGCTGACGGTCGAGATCGAGGAGCCGCTCGGGCCCGGCGTCGACGTTGAGTTCGACCTCGCCGCGGGCAGGGCGCTGGCGCGCCGCGCCCGACTACGCGGGCCGTGGCTGGGCCTGGATCGCGGGTCGGTCGTCGACACCGACGACGGCCACGGTCGCCGCCTGCCGGCGCTCGTCGGCCTGCCCGCCTCGACCTTCGCGGGTTGCCGGGTGGAGACCCAGGTCTGCGGCGCCCTGGAGAACGAGAGTGGCCCGCCGATCATCCTCGCTGCCGTGCCCGGCGGCCAGCTGCCCACGCGGCCCATCGTGCTCGCCGTCGCGGGCCGGGCCAGCGCACGCTGGCTCGACAGCACCACCGCCGAAGCGCGCGTGGGCTCGGCGCGGCGCCTGTTCCGCGAGCGTCGTGCACGAGAGCGCATCGTCGACGGGCGTGCGTGGTGGACCGACGCCAGCGCGACGGCGACGGTCGACCGTTTCTCGACGCCTCACTCGCTCGCGGAGTACTCGCTGCGCCGCCTGCCGCCGCGCTTCCAGCGCGGGCTCGACGGACTGCTCGACGGCGACGAACGGGTCATTTACTGGGTTGAGCGGCCACAGCTCCACGATGTGGGCCTGGTCCAGCGGCTGCGTGGCCGGCTCGACCGGCGCGCGGCGCTGCTGCTGCTCACCGATCGCCAGCTGCTGTGGATGGTTGACCACACGCAGCCTGACGTGTACCTGTCCGACTGGGGTGTCGACATCGAGGCCGTGCCGGTCGAGAACGTGATCGCGGTTGAAGTCACCGAATCCGACTCGGAAGCCACGCTCGAGGTGCGTACCGGGCGCGGCCGTTCCGCGTACACGCTGCCACTCGAGCTCGCTCCCGAGCTGCGCGTCGCGGCCGGCCTGCTGGGGCGCTTCCTGCCGGCTGGCAGCGAGATGCCGCGTCGGATCTACGCGATCGAGGGGCTCGATTTCGATCCGGACGAGCCGGGACGCTTCGATCAGCGTGCCGACGCCGACCAGCTGCGCGCGGGGGTCGACCAGCCGCTCGGCTTCCTGTTCAGCCCGCGCCGCGAGGGTCAGCGCCGGCCCGCTGCCGTGGCACTCACCCGGGACGCCGCCCATCTGCTGGGACCGCGCGCGCACGCCCGGCTGCCGCTTGCCCGGGTCCATGCCGTCCGGCTGGTGCTCTCGCCGCTGGTCGGGCGCCTGGCGCTGGTGGCCGATGAGTCACCGCTCGAACTCGTGTTCCCGGCCACCTTCGCGCGCAGCGCGGCGGCCCTCGTTCGCCTCGCCCGCCGGCTGATCGCCAACCCGTGAGCGGGCCGTCGCTCGGCCGATCCCTACCGCGCGGCCGCCGCGGCGCGTGCACTGCTCGAGTTCGCCGATCAGCCGCGGGTGCACGCTGAGCCTGCCGCCCTGGCCCGCAACGGTCCGCTGCTGGTCAGGCGGGCGGTCGGTTCGGCGGCGCGGCGCGGTAGGCGATCACGGTCACCTTCTCGAGCGTGATCAGCCCATCGGCCACCATCTCGTCCAGTTCGGGCAGGATCGCCTGGACCTTCTCTTCGGTATCGACCACCTCGATCAGGATCGGCAGGTCCTCCGACAGGCTCAGGATGCGCGTCGAGTGGAGATGCTGCTTGGCGCCGTAGCCCTCGATGCCGCGCAGCACGGTGGCGCCGGCCAGGCCGCGCTCGCGCAATCGCTCGAGGATGGCCTGGTAAAGCGGCCGGCCATGCCACTTGTCGCTCTCCCCCAGGTACATGCGCACCAGCAGGCCGGTGCCCTCGAGCTTCATCAGATGGCCCTCCCGAGCGCCACGCCGCCGACGACGGCGATCAGTCCAACGATGACCGACACGGCGACATTCGCCAAGCCGCCGATCCAGAAGCCGTCCTCGATCATGCGCCAGCTCTCGAGCGCGAACGTCGAGAAGGTGGTGAACGAGCCCAGGAAACCAATCATCAGCGGTGCGCGCAGGTCGGCCGACAGCGCCGCCCGCTCGACGACCAGAGCGAAGAGCAGGCCCACCGCAAATGAGCCGATGACGTTGACGGCTAGCGTTCCCCACGGGAAGCCGGCGCCCGCGAAAGTGGTGACGCGAACGTCGACGAGATAGCGGGCGATGGCACCGAGAAAACCACCGAGCCCGACGAAAAGCACGGCACCCACAGGCAGACCTCCAAGCGATCGACTTGATCGTCAGGAGCCATCAGCCCGGCGGGCGGTTCGGCGGCGAGCTCCATCGCCGGGTGCGACAGGATAGCGGCCGGCGCGCCTACCCGCCGGCGTGCCGACCCCCCGTGCGCCTACCCCCGGCGCGCCGACCCCCGGTGCGCCGACCCGCCGGCGTGCCGGCGCCCGGCCGTGGCTCCTTGCACCAGGTGCAACAAGCCTCCGTTCCCCGCGACCGGGCGAGGCTGTCGCCGCCGGCCACGCCCGCTCGGCGTGCCTGCGGTACTGGCGCTTACGCGTGGCTGACCCGTTGCCGGACGCCTCATCGGTCGTCGGCCAGGTCGATCTGCCGCTGGGCCGGGCGGATATCGGTTGTTTGTGCCGCCTGATGCAAAACCAGTTCTTGCGGACTCAGCCGGCACCCATGAGCTCGCCGACGGCCGCGCGCCCGGGCATGCCCCCACGGGCGCCGGCCGCTGTGACCGAAAGCGCCGCCGCGATCGTGGCGAAACGGGCCGCGGCGGCAATTTCGCTACCACGCGCCAGTTCGGCCGCCAGCGCGCCCGTGAACGCGTCGCCGGCGCCGGTCGTGTCGGTGACCTCGACGCGCGGCGCGGCGATGCGCGTGGCCTCACCGTCGGGTGGCTGCAGGAGCGCACCATCGGGCCCGAGCGTGACGATGACCGGCGCCGCCATCCGCCCGGCCAGCCGGCGCGCGGCCGCCGCGGCGTCCGTGGCGCCAGTAAGCACCCGAGCCTCGCCCTCATTGGGGACCAGGATCGGACGGCATGCGACCAGTTCGGTGGGCAGCTCACGCGCCGGCGCCGGGTTGACGATCAGCGTCCAGCCGTGCTCGCCGGCTGCCTGCCCGGCGGCCACGACGGCCGCGTCCGACACCTCGAGGTTGGTCAGCACGACGGCGTCGGCGGCGATTGTCTGAAGCGCGGCCCGGACTGCTGCGCCATCGAGGCGGGCATTGGCACCCGAGGCCACGACGATCTGGTTCTCGCCACGCTCGCCGACCGCGATCAGCGCGACGCCAGTGGGCGCGCCGGGCAACACCAAGACGCGGCTCACGTCGATGCCTTCCGCGACCAGGTCGGCGAGCGAATCGCGGCCGAATTCATCGTCACCCACGGCGCCAACCAGCGTCACCGCCGCGCCCAGCCGCGCCGCCGCCACGGCCTGGTTGGCGCCCTTGCCGCCGAAGTGGCGCGCAAAGGTGCCGCCGGTGACGGTCTCGCCCGGCGCCGGCAGGCGTGCCGCGCGGAGCACGAGATCGACGTTGATCGAGCCGACCACGATCACGCGCTTGCGGACTGCTTCCCGGGGCACGCCGAGAGGTTAGTCAGATGGGGCGCGGCACGTCGGCGTCGGGCGACTGATCGCGCGCGTATGGCTCGGTTTCGTCCTCCGGGTCGGGATAGTCGCGTGTCGTCCCGCCTGGATCCGAGAGCGGCTCGACTACAAACGGGCCCTCCTCGTACTGCTGCGGCCGCCCGGGATCATCGTCGCCCGGCGGGTGAATCCCCGTGTACTCGGGATCGCCGGGAGTCCGCGGCCCGCCCAGCGTATTGGGGATGATCTCGGGGCCGTAGGTGGTCTGGCTGCGCTTGTGCAATTCGAGCTCCGTGTGGGTTACGCCACGCGGGTTGTTTCTCAGCGTGGGTGATCGTAGTAGACGGTAAGACGCACTTCAGTTGCCCTGTCATCAGCGATGCGGAACGTGAAAGTGTTCTCGCCGTCGCGCAGTTGCTCGGCAAATGCCCAGTGGCCCTGTCGATCGGCCACGGTGTGCTCATCGAACCAGGCCGGCACATCGTGGGTGATGACCGCACCGGCCGGCGCCAGGCCGCTGATGATCACGAAGCCGTTGCTCACGGTCGCATCGGGCAGCGGATCGACGATGACCAGTCCGGTGGCGCTCGGTGCCGGGGTGGGCATGGGCGTCGTCGCCGGCGCGGGGATGGACGTGAGTACTGGCAGCGCGGTGGGCGTTGGTATGGGCGGTGGCGTCGGCGTTGGCGTAGGCGTCGGGGAGGGTGTCGGAGTCGGCGTGGGCGTCGGGACCGGCGTCGCCCAGATCGTCGCGATGGGTGTCGGTGCAGTCGTGGGCGTTGGTGCTGGTGGCTGTGAGTAGGGCGGTAGGGTGATGACGGCGGAGTCGGTGGGGGGAAGAACGGCGACCTGGGGCGCGGCCGGGGCGAAGCCCCTGAGCACCAGGAGGACGGCGAGCACGGTAATGCCGGCCACGATGCCGGCGGCTAACCAGTCGTGCCGGCGGGTGGGAGGTCGGCGCGGAATGCGGCCGCGGACCACGCCCGCGTGCCGCTGCCGGGCAGTTTCACCCGGTTCTCGGCGCATGCTCGCCATGGGTAGGGCAGGATACCTTTGGACGGCTAATCTGACCCTGCGTCACTCGTCACAGCGGAGGAATAGATGTCGGAGCCGCGTGTCCAGCCCTACGGATCGTGGGCGTCGCCCATCTCGATCGACATGGCGGTCTCGAGCAGCGTGGCGCTGCAACAGCCGCGTATCGATGGGGATGACATCTACTGGACCGAGGGCCGGCCGCTTGAGAAGGGGCGCCAGGTCATCGTGCGCCACCGTGCGAATGGCACCATCGAAGACGTCACGCCGCCGGGCTTCAACGCCCGGACGATGGCGCACGAGTACGGCGGCGGCTGGTATGCAGTACACGCGGGCACGGTCTTCTTCGTCAACATCGAAGACGAGCGCATCTACGTCCAGCCGTCCGGTGCTGCGCCGCGGCCGCTGACGGCCGCCGGCCCGTTCCGCTACGGCGACCTGTGGTTCGACGATGCTCACGGCCGGCTGCTGTGCATTCGCGAGGACTTCACGGATGTCGACGCCGCCAAGCGCGGCCCCGACGGCCGCGCCCAGGAGCCGCGCGAGGCGCTCGTGGCCATCGATCCGGAGTCGGGCGCCGCGACCGTCCTCGCGACCGGTTACGACTTCTTCAGCACGCCGCGGCCGACCAGCGACGGAAGCCGCCTGGCCTGGCTGGCCTGGCGCCACCCGAACATGCCCTGGGACACGACCGAACTGTGGCTGGCCGACATCGGCGAGGACGGACTGCCACGCAATGCGCAGATGATCGCCGGCGGTGGCGAGGAGTCGATCGTCCAGCCCGAATGGGCGCCGGACGGCACGCTGGTGTTCGTGTCCGATCGCAGCGGTTGGTGGAACCTGTATCGCTGGTCCGAGTCGGGCGCCCAGCCGGTAGCGCCGATGTCCGCCGAGTTCGCCGGGCCGCAGTGGATCTTTGGCATGACCTGGTACGGCATCGACGACGACGGCACGATCGTCGCCGCGGCGCGCGGCAACGCTCGGGAGAATCTGTGGCTCATCACGCCGGATGGAGCCAGCCGGCGGCTGGAAGTACCCGACGACGACATCGCGAGCCTCGTCGTGGGCGGTGGCCGGATCGTCTACATCGGCGGCAGCGCGACTGAGCCTTCCGCGGTGGTGGCCCTCGAGCGCGGCTCGGGAGAGCGCCAGGTGCTGGGCCGCAGCTTCGAAGTCGAGTTTCCGACCGAGTACGTCTCGCGGCCCGAGCCGATCACCTTCCCGACCAGCCACGGCGCTGAGGCGCACGCTCTCTTCTACCGGCCCAACAACCCGGACTTCACCGGTCGCCCGGGCGAGCTTCCGCCACTGATCGTGGCCGTTCACGGCGGCCCGACATCGAACGCCGGCGGCGTCCTGTCGCTGGGCAAGCAGTTCTTCACCAGCCGCGGCTTTGCCGTGGTCGACGTCGACTACCGCGGCTCGAGCGGCTACGGGCGTGCGTACATGCGCCAGCTCGACGGCAAGTGGGGCGAGTACGACATAGACGACGTGGTCGCGGCGGCACGCTTCCTGGCCGACCGCGGCGAGGTCGACGGCGCGCGGCTGGCCATCCGCGGCGGCAGCGCCGGCGGCTTTACCACCCTCTCCGCGCTCGCCTTCCGCGACGTGTTCGCCGCCGGTGCCTCGTACTTCGGCGTGGGCGACCTGGGCGCGCTGGCACGCGACACGCACAAGTACGAGTCGCACTACCTGGATCGACTAGTGGCACCCTGGCCAGCCGGCGAGGCCGTTTATCGCGAGCGCTCGGCGCTGTTCCACGCCGACCGGATCAGCCGCCCGCTACTGGTCCTGCAGGGTGAGGACGACCTCGTCGTGCCCATTGCCCAGGCAGAGGAGATGGTCGCCGCACTGCGTCAGAACGGCGTCCCGTATGCCTATATCGCCTTTCCCGGCGAGGGTCACGGGTTCCGTCGCGCGGCCAACATCCGCCGCTCGTTGGAGGCCGAGGTCTCGTTCTATGCGCAGCTGTTTGGCTTCACTCCGGCGGACGACTTCGAGCCGATCAAGGTCGAGAACCTGGGTCGGGGCTGACCGGGCAGCGTGGTAGGGCCTGCGCGTGGAGCTCCAGGCTGAGCAGCGGCCCAGCGTCCTGATCGTCGGTGGTTTCGCCACCGCCCCGGCCAACTACCTGCCGTTTGCCCGCCGCCTGCGCGTGCGTGGGGCGGCGCGCGTGGACATCGCGCCGCTGTGGCCGCCCGACTGGCTGATCGGCGCCATCCTGGGCTTCGGTCCGGCAATGGGCCGGACGCGGCGCGCGATCGAGCGCACCCACGCCGCCGGCGGTGGCCGGCCGATCATCGTCGTCGGTCACTCCGCGGGTGGCATCCTCGCCCGGCTGGCAATGTCACCCGTCCCGTTCCATGGCCACCGCGCCCAGGCGGCGGAACGGGTGGGCTGCCTGGTCACGCTGGGTACGCCACACGGCCTGGCGCAGCTGCCCAACCGCTACCGGCACGCCGGTCACGACGCGGCCGAGTTCCTGGACAGCGTGGCCCCCGGCGCATACTTCGCGCCGCGGACCGGCTATTTGACGGTCGGTGCCAACTTCTCGGCGGCGCCGTTCCGCGGCGTGCTCGGCCGGCTGGCGACGGAGATATTCACGCTCATGCTCGGGGATCAGGTGAAGTCGCCCGGAGACGGGATCGTGCCCGCCTCTGCGGTCCATCTCGAGGGGGCGCGCCAGGCCACTTACGCGGACGTGCGGCACGGGGTGATCGGGGCGCCGTGGTACGGCGACGAGGCCGTCATCGATCGCTGGTGGCCCAGTGCGCTCGAGCTGTGGCACGCGGCGATTCGTGCGCGATTTGCGGGGGAGTCTTAGAATCTTCGACGCGGGGTGGAGCAGCGGCAGCTCGTCGGGCTCATAACCCGAAGGTCGGCGG
>CAZSWK010000035.1:0-21472 GCA_964610835.1 uncultured Anaerolineaceae bacterium | reverse complement strand
CTTGGCGGCGTTGATCGGGATCGCGAAGCCGATGCCCTCGGAATTGCCGGCCAGCGCGGTGTTCATGGCCATCACCTGGCCGGTCGCGCTGATCAGCGGGCCACCGCTGTTGCCGGGGTTGATCGCCGCGTCGGTCTGGATCAGGCCGGACAGGTTCACCGGTCGACCTGTCAGATCGTCGGTGACCGTGATGGATCGGTCGAGCGCCGAAACGATGCCCTTGGTGACCGTCTCGGTGAACTCGCCCAGCGGACTACCGATGGCGAGTACCGTCTGGCCCACCTCGAGCTGGGACGAGTCGCCCAGCGTGGCCGGGGTCAGATTGGTGCCACCGGTCGCCTTGATGACGGCGATGTCATGAGTGGCGTCGGTGGTAACGACTGTCGCGCTCAGGTTCTGCCCATCGGCGGTGGTCACGGTCAGCTTGGATGCACCCTCGACCACGTGGTTGTTGGTCAGGATCAAGCCATTAGCGCTGACGATGATGCCCGATCCAACGCCGGTCGCCGGGATCGAGTTGAAGGAGAAGGGCTGGCGCACCGATGTCTGTGACGTGATGGTGACGACCGACTTGGTGGCCTGCGCAACCACCGCGGCCAGGTCATTCGACTGCGAGCTGACGGCGGCCACTGCGTTCGCCGTCGGAGTGGGCGCCGCGCCGTTGGCCGGCGAGGTGGCCGCGGGCGTTGCCGGAAACGCGGTCACCAGGCCGAAGGTCATGACCGACGTGAATGCCGCGGAAAGCAGGGCAACGCCCACGAAAGCACGGACGCCGGGGGGTCGCTGCCGCGCGGGCACAGGCGGCGGAGGAGGTGGGGGAGATGCGGGAGCTATGAACGGCCAGTTCGGATCGCTGTAGGACATGGCCACGTTCTAGGCCACCCTTCTGGGAGGAAGCTGAGAGTCAGCTGTGGCCGCTCCGCGAAAAAAGCGGGCGGCCGCGGCCGGCCTCAAAACGCCAGCAGATTGTCGAGCGGCCCGTACCAGGGAAAGATGGTGGTTGACACGTCCTGGGCGCTGGTGTCGTTCGAGATGTCGGTGAAGTAGACCGCCGCCTGCGACGAGGCGCCCCAGGCATCGATGTCGGTGAAGGCGCCGGGGATATCGGCAAGTGCCCGCCAGCTCTGCCCGTCCGCGGAGAACCACACGCGCGCCGTCAGGTTCTGGGCAGCGGCCGTTGCGTACGAGTAGCCAAAGGCCAGATAGCCCCGGTCGATCGCCACCGCATCGACCAGGTCACTGTCGGCGAAGCTGCCGTCGATGTCATGGGCCACGCTCCAGGAGGCGCCATCCGGCGAGAAGAGCGCCAGGCCGGTGTCGTTGCCCTGGTTGTCCTCGGCGAAACCGACCGCCACCAAGCTGCTGCCGTTGGTCGTCACGCCATCGATCTCCGGGTACGGAACGTTGGACAGATCAGGCAGGGTGAGGGGAGTGAAGTTGCTGCCGTCGGTGGATGAACGCGCGACCAGGGCCTGGATATCGCTCGACCCGTTGAACGTCAGCGCGAACATCACGAAACCAGTCGCGGTTGCCGACATGGCCGTGATCTGCTGGAGATCGGGCATGGCCGAGGCGGTCCAGTCCGTGCCATTGCTGGAGCGCCAGAGTGTCGTTGTCACGGCGTTGTCGCTTGCTCCGCCGTAGACCAGCAACTGGTCATGCCCGGCGATCATGCCGTCGACGGTACCCTGCCGCATGCCGGTGTTCTCGGGCAGCATGGTCCAGCCACTGCCCGCCGACGATTGAAATACCGCGTAGCCGGCCTTGTTCGAGTCCGCGCACGCTTGATCGCTGGTCGCGCACGGCTCGTAGTCACCTACGAGGTACCGGTCGCTGCCCAGCGCCACGAGCTTTAGTGGCTCCGTGTAGAGCAGCGCCGGATCGGCCGACGCCTGCCAGGTCTGGCCGTCGGTCGATGTCCAGACCAGGCCCTGCGAACGCCCGTAGTAGCCCTCACCGGGCGCGCCAGCGGCCCCGGCCGCGACGAAACCGTCGGGCGTGGTGATGAGCGATACGAGCTCGTAGGCGTTCTGGGCCGGGAAGCCGGACAGCAGCTGCCAGCGTGAGTTGGGTGGCACGCTGACGGTCGGCGGCGGAGGCAATGTCACCAGCCCCCCGCTGGGAATGGGCGGACCGGCGATGCCTGGTGGAGGCGTCGTGATCACGGTCGCGGTCGGTCCGCACGCGGTGACCAGCACGAGGCAAGCCACGAGGCGCGTCAGGCGGGCGGTCAATCGTTCCATAACAGCTCCAGGTGGTGACGCAGCATTCTCTGCCACCAATGCCAATGGTGCTCGACATCATGGCCCCAGTAGTCGAACGTGGCGGGCACCCCCTTGTGGTACAGGATCTCCTGCAGTTGATGCGTGTCGGCGATCGACTCGTTCTCCCAGGATCCCTGGCCCACGCAGATCACTATCCGGCTGCGCCGGTAGCGCTCGAGATGCCACGGATCGCGCAACTCCGGCAGATAGGACAGCGGGCTGTTGAAGTAGACATCATCGTCGTTGTAGTCGCCCACGAAGTGGCGAGCGTGGTAGACGCCCGAAATGGCGATCACGCCGTCGAACAGGTCGGGCCGGCGAAAGAACAGGTTGGCAGCGTGGAATGCGCCGACACTGCAGCCGGTCGCCCAGATGGTCTCACGACCGGCCTCGGCACGCGCCAGCGGAACGACCTCATCGGTGATGTAGCGCACGTAATCGTTGTGCCGTCGCGCGCGATGCTCGACGGGGGCCTGATGGTTGGTCCAGCTCTGCCAGTCGATGCCGTCGACGGCAATCATCAGCAACCGGCCCGCCTCGAGCAGATCGCGCACCGAGTCGACCATCCCGAATGCCTCCCAGTCCCCGACGCGGCCGTTCTGCGAGGGCAGACAGAGCAGCGCCTGGCCACCGTGGCCGTAGATGATCACGTCCATGTCGTGACCGAGGTTGCCGCTGAACCAGCGGTGCTCTTCGCGGCGCACCTTCAGACGCGCGCCTGGATCTGCTGCGCGGCGTCGAGGAGCGGCTGCAGCTCGGGGCCGCGCAGGATGTAGCCCTGGTCGCCCATGGCCACGGCCAGCACCGGGTCCATGCGCGCCTGGTAGACGATCAGCGACCCGAACTCGCGCAGCACGTCGTCGTGTGCCAGGCGGTATCCGTGGGTGTCCCGCCGGGAGGCATAGAGGCAGTTGTACGGCCGCGTGACGATGGCGTCGAAGCGGCCGTGAACGAGCACGTTGGCCCACTCGCGGTAGAGGTCGATGTCGTTGGCGAAGTTGAACATGTCGACCGTCCAGCCCCCCGGTGGGCGCATGTTCACCTCGAGCGGCACCAGCCGGCCGTCGGCCGCGCGGAAGATCTCGAAGTGGAACGGCCGCTCACGCAGGTCGAAGGCGCGCGCCATCGCCTGGCCGACCTGGCGGACGTCATCACGGATCGTGCGGGATATCCAGTACGAGAGATCGAGGGCATCGTTGACGGCCTCCATGACCCCGCTCGAGTACTGGAAGCTCGAGTCGAAGACGATCTCGCCAGCTCGCCCGGCCAGGCCGTCGTAGGTGAGCAGTTCACCCGCGATGAACTCCTCGACGATGTAATCGACATCAGGCTTGTCGTGCAGGTAGCGCTCGACGTCAGTCTTCGTTTCGAGCTTGAACGTGCGTGCGGCACCGACGCCCACGTCCGGCTTGGCCACCACCGGCAAACCGATCTCGGCGATGAACCTGCGCAGTTGAGCGGGCGTCCGGCACACTCGCCCGCGGGCGGGCTCAAGCCCGGCCGCGGCGAAGCGTGCCTTCATCAGCGACTTGCGCTTGATGGGCCGGATGGTGGTCCGGTTGATGCCCGGAATGTTGAAGTCGGTGCGCAGCCGGGCCTCCGTCTCAAGCCAGTGCTCGTTGAGCGAGTCGAGCCGACCGATACGCCCGTGGCGATGGATGAAGAAGCCCAGCGCACGCGTCAGTTGGTCGTAGTCGCCCAGGTCGTCGACCCGGTAGTAGCCATCCAGCGCCGCGCGCAGCTCAGGACGCAGTTGCTCCCAGTTGGCATCCGCGATACCCAGCGTGGTGGCACCGACCTCGTGCAGGCCACGCGCGAACCGGTACCAGTTGGCGGGAAAGTGCGGCGACAGGAAAACAACGTTCACGGGGTGCCGCTGAGTGTACGGGCGCAGCCCCGTGTAACGTAGATGCGCACAAGTCTCGCGCCTGGAGGTCAACTGGCTCGGTGGTCGGTCTTCTGCCCTACGTCCTGCTGGTCATGCTGCCCACGCTGGCGATCTCGCTGTGGGCCGCGTGGCGTGTCAAGTCGACCTATGCCCGCTGGGACAAGGTCGATTCGGGCATCTCGATGTCAGCCCTCGATTTCGCTCGCTACCTGCTCAATCAGCACGGCCTGAACGACGTCCGCGTCGAGCAGACGCCCGGGCGGCTGACCGATCACTACGACCCGCGCCAGCGCGTGCTGCGCGTCAGCACCACGGTCGCGCGCGACGCGCGCGGCGCAGCTCTGCGTCCGACTGCGGCCAGCGGGACGGCCAACGCCGCGTGGGCCGGCCCAGGCGGACTTTCGACAGAGGCCGCGCGGCCGTCGCTGTCAGTCGCTGCCGTGGCGGTCATTGCCCACGAGGTTGGCCATGCCGTCCAGGACCGCCAGGGCGACCCGGCCATGCGCCTGCGCCAGATGATCGTCCCGGCGGCCCAGTTGGGCTCGGGCATCGCCCCGTGGCTCATCATCGCCGGACTGTTCATGAGGCTCTTCAACCTGGCCCTGATCGGACTGGTGTTCTTTGCCGCCGCTGTGGTGTTCACCTTTGTCACGCTGCCGGTGGAATTCGGTGCGAGCAACCGCGCGCTCTCCTATGTCGGGACGCTGGGTCTCGTCGGCGAGCGCGCCGACGGCGCCCGGGCGGTGCTTCGCGCTGCCGGCTGGACGTACGTCGCAGCAGCGCTGACGGCGGTGCTCACTTTCCTCTACTACCTCGCCCTGGTCAGCGGCACGCGTCGCTGACCGCTCGGCGCTGCCGGACCTTCCGGCCGCCGAGAGTAGAATCGAGTGCCCGCGACTCTCGCCGCGACCCACTCGATGAGTAACTGGACCCTGTGCAGACGAGCCTCAACGCCAAGAGCCTGAACGACACCACCGAGCACGCAACCCGGCTCGAGCTCCGAACCGAGAAAGTGCTCGCGCTGGCCCACCCGGAGCCACACTCTGTCGCGCCGGGAACGTCGTTGCGCGATGCGCTGGCCCAGATGCGCGCGGGACACGGAGATGCGGTGCTGGTCGTCCGCGGCGGCCGGCTCGTCGGCATCCTGACCGAGCGTGACGTACTGACGCGCGTGCTCGCCCAGGGAGTCGATCAATCCCGGCCGGTCGACGAGTTCATGAGCGCGACGCCGCAGACCCTGCCCGCCCAGGCAACGCTTGTCGAGGCGCTGCATGCCATGGAGAGCGGCCATCATCGCAACCTGCCGCTGGTCGACGAAGCCGGCCGCGTGGTCGGCCTATTGCGCCAGCAGGACCTGCTCGAATACGTTGCCGAGGCCTTTCCGCAGGAGATTCTGAACCTGCCGCCCCGGCCGCACCAGTTCATGGAGGAAGCAGAGGGCGCCTGAGCGCGCCCCATCATGACTACTGAAACCCTGCCGCGAAAGGACATCAACATCCAGGAGCTGGACCGCGTCACGATCCGTTTTGCCGGCGACTCCGGCGACGGCATGCAGCTGACGGGGAACCAGTTCACGCGCACCACCGCCGTGTTCGGCAACGATGTCTCGACGCTGCCCGACTACCCCGCCGAGATCCGCGCGCCGGCCGGCTCACTGCCGGGCGTGAGCGGCTTCCAGATCAGCTTCGCCAGCGCCGACATATACACGCCGGGCGATGAGCCAGACGTCCTCGTCGCGATGAATCCGGCGGCGCTGCGGACCAACGTCGGCGACCTTCCCGCCGGCGGCGCGCTGATCGTCAACTCGGACGCGTTTTCAGTTAACAACCTCAAGAAGGCGGGCTACGAGTCGAACCCGCTGACCGACGGCTCGCTCAAGCAGTACAACGTCTTCGACATCCCGATCAGCACCCTCAACGCCGGCGCGCTCGAGGGTCTCGACATGACCGCCAAGCAGGTCGACCTGAGCAAGAACTTCTTCGCCCTGGGCCTCATGTTCTGGTTGTACGAGCGCAGCATGGAACCGACGCTGCGCTGGATCGAGCAGCGTTTCGCCGCGCGGCCGGTCATCGGCGAGGCCAACCGGCGCGCGTTAAAGGCCGGCTATGCCTTCGGCGAGACGACCGAGATGTTCCACACGACCTACAAGGTGCCACCGGCCCGCCTGGCGCCGGGAACGTACCGGAACATCACCGGCAACGAGGCGACGGCGCTCGGCTTCGTCGCCGCCGCGCGGCTGGCCGGGCGCGACCTCGTATACGGCAGCTACCCGATCACCCCGGCAAGCGACATCCTGCACGCCCTCGCGAGCTACAAGAACTTCGGCGTCAAGACCTTCCAGGCCGAGGACGAGATCGCCGCCATCGGCTCGGCGATCGGGGCCGCCTACGGTGGCGCGCTGGCCCTGACCGCCAGCTCCGGACCGGGTATCGCGCTCAAGAGCGAAGCGCTCAACCTCGCGGTGATGGTCGAGCTGCCGCTCGTGGTCGTCGATGTTCAGCGCGCCGGCCCGTCGACGGGCATGCCGACCAAGACTGAGCAGGGTGACCTGCTGATGGCCATGTTCGGGCGCAACAGCGACTCGCCGGTGCCGGTCGTCGCGCCAGCCACGCCTGGCGAATGTTTCGAGTACGCGATCGAGGCTGCCCGGCTGGCGCTCAAGTACATGACGCCGGTGGTCTACCTGTCGGACGCCTTCCTGGCCAATGGCGCCGAGCCGTGGCGCATCCCGGCACTCGAGGAAATGCCCGACATCTCGATCGCCAACCACACCGACCGGCCGTTCGAGCCCTACGCCCGTGACCCGCACACCCTGGCGCGTCCGTGGGCGGTGCCCGGTACACCCGGCCTCGAACACCGCATCGGCGGCCTGGAGAAAGCCGACGTGACCGGCAACGTCAGCTACGACCCCGACAACCACCACCACATGCAGTTGCTGCGCGCCCAGAAGGTCGCCGGCATTGCCGAAGACATCCCGGCACTCACGGCACACGGCCCGCAGTCGGGCGATCTGCTCATCCTGGGCTGGGGATCGACCTACGGTGCCATTCGCAGCGCGACCGAACGGTTGCAGGCCGAGGGCTGGAGCGTTGCTCATGCCCACCTGCGCCACCTCAACCCGATGCCCGCCAACACCGAGCAGGTGCTGCGCAGCTATCGCAAGGTGCTGGTACCGGAGATCAACCTCGGGCAGCTATCGCTGCTGCTGCGAGCGCGTTACCTGATCGACGTGGTGGGGCTCAATCGCGTGCGCGGCAAGCCTTTCCGCATCATCGATATCAAGCAGGCGGCTGAGGAGCTCCTCGGCCGCAACGGGAAGTGACACAGATGACCGACAAGAACGGCGGCCAGCCCGCCCTCAGTCCGGAGAACGCTCGGGTCATCGAGCTGACCCGCAAGGATTTCGTATCCGACCAGGAAGTCCGCTGGTGCCCCGGGTGCGGCGACTACTCGATCCTCGCCCAGACCCAGAAGACGATGCCCGACTTCGGCGTGCCCAAGGAGAACGTGGTCTTCATCAGCGGTATCGGCTGCTCGGGCCGCCTGCCCTACTACATGAACACCTACGGCTTCCACTCGATCCACGGGCGGGCGCCAACGCTCGCCACTGGCCTGAAGCTGGCCAACCCGAGCCTGATGGTGTGGGTGGTCACCGGCGACGGCGATGCGCTGTCGATCGGGGGCAACCACATCCTGCACTCGATGCGCCGCAACGTGGACATCAAGGTGGTCATGTTCAACAACCGTATCTACGGATTGACCAAGGGCCAGGCCTCGCCCACTTCGGAGCTGGGCAAGAAGACCAAGTCGTCGCCGGCGGGCACGGTCGACTACCCCGTCCAGCCGCTGTCGATCGCCCTGGCCGCCGAGGCGAGCTTCGTCGCGCGCTCGGTGGACACGCACACTGAACACCTGCAGGAGACGCTCAACAAGGCCGGCTACCACCACGGCTCGGTCTTCGTCGAGGTGCTCCAGAACTGCAACATCTTCAACGACGGCGCATACCGTGAATTCACCGAGCGCGATGTGCGCGAGGACCGCATGCTCTTCCTCCAGGATGGCCAACCAATGGTCTTCGGCAAGGAGCACGACAAGGGCATCCGGCTCAACGGCCTGCATCCCGAGGTCGTCCAGCTCGGCAACGGCATCAGCGAGAAGGACCTGCTCGTGCACCACGAGGACGCCGAGGATCCCTACCTGGCGTTCATGCTGTCGCGCATGTGGTGGCCGCAGTTCCCGGTACCGGTTGGCGTGTTGCGCCGCGTCGAGCGCGCCACGCACGACCAGCTGGTGGAGGGTCAGATCAGCGACGCGATCACGCGCCAGGGCGCGGGCGACCTCGCCAAGCTGCTGGCCAGCGGGGAGACCTGGACGGTTTCCCGGTAGCCCCGACTGTTACCCGCCGACGCTAGAGTTGCGCCGATGATCTGCCCGGCATGTGGCTTCGACAACCTGCAGGGCGTCGACGAGTGCCAGAACTGCGGCGCCGACCTGCGGTCCGCCGACATTCCCCGGCCGGGCAGCAGCTTCGAGGCACGGTTGACGGTCGTACCGCTGGGTGACGTGCGCCATCACAAGCCGCTCGCCATCGTCCCTGGGGCAACATGCGCGGAGGCCATCCGCCAGATGCAGCAGGCGGGCGTCGGCTGCCTGCTGGTCGAGGAGGCGGGCGGCGAGCTGAAGGGGATCCTGAGCGAACGCGACCTGGTGCTCAAGCTCGGTGACCGCGCTCTCGAGGATGTAGCCGTGGCCGATGTCATGACGCCCGATCCGGTCGTATTGCGTGCCGACGACAGTGTCGCGGTGGCCATCAACAAGATGGCCGTCGGCGGCTTCCGGCACATTCCACTCGTCGATGACGGCCGCGCCACGGGCATTGTCTCGGCGCGCGACCTGTTCCGCTACATCCTGGGAGTCGTCGCTCGCTGAGATCCGCGGGATAGCGAAAGACCCGAAGGAACCGCGGCGCGAAGATGGTTCGAGGAGGACGAGCCTCCTGCGATGACCGGCTGATTTGCATCTGCCGGCGCCTCGGGAACAAGTCCCCGTGGCTCCTTCTTCACCGGGGTCTCACCGACCTGAGCTAGGCTCCTGCCGTCGAGTCCGGCTTCCGTGGCCCCTTCGGGCTGGTTCAGACATTAGGGTCCGCGGGCACGCCATGCAAGAGCAGCCATCCACGACTTTTTGCCAATTCCGCGACGTTATCCACCGCCCACCGAGACATTGGGGAAAGCTGTGTGGACAGACCTTGGAATCAGCCGCGTGACGCCGCGCCGGGAGGGGAGCGCCCGATAGCCATGTAAGATTGCAGCCACACTCTTACAGAGGGCGTTGGGGGGCCAATGCGCGGATTGCGCCTCAGACTTGAACACTTGTTGGCCCGCCGGCCACGGCGTCGGTTGGCGGGCGGCGCACTCGGTGTCGCCGGCGTCTTACTGGTTGTCGGCGCGCTGTACGTTCTCGCGCCACCCGCAGGCACCAACCAGCCGCTGCCATCCGCGACGGCGACGCAGCGCTGGACGCTGGGTGAGCTGGCCACGCACATTGACGGCGGCGAGGTAGCGCTGGTCACCCTGGGCACCAGCGAGAGCGGCGGGCAGCTGCTGCTGGCCCAGACCCGCGATGGACAGTTCGTGGCGATCACCAGCGTCGGTTCGCCCGGCCAGGCGGCAGAGGCACTGGTCAGCCTCGGCTACGGAGACCTACTCTCGCCCGCGGCGCAGACCGCCGCCAATGCCACCGTCGGCGGCGCAACGGGCGATCCCCTGCTGTCGCTGGTCGGTCTGTTGATGCTCGCCCTGCTGATTGGCGTCGCCGCGATCCTGATCGTGCGCAACCGCAATCAGCTGCCTTTCCTGCGCACGCGGGCCGGCGGTTTCTCGACCATCATGCCGCAGGCCGAGCAGCCGGCCGCCGGCTCATCCACGTTGGCCGTGGAACCGCTCGACGCACCCGACGGATCGAGCGGCAAGGTGTACCTCGCCGATGTTGCCGGCTGCGAGGAGGCCAAGCATGAGCTGGCCGAGGCGATCGAATTCCTGCGCGACCCCGCCAGCTTCCGCGAACTGGGCGCGCGCGTACCGCGTGGCATCCTTCTGTACGGGCCGCCAGGCACCGGCAAGACGATGCTCGCTCGTGCCGTCGCGACCGAGGCAGGAGTGCCCTTCCACCACGCATCGGGCTCCGATTTCGTGGAGAAGTACGTCGGCGTCGGTGCCCGCCGCGTACGAGACCTGTTCGACCAGGCCCGGCGGTTGGGCAAGGGCGTCATCTTCATCGACGAGTTCGACGCCCTGGGCAAGGCACGCGGCGGCGCCAACAGTCATGAGGAGCGCGAGCAGACGCTCAACCAGCTGCTCGTCGAGATGGACGGTTTCGGAACTTCGAGCGAGGTCGTGGTGATCGCCGCGACCAACCGCATGGACGTGCTCGACGAGGCTCTGCTGAGGCCGGGCCGGTTCACGCGCAAGGTGCACGTCGGCCTGCCCGACGTCGCCGGCCGGCGCGCCATCCTGGGCGTTCACGCGCGCGGCAAGCCGCTCGCGCCCGGAATCGATCTCGATCAGGTGGCGCGCAAGACCTATGGCTTCTCGGGCGCGCAGCTCGCCGACCTGCTCAACGAGGCGGCCATCATGGCCGCGCGGCGCCGCGCGACGGTCATCGGCAACGACGAGATGCACGCCGGCTGGCTCAAGGTGGCCGTGGGCACGGGCCGCCGCCGTTCGATGAACGAGCGCGACCGGGCGATCATTGCGGCTCACGAGGTGGGCCACGCGATCTGCGGCAAGGTGCACGGCGACTCGCGCCGGGTCGAAGAGATCAGCCTGTTCGCTCACGGCGAGGCGCTGGGCGTGACGGTGAGCTCGGAAGAGGACAACGAGCTGCCGTCCGAGTCGGACCTGCAGGCGCGCCTGGTGGCACTGATGGGCGGCCGGGCGGCAGAGGAGCTGCTCTTCCACGAGGTCACGCCCGGTGCGGCGAACGACTTCGAGAAGGCCACGCAGATCGCCAGCTCGATGGTCACCCGCTGGGGCATGGGCCGCGATCCGGACCAGCAACAGCACGGCGCATCGGGCCGCGGTGTGCTCTCGTTCTTCGCCGCCAAACGCGACGCCGGATTGCCCAGGGAGCTGCAGGCAGCGGCGACGCGGGCCACCGCAGCCATCCTTGACGATGCATATTCAAAGGCACGCGAAACGCTGGTGGCACACATCGACACGTTGCGCCGCATCGGCGTCTACCTGGTCCACGAGGAGCGCATCGACGGCGACACCTTCGACGCGCTGTTCGAGGGCCGCATCGAGGTCCCCGATGCGCAGGCCGAGTGGCGCCCGGCCTCGTCGCGGCCGCGTGACTGGACAAGCATCGGCACTGGCGTGCAGGAGCCTCCCGCTGCAACGGCACCGGCCGCAGCCATCGTGCCGGTCGACGGCCCGGAGGCCGGGCGGGCCAGCGATCAGTAGATGCCCGGTATGAATCTCCGCGTTCGAGTGACGTACTCGGCATAGCTCGGGTAGCGCTCGCGCAACCAGGCCTCCTCGCGGCGCGCCTTGAGGTCGAGCCACACGACCAGGAAAAGGGTCAGCACACCGGCAAGCGGCGCGGCGGTGTAGACGCTACCGCCGATCGCGGCCACGATCACACCCGCGTAGATCGGATGGCGCACCCGGCGATACAGACCGCGATCGACGTGCACACCCGAGCTCACCGGCGCGGGCAACACGCTGAGCGAGCGTTCGAGCTGCAGGGCGCCGATGCCGATGATCGCGAGCGCGACCACGATCAGCACAGCGCCAAGCACGCGCACCACGTCGAGCGCAGGCTCGCCGAGCGGCAAGCCGGTCGCCCAGGCCGCCAGAATGATCGCCGCGAAGAGCACGAACTGACCGGCGACCCAACCCTCGCCGCGCGGCCCGAGTGAAGGCAGCCGGCTCAATCGTCGGGGACGGCCACGCCGAGCACGTTGAAGCCGGCGTCCACGTAGACCACTTCGCCGGTAACACCAGCCGAAAGGTCGCTGGCCAAATAGACGGCAGCGCCACCGACGTCCTCGGGGCTCACGTTGCGGCGCAGGGGCGCCACGTCGCGGAACCGTCCGTACATGCCACGGAAGCCGGCGATGCCGCTCGCCGCGAGAGTGCGGATCGGCCCGGCGCTGATGGCATTGACGCGGATGCCGGTGGGGCCCAGGTCGGCGGCCAGGTAGCGCACGCTGGCCTCGAGCGCGGCCTTGGCCACGCCCATCACGTTGTAGTTGGCGACGACCTTCTCCGAGCCGTAGTAGGTCAGGGCCATGATCGATCCGCCCTGGGCCATGAGCGGCTCGGCAGCGCGAGCCAGCGCGACCAGTGAGTAGGCACTCACGTCGAGCGCGAGCGCGAAGCCGTCGCGCGAGGTGTCGACGAAGCGCCCGTCGAGCTCCTCGCGCTTCGCGAACGCCAGCGCGTGCACCAGCACGTCGAGCCTGCCCTCCCGCTCCTGCCATGCTCGGAACACGCGCTCGATCTGCGCGTCGTCCTGGACATCACACGGTTCGACGAAGCTCGACTCGATGCTTGCTGCCAGTGGCCGCACGCGCCTGTCGATGAGCGACTCGATCGAGCTGAAGCCGACCTGCGCGCCGTGCTCGTGCAGCGCGCGGGCTATTCCCCAGGCAATCGAGTGGTCATTCGCGACTCCGAAAACGAGCGCCTTACGGCCGTCGAGCAGTCCCACGCGCCCGACGATAGCAGCCGCTTTCAGTTGGCAGGCAGCTCGACCTGCAGCGGCACCACGCCGATCCGTGACCTCGTATAAGCCGTCCGGCACCGTGCCGCCCGGGCAGCCAGGAGTGGCGTCCGCCAGCGCCACGCTCGCATCGTGGCAACACGGTAACTCGCGCTCAGCCGCGGCCGCGCACCGAACCAGCGATCTTCAGCGCGCGCTGATACTCGGCGATGTAGCTGCGCGCGGGACCGCGCCACGAGGGATCGAGCGCCATTCCGCGCGCCTGGATGGCACGCCAGCGCGGCTTGTCGGCCAGTGCCGCCAACGCCCGGCGGCAGGCAGCGAGCAGGGCATCTGCATCGGCTGCCTCAAAGACGAATCCCACCCCCGCGGCCGGCTTGGCGTCGGCATCGCTGACGGTATCGACCAGTCCGCCCGTGGCGCGCGCCACGGGCGGTGTTCCGTAGCGCATGGCGATCATCTGGCTTTGGCCGCATGGCTCGAAACGCGAGGGCATGAGGAAGACATCAGCACCCGCGTAGATCCGCCGCGCCAGAGCCGCATCGAAGCGGTCGACGACGGCAACTCGATCCGGTTGTGCGGCCGCCAGGGCGGACAGTTGCGCTATCAGTGCGTGGGCACCTGTCCCGAGCACGCAGATGCGCGCACCGTCGGCGAGCAGCTGCGGCGCGGCAGCCGTCACCAGGTCGAAGCCCTTCTGGGGATCGAGCCGGCTGACCATGGCCAGCAACGGACCGTCGGGATCGAGACCCAGCTCGGCGCACAGTGCCGACCTGCACGCCGCCTTGCCGGACAGGTCGTCGGCCGAGTAGGGCGCCGGCAGCTCGCGGTCGGTGGCCGGATCCCATAGCTCGGTGTCAAGGCCGTTGAGAATCCCGACGTAACGGTCGCCCACCCCGCGCAGCGCATCGTCCACGCCGGCGCCGAACTCGGGACCCAGCGACTCGCGGGCGAAGGTGGGGCTGACGGTGGTTACCACGTCGGCCGCATCGATCCCCTCGCGCAGCAGGTCCACGCCATCGGGCGCACCCACCGTCGCCGGCAGATCCAGCCCGGGCACGGCTGAACGCGGCACCCAACCGTGGTAGGCGAGGTTGTGGCAGGTCAGTACTGCGGCGCTGTCGGCCAGTGGCGTTGCGCCATAGCGATGCTCCAGCAGCAGGAGCGCCGGAGCACCCTCCCAGTCATGCCCGTGCACGATGTCGGCCGGCCGCCCCTCGGCCAGCATCGTCTCGAGTGCGGTGCGTCCGAGCAACGAAAAGCGAAAGCCATTGTCGGGATAGTCGTGGCCATCGACGACGTAGTAGTCGGGCCGGTCGAAGCTCGGCGGATGGTCGACCAGGCGCAGGCGGTAGCCGCGTGCCTGGACGCTGCGTACGACAACGTCCGCGTGCCGCCCCTCCCCAATGGGCACGGCCAGTTCGAGGAGTTCGAGGGCATCGGCTGGTTCGGGGTACCGCAGCTCGCGGTAGAGCGGCAGGTATACGTCCACGTCGTGCCCCAACTGGCCGATCGCGCGGGCCAGCGCGTCCACCACGTCGGCCAGGCCGCCCGTTTTCGCGTAGGGCTCGCACTCGGAGGCGACCATGGCGACGAGCATCACCGCGATGCTACCGCCTCGATCCCCGCCCGCGGCCCGCCACTGAACCGATCCACGGCGGGCTCGGGCGTCCTGTACGATCGCATCCACTTTGCCAGGCAAGATCGAAATTCCCACACTGCCGCCGCCGGACCTGCGGCTGCCGGCACAACTGGAAGGCCTTGAGCGGCTCGCCTACAACCACTACTGGGTTTGGCACCCGCGCGTACGCGTGCTCTTCCGGCGTGTCGACGCGCAGGCTTGGTTGCGCTACCGCAATCCGGTGCCGCTGTTGCAGAGTCACCGCGATTGGTCGGTCATCCTGTCCGACATCGACCTGATGGCCGAGTACCGAACCCTGCTCGACGGCTTCAATCGCTACATGGACAACGGCGCCGGGCACTGGTTCGCTCGTGAGCGGGCCACGGCCCTCGACGGCCCGATTGCCTACTTCTGCGCCGAGTACGGCCTGCACGAATCGCTGGGCATCTACTCGGGCGGCCTCGGAGTGCTCGCCGGTGATCACCTCAAGGCCGCCTCGGACATGGCCATTCCGTTCGTCGCGGTGGGCCTCTTCTACCGCCACGGCTACTTCCGGCAGACGATCGACGCCGATGGCCACCAGGAACATGCCTATCCCGATTACGACCCCGCCCGACAGCCGCTGCGCCAGGTGCTCGGACCTGACGGCGAACCGCTGCGGGTCGACGTTGACCTCGTCGACCGCAAGGTCTGGTGCGCCGTGTGGCTCGCCCAGGTCGGCCGCGTGCCGCTGCTGCTGCTCGATACCGACATCCCCGAGAACGACGAGTCCGACCGGCCCATCACGCACATCCTGTACGTGCGCGGGCGCGAGATGCGCCTCCACCAGGAGATCGTGCTGGGCGTCGGCGGCGTGCGTGCCCTGCGCGCGCTGGGTATCGCGCCGGCAGTCTGGCACCTGAACGAGGGCCACTCGGCATTCATGCTCGTCGAGCGCACGCGCGAGATGACGACGCAGGGGGTCGCCCTTGACGACGCGCTGGCGCGCGTGCGTCATAACGCCGTATTCACCATTCACACTCCGGTCTCCGCGGGCAACGAGCGTTTCGACACAACGCTGGTCCGCCGCGTGGCGGCGCCACTGGGCGAGGGCACCGGCCTCGACCTCGAGCGCATCCTCGAATTGGGCCGCGGTCCCGACGACGACGCCGGGCAGTTCGACATGACCGCCTTTTCGCTGCGCACGACCAATGGTGCGAATGCCGTCAGCCGCCTTCATGCGCAGACAGCCAACGCGACCTGGAACGGTGTCAGCCAGAAGGAGATCCTGGCCATCACCAACGGAGTCCATCCGCCCTCATGGGTGGGCGAGCCGTTCCGCCGGCTGTACCAGCAGCTCGGCGGCAACCTGGACAACCTCGACCCCCAGGAGAAGCCGTTCTGGAAGAAGATCGACGGCCTGCCGGACGCGGAGGTCTGGGAGGCACACCGCCGCCAGAAGCTCGAGCTGGCCTTCTTCTGCCGGCGCCGCCTGTCGTCCCAGTTCGCGCGCCACGGCGTGTCGCCCAGCCTGCTCTCGTCGCTGGCCGCGGCGCTCGACCAGGACGTGCTGACGATCGGCTTTGCGCGTCGTTTCGCAACTTACAAGCGGGCCGCGCTCATTTTCTCCGACGAGGAGCGCCTGGCGGCCATCCTGCAGAACGAGCAGCGGCCCGTGCAGATCGTCTTCGCCGGCAAGGCTCACCCCGCAGATCGGCCCGGCCAGGGGGTGATCCAGGACATCTTCACCCACAGCCGCTCACCGAAGTTCGCCAATCGCGTCTTCGTGCTCGAGGATTACGACATCCGCGTGGGCCGCTACCTGGTGCAGGGCGTCGATGTCTGGCTGAACAACCCACGCCGGCCGCTCGAGGCGTCGGGCACCAGCGGCATGAAGGCGGCCATGAACGGCGTCGTCAGCGTGTCCGTCCTCGACGGCTGGTGGGATGAGGGCTACAACGGTCACAACGGCTGGGCGATAGGCGGCCGCGAGCAGAACCCCGACACGGCGGCCCAGGACTGGGCCGATGTCCAGGACCTCTACCGCCTGCTGGAGGAGGAGATCACGCCCGCCTACTACGAGCGCGACGGGGCGGGCCTGCCGCGGCGCTGGCTGGCGATGATGAAGGAGGCGATGGCCGCCACGATCTGGCAATTCTCGACGAGCCGCATGCTGCGCCAGTACGTTGACGAGCTGTATCTGCCCGCGGCCAAGAAGCCAACGGCGCGAGCATCCCGGGAGCGCCGGCAGGCCGTGGCCGGAACCGCGGGCCGCACGCGGACCTGAGGCACAGGCCGGTCCGCACTTCGCGCTGCGCATGACCAAATCGATCTCACTCGCGCTGGTCATCCACAACCATCAGCCGGTCGGCAACTTCGACTGGGTGATCGAGGATGTCTTCAAGCGCGCCTATGAGCCGATGATCGACGCGCTCGAGCGCCACGAACGCATCCGCATGGCGCTCCACTACACCGGCCCGTTGCTCGAGTGGATGGACGCCAACCAGCCACAGGCAATCTCCCGACTCAGAGCGTTGGTCGACCGCGGCCAGGTCGAGATCCTGGGTGGCGGCCGGTTCGAGCCAATCCTCGTGGCACTCCCCGAGCGCGACCGCCACGGGCAACTGGCAGCAATGCGCGATGACCTCGCGCGGCGGTTCGGAACGCCGCCGGCCGGTGCCTGGCTGGCAGAACGCGTCTGGGAGCCGTCGATGCCCTTCGACCTGGCCGGCGCCGGGTACACGTACACGGTGCTGGACGACAACCATCTGCGCGCCGCGTCCGTGCCCGAGGATGCGATGTGGGGAACGTTCACTACGGATGATCGGGGTCGCCGGCTAACCGTTCTTGCGACCGAGAAGGGTCTGCGCTACCGCATCCCGTGGCGGCCGGTACCCGAGCTGATCGAGTACCTGCGCTCCTCGGCCGTGACCGGTGGCAACCGGCTGGGCGTCATGGGCGACGACGGCGAGAAGTTCGGCGGCTGGCCGGGCACCTACGAGCTGTGCTGGGAGAGGGAGCACTGGATCGAGCAGTGCTTCACCGCGATCGAGGACAACGCTTCGTGGCTGAGGACCGTCACGCCGTCGGAGTGGATGGCCGATCACCCGCCGGTCGGGCGCATCTACGTACCCGCCACCTCGTACGTTGAGATGACCGAGTGGGCGCTGCCGCCGGCCGAGGCCAACATCTTCCACCACCTGCTCGAGGACGCGGTCGAGCACGGCTCACCGACAGCGCGGTTCCTGCACGGTGGTTTCTGGCGTAACTTCCAGGCCCGCTACCGCGAGATCAACTCACTCGAGCAGCAGATGCTGCGCGTCTCGAAGGCGGTGGCGGAGATGCCCGCCGGCAAGGCACGCGAACGCGCGCTGGATCACCTCTACCGCGGCCAGTCGAACGACTGCTACTGGCACGGGCTGTTCGGCGGCATCTACATCGTCCACATGCGCATGGCCACGCTGGCCGAGCTGATCGCCGCGGAGGACATCGCCAGCGGCGTACGGCCGATCAGCGGCGTAGCGGATTACGATCTCGATGGGGTCGACGAGGTGATGCTCGGTACGAGCGGCCAGACGGTCCTCGTCGACGTGGCTGAGGGCGCCGGCATCGACTCGTGGGACCTGCGTGCCTCGCGGGTCGCGCTCGCTTCGGTCTTGCGGCGGCGGCCGGAGGCATACCACGAGGCGCTGCGGCAAATGGACGCCGAGGCCGAGGACAGAACGGGCAACGGCGAGTCACTCAGCCCGCACGAGCAGATGCAGAGCACGGAAGCGGGCCTGGCGCGGCTGCTCGTATACGACGACCACGAACGGCGCAGCGCGCTATCGAGGATCGCGGCTGTCAACGGGGAGCAGATGGGCGATTTCGCCAACGGCCCGTGGGTCATTGAGAAGGCAACCGACCGCCGGCTGGTCGTCGCGCGCACCGCCGACGGCATCGCCCTGCACAAGACGATCTCGCTCGAGGGCCGCCGGCTGGGCGGCGCGCTGGTGGTCACGCTCGAGGTACGCAATCAACGTGACACAGCGTTTGCGGGCGCTGCCGAGCTGGAGTGGAACGTGAACCTCATGGGCGGTGGCGGCAACCCGGCGGCCTACTACCGCAGGAATGGGCGGGCGAGCCGCCACGACGCGACCGGCAAGGCCGCGGCGGGAACGGAACTGGCCTTCGGCAATGATTACGAGGGAGTGGCACTGAGCGCGACCGCCGATCCGCGCGCGCCGGCCCGCTGGTACCCGGTGGAAACGGTCTCCAGCTCCGAGGCAGGCTTCGAGCGCGTCTACCAGGGCTCATGCCTCACCTACCGCTGGCCGTTGCGCCTCGCTCCGGGCAGGGCAACCAAGCTCGCCCTGCGCCTCGAATTCAGCGCCGCAGCCGATCGGACGGCGGCCGAGGTTTCCTAAACCGGCGCGATCCAGCGCGACCAGGCGAACGACGGCTCGAAACCCAGTCCGCGATAGAGGGCGATTGCCGGGTCGTTGCCCTCTTCGACCGACAGCCACACCAGGCCATGCCCCGTCGCCAGTCCGGCGCGCACGGCGATCGCGGTGACCATCCGGCCATAGCCGCGCCGGCGCTGACGGGGCGCCACGCCGACCGCGCTGATGGCGGCGACGCCGTCACCGGGGGTCAGCCGCGCACTGGCCAGCGGCTCACGTGCCAGGCGCAGCAAGAAGGCGCGCAGCCGCCCGGTACGCACGCTGTCGGTCAACCGCCGCACGCGCAGCGGCAGCTGTTCGGCCGGCAGCCCGAAAACGAGCGTTTCGAGGCGCACGCACTCGGCTGCCGAATCGGGAGTCACCGCTTCGACGCGCAATTCGGCCTCGAGGTGCGGAACCACGGCCGCCTGGCGCGTGTACATCGTTCGCTCCGCCGCCACGCGCAGCCACCCGGCTTCGCCAAGCACCCTGGCCAAGCCGACCCGATCCGCCGTGGTCTCGTCGACCACGGCGGTCGGCCAGACGCCGGCATCACGCATGCGCTGCGTGAAGGTGGCCAGCTGCGTGCGCGCCTCATCGGGCGTCCAGCGGAACCCGGTTGCATAGTCCAGCGCAGTCCCGCGCCCGAAACGCACCCAGGTCAGGCCCAGCTGCTCGTCCTCGGTGAGCGTCGCGCCGGCCTGCTCGGATAGCCGAGCCAGCTGCCGTTCGATGGCGACCAGCTCCTCACTCGTCGGTGGCTCGCTCGCCTCGGGGATGCTCCTGCGCGGCCGAGCTGTTGCCGGACGCCGAGGCGCTGTGCCAGGTACGCCCTCGCTCATCGGATGGCGGCGACGACCTCATTGTCGAACCGCTCCATCAGGCGGCTGAGCGCGTCGGGGTCCGTTTCGCCGAAGTCCAGCGCGACGTGGTCGACGCCGACCTCGGCGAATGAGCGCATCTCCTGGATCATCTGCTGCGGTGTACCGGCGAGCATGTAGAAGGGCACCTCGTGCGGGCCGAAGGCCACGCGCAGGCGCGCCGAGAAACGCGGCATCGGCCGCCCGGCCTGCTCCGCGGCGGCGCGCACGACGGGGATGCGAACGGCCATCTGCGAGGGCCCCGAAGTCGTGGAGTGGTACCCCTGGGCAAGCCGACCCGCCCGGCGCAGGGCCGCCTCGTCTCGCCCACCGATCCAGATCGGCAGGTCGGCGCCCTGCGGCGGCAGCGGTTCAAAGCGGATCTCGTCGAAGCTGTGGAAGCGGCCCTCGAAACCGCCCTGGTTGCCACTCCACAGTTGACGCCAGAGCGTGATCGCCTCGTCCAGGTAGGCCCCGCGGCGGTGGAATACGTCACCGGCTCCCACGTTCCGGTATTCCTGCTCGTTCCAACCCACGCCGACGCCCAGGATCAGGCGGCCGCCGGACAGTGCGTCGATCGTCGCCAGCTGCTTGGCCAGCACCACAGCATTGCGCATGGGCACGACCAGCACGCTGATGCCGATGCGCAACGCCGGCTGCCGCGCGGCGACATAGGGCAGCGTGACCAGGGAGTCATAGAGGTTGAAGTAGTCCTCGCTCCGTGCCGAAGGGCTGACCAGGATGTGGTCCGTGGTGAAGACCGAGTGCCAGCCCAGCCGGGCAGCCGTTTCGGCGGCCGCATCGATCGACTCGGTCGAGCCGCCGGCGCGGTAGCTGGGCAGGATGAGGCCGAGATCCATCTACGCCTCCCCTGGTTCGCCGATAAGGATGCGGCGCAGCCACTTGATCGGCGGCGCGCCGTGGTCAACGACCGATTCGAGGTGGACGCGGTAGTCGAAACCGGGCGTGACACCCAGGCCGCCGGCGACCTGCTGGGCAGGCACGGAGTCAGCACTGGCGCCGACCGCGAGAGCCGCCCGCTGCCGAGCCAGAACCTCCAGGTCCCACAGCTCGATCGAGCCCAGGTAGTAGGTCGACAGCTGGGTCGACGTGAGCCGCGCGCGCAGCCACTTGGCGCGCGCCTCGTGCTCCTCCTGGAAGCCGCCCTCGATCATCAGCCGCAGTGCCTCCTCCTGGCCCATGCCCGCGGTGTGAATGCCGACGTCGATCAGCGCGTTGATGACCGCGCGCAGATAGAACTTCCAATGCGTCAGCATGAGCGCCGGCTCACGCTCGCCGTAGCCGAGGTCCATCATCACCTGGGTCACGTAGACCGCCCAGCCTTCGGCGAACATGCCGCTCGCAAACACGTTACGCGCCAGGCCCGACGATCGATTGGCCCATGCGCCCTGCAGGTAATGGCCGGGCACCCCTTCGTGGATGCACAGCAGCCGGAGCATGCGCGAGTTGTCCTCGCGCAGGTAGGACTCGACGTCTTCCGGTGCGGCGTCATCGGCGGGCGGCGTGATCCAGAAGTAGCTCGGCAGGCCCTTGTCGAGCGGCCCCGGCGGATCGAGGAAAGCGCCCCCGTAGGCGCGCATGAACACCGGCGTCCAGGTCAGCTTGAGCGGCTCGTCGGGCAGACCAACGACATCATGGTTGGCGCAGAAGCGCTCCAGCCGGCGGACCTCCACGGTGCACCACTCCAGCAG
>CAZSWK010000034.1:21497-21870 GCA_964610835.1 uncultured Anaerolineaceae bacterium | reverse complement strand
TCCGCAGGCCACCGCCGCGCCGACGCTCAAGCATTGTTGAGCGAGAACCTCGACGCGCTCGCTGCGGCCGAGCCACCGCTGGCGGACGTCGGCCGACCGTTTGCCTTGCTCCACTTCGACACGCGGTCGGACAACATCCGGCTCGATGGTGACCTGCTGCGGATGTTCGACTGGCCCTTCGCGTGCGTTGGGCCCGTCGAGTTCGACCTGGCGGCGTTTGCCCAGTCGATCGAGTCGGAGGGCGGCCATGGGCTACTTCTCTTGCCGCACCAGGCGGACCGAAATCCCCAGATCGTGGATTCCCGCCTGCCTGCACGCATTGAGCACCGACGCCACCAACTGGAACTGCCCTTCGGCGTCGCCGCGGACCAAG
>CAZSWK010000034.1:3710-21487 GCA_964610835.1 uncultured Anaerolineaceae bacterium | reverse complement strand
CGAGTCGGAGGGCGGCCTGCCGGTCGAGCGGGTCGTGGGCTGGTACGAGGAAGTCCTCCGGGTGCGGGCTGACGTGCTGACGGCATCGGTCGCCGCCATTGCCGGCTACTTCGCCGATCGCGCACCGCGACCAGACCCGCCCGGCCTGCCGCGCCTGCGCTCGGTACAGCGGCGCCAGCTCAAGGCCTCGCTCGCGTGGGCGGCGCGCGCGCTGCACCTCGCACCGCCCGACTGGCTGGCTGCCGTCCCCGACTGAGCCGCGTGGCTACAATCGGACCGCCGATGACGAGCAAGTTTCGCGGGGGCCAGATCTACGGCATCCCGATGACCACGCTGTTCCACGAGAACGACGCGATCCGCTGTGAGGGATGTGGCGAGCCGATCGCGGGCACGCCGTTCCGAGTCTCGCTGCTCGACATCGTCTCGCCTGAGGCGCCACCTTCGTGGGCAGTCGGTGCGCGCCTGAACCCGGGGCCACACGAGTTCCATTCCGATCCGGCGCACTTCCGAACCTGGGCCGGTCAGCACGGCTACTTCTTCTGCCGACTCTCCGAAGTGCGCGAGATCATGCGCCCGGTGCCCATCCCGGGCGACACGGAGCGCTGGGGCCTGTGTGATGGCCTGCACCACGAGGCACACGAGTTCGTACCCGCCTAGCGCGACGGGCGAGAGGAGTACGAGATGAGCCTTTCCGGACTGCTGCCGGCCGTCACGGCAGTACTCGGGCTGGTGTTCGCCGCGGCACTCTTCGATCAGTGGCGCGAACGCCGTCACGCGTACCAGCTGGTGTGGGGCATCGGCATGCTCTTCTACGGCATCGCCGCCGGAGTCGAGGCCGTGGCCCAGCTGAGCGGCTGGAGTGAGCTGCTGTACCGCACCTGGTTCCTGGTCGGCGGCGTGTGGCTGGTCGGCTGGCTGGGGCTGGGCACCGCCTTCCTGCTCGGCCGCACACGCTTCGGCTACGCCTTCGCGCTGTGCATCTTCCTGGCCGGCCTGTTCACCTTTCTGACGCCGCGGCGCAGTCCGACCGAGTACGCCGATGCGGGCCTGCTGCCGCTGCTCTACTTCGTCGTCGCCGCGGGCGTGGCGATCGTCATCGTCATCGAGACGTACTTCACCAACGAGCGCTGGCCGTGGTTCGCGGCCGCCGCAGTCGTGGGCACCACGCTCCTGTCGGCGGTCCTGATGGTCGCCACGGCGCTGCCGGCGCCGGGCTACCTGGTCGCTACCGGCAGCAACGTGCCCGACGCGAGCCTCTTTCCGTCGAGCCTGCGCCTGTTGACGCCGTTCATGAACGTCACCGGTGCGTTCTCGCTGCTGCTCGGCGCGCTCTTCTCGGCGTACGTTTTCATGCCCAAACAGCGCGTGCTGAACTACTCGCTCGACCCGGACCAGCCGGGCGAACAGTTCCTGTTCAACCTGCTCATCTCGCCGGTCGCCATCACGGTCAACTTCCTGGCCTCGCTGCCGGGCGCGCTGCGTGCCCTCCTGGCGGGCCGGATCCACAGCCGAGTGCCGGCCACACTGCTGATCGCCATCGGCGCCTTCATCCCGACGGTGACCGACAGCCTCTACCGCCTTGGTTCGCCTGATCTCTACGAGGCCGGCCACCTGCTCGCCGTGCTGTTCATCTTTGCCGGCTTCCTCGTTTCGATAGAGGTCTTCCGCGAGATCCGAGTGCCCTTCACCGGACGTACCCTGCGCGCCGCGCGCCAGGAGCGCGTCAGTTGAAGCGCGTCGGCTGATCTGAACCGCTCGTTCGCCGGCGCCGCCCTGGTGGGCTTGGGGGCGGCCCTGTTCGGCACGCTGGGCTACCTGTCGCGCACCGCCGCCACGTTCGGGGTCGACGCGCTCGGTTTCGTCCTATGGCGCGCGGCGATCGGCGCGGCGGCGCTGTTCCTGGTGGCGTGGCTGCTCGCCCGTACCGGACGCGGCAGCGCCCGCAGCCTGAGCCCCGGTGTCCTCACGCCGCGGCGCCGCCGGGCCCTGCTGGTCGCCGCGCTGTGTGGCGCTGCGCTCAACGTCGCCATGTTTGCCGCCTTCGCCACGACCACCATCGCGGTCGCGCTCATCTGCTTCTACTCCTATCCGGCGATGGTCACCATCGCCGCGGCGCGGCTGTATCACGAGCGCCTCGCGCCAGTGCGCGTGGCTGCGCTCGCCCTCTCGTGCATGGGCCTGGTGCTGGTCGTCCTCGCGCCGCTTTTCTCGGCCACGAATGTGGTCGTCAGCCCGACCGGCGTCGCCCTGGCCCTCTTCGCGGCGGTCTGCCAGGCGGCGTTCATCCTGGTGGCGGGACGCGGCTTCGAACCGATGCCGGCGCTGCAGGTCTCCGCCTGGGTCATCCTCGTCGCGGTCCTGATTACCCTGCCGTTGGCGCTGCTGCTGGGTGACACAAGCGCCCTCACGGGGCCGTTCGCCGACTCGCGCGCGTGGCTGCCCGTGCTGTTCGGTGGACTCGCTGCCGCGGCCATCGCGACGACCGCCTTCGTGGCCGGCATCGGCATGATCGGGCCGAGTCGGGCGGCGATCATGATGACCGTGGAGCCGGTGGTCGGCGTCCTCCTTGCCGCGCTGCTGCTGGGCGAACAGTCGACGCCAATCCAGTTGCTGGGCGGGGTGGCAGTGATCGTCGCTGCCGTGGTGCTGCAGCTTGCTCCTCGGGGCGCTGGGACGACTGCGGAGCAGCCTCCGGAGCCCTTCGTGGAAACCGCCGCGGGGCCTCTCGTCTAGGGGTCGGGCTATACTCCGGGCGGCCTTGAGGCCGGCGCGAGCCAGGCGGTGGCGCGCCATCCAGCATCGCTGACAGAGGTACCGTTGCGCGTCCGAAAAGCCGTCTTTCCGGCCGCGGGTTGGGGGACTCGATTCCTGCCCGCCACCAAGGCCCAGCCCAAGGAGATGCTGCCGCTCGTCGACAAGCCGGTGATCCAGTACGGCATCGAGGAAGCGGTCGCCGCCGGCGTCGAGCAGGTCATCATCGTCACCAGTAGCCAGAAACGGGCGATCGAGGACCACTTCGACCGCAACTACGAGCTCGAGCACCTGCTCGAGGACAAGGGCGACATCGAGATGCTGCGCCGCGTGATGCAGATCGGCGACATGGTGCAGATCAGCTACGTGCGCCAGAAGGAGCAGCTCGGGCTGGGGCATGCCGTGCTGATGGCCAAGGAGCTGGTTGGCCACGAGCCCTTCGCGGTGATCCTGTCGGACGACGTGGTGATAGGCGATCGCCCGGCGATTGGGCAGCTGATCGAGGCCTACCGCGAGACCCATTCATCGGTCGTGGCGGTGATGGAGGTGGCCGCGGAAGATGTCAGCCGTTACGGCATCATCGATCCGGATCCCGCGACCACGAGCAGCGACACGCGACTGCATCGCGTGCGCAGCATGGTCGAGAAGCCGGCGCCCGGGTCCGCGCCCAGCAACCTGGCGATCATCGGCCGCTACGTGCTGACACCCAAGATCTTCGAGAAGCTGGAAGCCACGCAGCGCGGCGCCGGAGGCGAGATCCAGCTCACCGACGCGATCGAGGCGCTGATGGCCGAGCAGGACATCTACGGCTATGCCTTCGAGGGCCGGCGCTACGACGCAGGCACTACCATGGGCTGGCTCAAGGCCTCGGTCGAACTGGCGCTCGAGCGTCCCGACCTCGGCGCTGAATTCCGGCACTACCTCGCCGGGCTGGACCTCAGCTGAGGGCAGTCGACCGACGGCAGCGTCGGACGGCCGGGCGTAGGGGCTAACCGCAGGGCAGGAGAAGACTTGGCCGAAGTCGGACAGGTACTCGCTGGCCGCTACCGTCTGGTCGAACTGCTCGGCCAGGGCGGCATGGCGACCATTTTCCGAGCTACCGACGTGCAGCTCGGCCGCGACGTGGCGGTCAAGGTCCTGCGCGCCGAATACGGCCGCGATCCGGCCTTCGTTGCGCGCTTCCGCCAGGAGGCGCAGTCGGCCGCAGCGCTCAATCACCCGAACGTGGTCAACGTCTACGACTACGGCATGGAGCAGGGCGACCCGTTCATCGTCATGGAGCTCATCGACGGTGGCGACCTGGCGTCGATCCTGCGCGAGCGTGGCAGCTTCGAGCCGCTTGCCGCAGCGCGCATCGCCCAGCAGATCTTCGAGGCACTCGACGCTGCCCATGCGCGCGGCATCGTGCATCGCGACATCAAGCCGACGAACGTGTTGCTGACCGCCGGCGGGCGGGTCAAGGTGGCCGACTTCGGCATCGCCCGGGCATTCAGTGAGGCACAGCTGACGATGCCCGGCACGACCCTGGGTAGCGTCCACTACTTCAGCCCCGAGCAGGCGCGCGGCGAGCTGGTGACCGTCGCTTCGGACATCTACTCGGCCG
The DNA here is from genome assembly GCA_964610835.1 of uncultured Anaerolineaceae bacterium. Classification (GTDB taxonomy): domain Bacteria; phylum Chloroflexota; class Limnocylindria; order Limnocylindrales; family CSP1-4; genus JALYGJ01. The sequence continues at coordinate 17,133 of CAZSWK010000034.1, read as the reverse complement.
GCCTGGTGCTGTTCGAGATGCTCACCGCTCAGCGGGCGTGGACGGGTGACTCGGCCGGTGCAGTGGCCGTGGCGCGACTGGCCGGCGATCCGCCTGCGCCCTCGTCCATCAATCCCGAGGTGCCGCCCGTCCTCGACGCCGTTGTGCGGCGCGCCCTGGCGCGCGCGCCGGCCGACCGACCGGGCGCCGGCGAGGTGGCAACTCTGCTCGGGCGCTATATCGCCGATCCGGCCGGCGCGGAGGCCATGTCGATGGTTCCGCCGATGGCCGTGACGCCGCCGCCCGGTGCCGCTCCCCCACCCGGCGGCACGCCTCCGCCGACCGGCCCTCCGCCGATCATTGCCTCGGCCGCCGCTCCCGGTCCGCCGATGTCGCCCGGCGTCACATACGGTCCCGGCCGGCGCGGCATGGCCATGCGTCGTTCGCCGTACCCGGACGAGGAGTACGAGGAAGAGGGCGACGGCGCCGGGCCATGGGGCTGGATCGCAGCCATCCTGGGCGTGTTGGTGCTGTTCGCCGGCGGCGTCCTGCTGTTCCTGCTGCTCGGCAGCCGCGGCAGCCCGGCCTCGTCGCCGATCGCTTCGGCCGGCCAGTTCGACCTGGCCTCGTACATCGGCCAGTCGGTAACCGACGCGGAGCGCAGTGCCAACAATGCGGGCCTGGTATTCGCCGTGGGGGCCTACCAGGTCACCGACACCTCGGCCGAGGGCACGGTCATCGCCCAGGACCCGGCGCCGGGAACGCCGGTAAGTCGCGGTGAGAAGGTGACCGTGACGGTCGCGACGCAGCAGGTGACCGTCGTGGTGCCTGATACGCGGCTGCGCACGGAGGCCGACCTGTTCAACATCCTCACGCAGAGCTCACTGGTCCCCGGCGTGCGCAGTGAGGCGTATGACCCCGATGTGCCGGCCACTCTGGTCGTACGCACCAACCCGCGCGCCGGGGTGGAAGTGGCCAAGGGCACGAGCATCGACTACGTCATCTCGCTCGGCCCCGTACCCACCCTCGCGCCGACACCCAGCCCAACCTTCACGCCGACCCCGACGTTCACGATCACGCCGCCGCCCACACCTACGGCCACTCCGACACCGACACCCACTCCGACTCCGACGCCGACGCCGACTCCCACACCGACACCGACTCCGCCGCCGACGCCCACTCCGACGCCGGTCTCGGTCGGCAACTACGCGACCTGTGAGGCACTCGGCCAGGCGAAGAGCGAGATCATCGCCGCCGGCCTGCAGGTGGGCGTCATCTTCCCGACGCAGGCCGACGACACCTGGCAGGTGGCGCAGCAGTACCCGCTGCCGGGCACGCTGGTGGCCCCGGGCACACAGGTGCACCTGTACGTCAAGTCGCCCGCCGACGCCTGCCCGTAGCGCGTAGACTCGTTGCCCATGGCGACCTGGCAGTGTCCCAACTGCCACACGGTGCAGAACGACTCGGCCGAGTGTTTCCTGTGCCGCCGATCAGCCACCAGTTGCGGTACGTGCGCCTTCTTCCGGGCCTCGTTCGTGGGCGGCCTTGGCTACTGCGCCCGGCAGGCGGTACGTGAGCCGCTACGCGGTGACGAACGGCGGCAGTGCTGGACCGCCACCGGCGATACACCAGCCGAGGATGTCTTCGCGCTGCCGGGCGGGTCGGCGGCCAGGCGCGGATTGCTGCTGCTGACGCCGGCGCCCGACGTGCGCCCGCGTGCCCTCAGCGAACGTTGACCGACGTGTTCGCGCTGAGCTCGTTGCCCGACGGCAGGTCGGCAAGCACGGTCACCAGCCACTGGCCGCCGGAGCTGCTGTCGTTGCCGATGACGAACTCGGGCCAGGTCGCCACGCCATGGACAGAGTTCGTCGCGTAGGTCATCGTCGCGGCGTTGGGCGGCGACACGCTGAAGGTGACCGGTATGTTGTCGGCCGGCTTGCCCAGGTCGTCGGTTATCGCGGCACTGATCTTGACCTGTTGAGGTAGCGAGGCAGGGTCGATGCGCGTCGGATCGACCGTGAGCTCGATGCCGGCAGCGCTTGCGGTGCGCACCAGGTCCACGCGCAGGTGGCCCACGTTGTTCGCCTGATCGTGGCTGGTCAGGGTCAGCCAGTTGTGGCCGACAGTCAGCGGGATCGTCGCCGCGAAGCGCCCCTGGGGATCGACCTCGACCGGCAGGTGCTCGCCCGTCGCCTCGTCGAGAACGTCCATGTCGGCACCGGCCTCGGTATGGCCGCGGAGCGTCGCGCTGCTCGTGTAGATGGTCGCGCCGGCACCAGGTTGGGTGACCTGGATGTGTGGTGCCTGGTTGTCGGGCGTGGCGGCCGGCGTAGGCGCCGCAAGACTCTGCCCGGTCGGCGATGGTGACGGCGTCTGGGTGGTTGCCAGCGGCCGGTCGTTGAGCGATGTGCTGGCCAAGACCAACGAAACACCGGCCAGCAAGAGCAGCGCGGCGATGATGCCGATGCGCCGCGACCAGCGTGGGCGACGGGCGTTGCGGCGGCGTGCGGGACGGGCGTTGCGCCGCTTGGGTCGGGCGGCGTCGCGGCGCGGGGCGCGCCTGGATGTCGCCCTATCCGTGTTCGACCGCGCCACGCCCCGATTCTGGCAGGCTCAGCCCCCGCGCGCCGGCCGCGACAGACACGGACGTGTACGCTAGATCTGAAGCGACCGCAGGACGTGCGCCGAATCGGAGGCTGATTGGACCACTCGCGCAAACCACCCGCTCCCGCCGGGCGCAGAGTCCTCCACGGGCGGCCGGCACCGCCCGCACCGCCGCCGGGTCCGATAAGTCGCGTACAGGGCAACCTGCTCATGCGCCGGCCGCCCGAGACCATCGCAGAGCGGCCACCGCTGCTGCCCTTCGGCCTGCCGAATCTTCGTCGCAACGTATGCCCGCACTTCTACATGACCGGTCCGCGCGGCCCGATTCCGATCACCGCACCGCACCTGCTCAAGGCGCTCATGCGCCAGGAAATGAACGTGGCGCGTTGCCAGCTGCGTGGCGGCGTGCATCTCGAGCAGGGCTACGTGTCGGACATCTGCCTGTCGCCCCGGTTCAACCAGTGCGTGTTCTACGAGGACGACCTCAACACCTGACGGCTGAGCTGTGATGGACGCCTACCAGGCCGCCCTGGAACGGCTACACGGCCGGGGGCGCTTCGGCATTCGCCTGGGGCTCACGCGCATTCGCGCCCTGTTGCGCCGGCTGGGCAACCCTGAGCGTGGGCTGCCCGGTGTGCTCATCGGCGGCACCAACGGCAAGGGCAGCGTCCAGGCGCTCGTCGCCGCTGCGCTGAGCGAAGCCGGGTACCTGACCGGTCAGCTGCCCAGCCCGCACCTGACCAGCTATCGCGAGCGGATCACCGTGGGCGGACAACCCATCGGACGCGACGACTTCACCGAGCTGTTAACGGAGGTCCTCGACGCGGCCGAGATGATCGCGCCGCGTCTTGGCCAAGCCACCGAGTTCGAGGCGCTGACCGCTGCCGGTTTCCTGTGGTTCCGTCGCTCCAACGTGCAGGTCGGAGTGATCGAGGTGGGCATGGGCGGGCGACTCGACGCGACCAACGCGTGGCAAGGCGGCGTGAGCGCGATCACCAACGTTGCGCTGGACCACATGGAGCACCTGGGCGCGACGATTGCCGCCATTGCGGCCGAGAAGGCGCAGATCATCAAGCGTGGTGACTCGGCCGCGCTGACCGGGGCCAATGGTGAAGCGTTGCGGATCATCAGCGCGCGCGCGGGGAGGGTGCGCGTGCCCCTCCAGGCCGTCGAGCCGTGGCCGGTGGTTGACCTCGATCCGCAGGGACTGCAGGTCCGCGGGATCGATGAACGCGAAATGCGCATCGGCCTGCTGGGCCGCCACCAGGCCGCCAACGCGGCGCTCGCCGCGGGCATCGTCGATGCGCTGGATCGAGCGGGGATCGCGCACGTCGACGGCGACCAGCTGGCGGCCGGGTTCGCGGCTGCGCGCTGGCCGGGCCGGCTGGAGCTGCTGCACCTTGCCGGTCGCTCCCCGGTGCTGCTCGACGGGGCTCACAATCCGCACGGCATTGCCGCGCTGGCCGCGGCCCTCGACGAGTTGCTGCCACAGCTGAGCCCCGGCCATCCGACGTTGCTGATGGGCATGCTGGCCAACCACTGGCAGCCGGGCATGCTCGAGCCGCTCGCCGTGGCGCTGCCCGGCGCGACGGTCGTTGCCACGCGCGTGCCGGGTGCAACGAATTCGCTCGAGCCGGCGCGCCTGGCCGCCGAATGGGGGGCTGGTGCCGCGACCATAGGTGACGCGGATCAGGCGCTCGAAGCCGCCCTGGGCGTCGCGTCGCGCGCCGGCGGGACGCTGATCGTGTGCGGCTCGCTGTACCTTGTCGGTCACGTCCGCGGCCGGCTGGTGCCCGAGTCGCTGACCGACTGAGGAGACACATGGACGCGACGCCATCGGTTCGCCTGCCCAGCGGTGCCGGCGCGGGCATTGCCCCGCGGCCGCCGGCGCCGCTGGCGATTCGTGGCCGGGTCTTCGAGTGGGGCAGCCGGACGTTCGTGATGGGCGTCATCAACGTTACGCCCGACTCGTTCTCAGGCGACGGCCTGTTGCATGCGGGTGCCGGCGATGACGTACTCGCTGCGGCGGTGGCTCAGGCGCGTGCGATGGCGGCAAATGGTGCCGACCTGCTCGACGTCGGCGGCCAGTCGACGCGACCGGGCCACGCGGCGGTCGAGCCGGAACAGGAGCTAAGTCGTGTGCTGCCGGTGGTGCGCGCCGTGCGTGAGGCACTGCCGGACATGCCCATCAGCGTCGACACGACGCGCGCCGAGGTCGCCGAGCCGGCGCTCCACGCGGGTGCCGACCTGATCAACGACGTGTGGGGGACGGGGCCGTCGGACGAGCTGGCGCGTCTCGCCGGCCAGCGCGGGGTGCCCCTGGTGGTGATGCACAATCGCGAAGAGCCCATCTACCGCAATGTCGTCGGCGAGGTGGTGAGCGATCTGGGTCGGGCGCTCGATCGGGCGGTGGCTGCGGGTGCCGACTGGGCAAGCCTGATCGTCGACCCGGGCATCGGCTTCGGCAAGACGGCCGACCAGAACCTGGTCCTCCTGCGCGAGCTGTCGGCCCTGGCCGTGCTGGGCCGGCCCATGCTGCTGGGTACCAGTCGCAAATCGACCATCGGCAAGGTGCTTGACCTGCCGGCCGGTGAGCGCCTCGAGGGAACGCTGGCCACCACGGTGCTGGGCATTGCCGCGGGTGCCGACATCGTGCGCGTCCACGACGTGCGCGAGAACGTCCGCGTGGCGCGCATGGCCGATGCCATCGTGCGCGGCAATTGGCGCGAGGGAAGTCGGTGAGCGACGCCATCTATCTGCGTGGCATGACCTTCGAGGGCCGGCACGGCGTGGGCGATGCGGAGCGCGCCGAGCTGCAGGAGATCCAGCTCGACGTCGAGTTACTGCTCGACCTGTCGGCCGCCGGCGCCAGCGACGCGCTGGAGCAGACCGTCGACTATGCGGCTGTTTTCGAGATTTGCCGTGAGCACGCGGAGGAGCGCAGCTACCGGCTGCTCGAGGCGCTCGGCGATTCCGTCGCGGGCGAAGTGCTGAGCCGCTTTCCGCGTGTGGACAGGGTGGTGGTCGAGGTGCGCAAGCCGGGCGTGCCGATCGACGGGTTCATCGATCACGCAGGCGTGAGGATCGATCGCACGCGGAGTTGAGTGGACCGCGCCTGGATTACGGCAGGCCGGGCGGCCGCGTGCCCAGGGTCAGTTTCACTTGAATTGTTGCGCCGTTGCGCAGCACCTCGAGCGTCACGGTATCGCCCGGCTGGTACATGCTCAGCAGGTCGTCGAGTCCGGACGTGGCATCGATGCGGTGGCTGTCGATGGCGGTGATGATGTCGTTTTCCTGGAGGCCGGCTGCCGCGGCCGGAGTCCCGGCCACGATCGGCGAGCTGCCGTCGGATAGCGGCGCGAGCCAGGCGCCGTAGTCGATGGGCAGGTTGTTCGCGTCGGCCTGGCTGCGGTCGACCGGCACGTAGTTGATGCCGATGTACGGGCGGGTGAGCGGCCGCCCGGCCAGCGCCTCGTTCATGATCGGCTTGGCGATGTTGATCGGGATGGCGAAGCCAATTCCCTGGGCGTTGCCCGCCAGCGCCGTGTTGATGCCGATCACCTGCGCGTTGGCGTCGACGAGTGGGCCGCCGCTATTGCCGGGGTTGATCGCCGCGTCAGTCTGGATCAGGTTGTGCAGTTGCTCATCCTTGCCCGAGACTGGATCGGTGACCACGATCGAGCGCCCGGTGGCGGATATCACGCCCGACGTGACGCTGTTGGTGAAGGTGCCCAGCGGGCTGCCGATTGCGACCGACAGCTGCCCCGGCTCGAGGTTGCTCGAGTCGCCGATTGCGGCGACCGGGAGGCCGGTCCCGTCGACCTTGACGATGGCCAGGTCGGTCAGCGTGTCGATGCCGTATACCTTGCCGGTGAGCTGGCTGCCATCCTGCAGCTCGACGCTGACCTGCGTCGCGTCGGCCACGACGTGGTGGTTGGTCAGGATCCAGCCCTGGGCATCGAAGATGAAACCCGAGCCGACACCCGTGGAGGGCAGGGAGAAGGGATCGGTCGACTGGCCGAGCTGGGTCGTGATCGTGACGACCGCCGGGCTGATCGCCTGGGCGGCGTGGGTTACGGCCGTCTGATCACTGTTCACCACGCTCCCCGGCGTTTGGCCGGGCGGGTTCGACGCGATCGCCAGCGGCGCCGCGGACGGGCTGGGGCTGTCGGTGGGCACGATCGCGATGGGTGAGCCGACCTGGCCCGAGGCGATCAGTGCCGTGTATGTGAGGCCGGAGCCGACCACGCTGGCGATCAGCGCGACCACGAACAGGGCCACCATCGAGCTGCCGGCACTCGCCTCACGGTGCGGCCGGGGAGGCACCGGTGGCTGGCTGGCGATGGGCTCGAACCAGTGTTCCGGGGTGTGCGTCCAGGTTCGTCCGCCCCAGCCCGACTGGTCGTCGGCGGGCGGTGTATAGCTGCGCGTGGGCTGATCGCTGGGTGAGTCGGCGGTCTGGTCGGTCACGGGGAGTTACCAGAGTGGCATGCTGGAGTTCAAGCAGGGCCAGCAGGCGGTGAAGAAACGGATATGTCGCGGGGCAGGGTAACGGTCATCTCGGTTCCCTGCCCGGGCGCGCTCGACACGGTGACGCGCCCATGGTGCATATCGACGATGGATCTCACGATGGACAGGCCGAGCCCGCTGCCGGCTGCGCGCGCCTCGTTGCCCGAAGGGCCGCGATAGAAGCGCTCGAAGATGTGCGGCAGCTCGCTGGGCGGGATGCCCACCCCGGTGTCGCGCACGCTCAGTTCGGCGCCGGAGGGGGTCGGGGCGAGATGCACCTCGACACGGCCGCCGGCGGGGGTGAACTTGATCGCGTTACCGATCAGGTTGCTCAGCACCTGCCCAAGCCGCTGCGGGTCGTGACGCTGGCGCAGCGGCTCGTCGGGAACATCGCTGACCAGCGTCAGGCCCTTGCGCTGGGCACTCGGCTGCGCCTGCGCTACCGCGCTCTCGACCACCGCGCGCAGGTCATCGGGGCGCAGGTCGAGCAGCACCAGGCCGGAGTCGAGCTTCGACAGCTCGAGCAGGTTGGTGGACAGCCAGTCGAGCCGTTCGATCTGCTGGCGGCTCTGCTCGATGAACTCGCGCCGCGTGTCCTCGTCGGTGACGGTGCCCTCCTCGAGCAGCTCGTTGAACGTGCGCAGGGCGGCGATGGGCGTGCGCAGTTCGTGCGACACGTCGGCCAGGAACTCGCGGCTCCGGTCTCGGTCACGCCGGATGATTGCTATCGAGCTCTCGAGCCGCTCGGCCATGGCATTGAACGCCTGAGTCAGCTCGCTTACTTCCGGTGTGCTGCCCTCCTGGCTGACGCGCACGTCGAGATGTCCCTCGGACAGATCACGAGCGGCGGTAGTGAGACGGCGGATGGGATGGCTCAGGCGATCGGCAATAAGGATTGAAATCGCCACGGCCGCGATGAGCGCGATGAGCGCGGCGACGATCAGCGCGCCGACACTCTGTTCGAGTGTCTGTGCGCGGAAGGTGAACGGCTCTGAGAGCGTCACCGTCACGAGATACACGGGTGCGCCGGACGGCAACTGAGACCAGAACTGGTCCTCCACCGTGAACTGGCTCGATGCCGAAAGGTCCTCACGCTGTTGTCCGGAGGCAGCGTACGAATCGGGAAGCTGGACGGCGAGGCGGTAGGCGATGTCGGTGGGGTCGCCCGCCGGGGCAATCGTGACCGTGACGTCGGCCTCGACGACCTGCTCGGCCAGCTCCGCCACACTCCCGCTGCCGGGGGTGCCGAGCGCCTGCTTGAGTCCATCGGCAGGCGTAGGCGGTTGCGTCTTCAGAAACAGCGGCCGCGGTGCCTGGTCGGCGGGCAACGCGTAGAGCCGGATTTGATTGCCCACCGAGTTACGGGCGATGCCCGCACGCCGGTCGAGATCGTCCTGCGACTGCTTCTGGAAGTAGCCGTCGAGCAGCCGCGGCAGGGAAACGAAGACGAGGATCAGGGCGATCGAGACGACGGCCAGGAAGCCGATGATCAGCCGCACACGCAGGCTGGTTTCGATCCTGGGGACCTGCGGCCTCAGCGCGGCCATGCCAACGAGCCCTCAGCGTTCGGCGAAGGCGTAGCCCGCGCCGCGGATGGTCAGGATGAACACCGGCTCGGCGGGGTCGTCCTCGAGCTTCTCGCGCAGGTGGCTGACGTGGACGTTGATCGTCTTCTCGTCCTGGTCGAGCGCCTCGTAGTCGCGCACCAGTTCGAGGAGTTCACGGCGCGAGAAGACGCGCCCGGGTCGCGAGGCGAGATGGCGCAGGATCTCGAACTCTGTAGCGGTCAGGCTGATGCGCCGCTCACCGCGCTGTACCCGCCGCCGATCGAGGTCGATCAGCAGGTCGTGATGGCGGATCACGCGCCCGCCGGCAGCGTCGGCAAGGTCGCCATAGGCCCGCCGCAACAGTGCCTTGATCCGGCTCATCAGCTCGCGCAGCCCGAATGGCTTGGTCAGGTAGTCATCGGCGCCCAGCTCGAGACCGATGACCTTGTCCATCTCTTCGTCGCGCGCGGTCAGGAACAGCACCGGCGCCTTGCTGCCCTCGGCGCGCAGCCGGCGCAGCACCTCGAAGCCGTCGATGCCGGGCAGGCGCACGTCGAGGATGATGAGGTCGGGCGCGCTGCGCACGCCGATCTCCAGTCCCTCCTCGCCATTTCGCGCGACGGTCACCTCGTAGCCCTCCTGTTGCAGGGCGTACTGGATGCCGCGCGCGACCGCGTACTCGTCTTCGACGATCAGTATTGAGGCTGCCATCGGGAGTGATCGTACAATCAGCCGACTATGAGCCGTCCATCACTTAACGTGCGCGAGCGCAGCGTGCACGGCAAGCACGTTTCGCACCTGCGCCGCGAAGGCATCCTGCCCGGTGTCGTCTACGGCCCGGGCCTGCCCTCGCAGCCGATCGAGTTCGACGCACACGACTTCGAGGCGCTGCACCGGGTCGCCGGGCGCAACGCCCTGGTCGACCTGCATCTCCACGGCGGCAAGCCCCAGCCCGTGCTGCTCCAGGCGATCCAGGAGCATCCCGTCACCCGCCGGCCACTGCACGTCGATTTTCTGGCCGTGAACATGGAAGAGGAGCGTACGGTCGACGTCGCCGTCGTGCCAGTTGGCCACTCCGAAGCGGTCGACCGCATGGGCGGCGTGCTGCTGCACCTGCGCGATGCCGTTCAGGTCCGCGCCAAGCCGGCCGACCTGCCGGCGGCGCTCGAGTTCGACGTCACGCCGCTCATCGATTTCGAAGCCGTGGTGCATGCCTCCGAATTGCACATCCCGCCCGGAGTCACGCTGATCACGCCGATCGAAGAGGCTCTCGCTCGGGTTCAGCCACCACGCCGCGAGGAGGTCTTCGCGCCGCCGGTGGTCGAAGGTGAGGTCGCTGCCGAGGGTGAGGCCGCTGCCGAGGGCGCTGCCGAAGGCGAGGCGCCCGCCGAGGCCGGCCAGGCGGAGTCAACCGAGCCTGCCGAGGAATAACCTCCCAACCCTCCGCGCAATACGCGATTTCAACGATGGCCAGGGGAACCCTGGAGCCCTAGCGTGCGTCCTGCACGTTGCTAGCCGAGACTCCCTCTCCTCGGCGCACGTTGGGGCCGGGTTCGCTGCGCTGGGGCGCGCACCCGGCCTCGCGCTTTTCTCAGCAAGTACCGCGCGAGCGGTGAGCGCACGAGCGCCCCGGGGGGTAATGGCTAGCATCCGACCCAGTGGCAACAACCCGAGTGGCACGCGTGGCGGCTCTCATGCTCGCGGCGTTGGCAGTGGCCGGGGCTGCATATCTTGTAACAGGCGCCCTCATGGCGCCGAGCCGCAGCACGCCGGTGTACGACCCGCCGGTGCTCGCCGGCCAGCACATCTGGGGCCTGTGCTCGGGCGGCGTCTACGCGCGCCTCGACCAGACGATAGTGCTGACTTCGGCCACTCACTGTGCAGGTGAGGGCATGGTGGCCACCGATCCTGACGGCACTGGCGTCCGGGGCGTCTTCGGCCCGGGTGCGCGCGACGCAACGTGCCCATACCCGGACCACACCTGCGCGGCATCGGACATGAACTACCTCGTCGTCGCCACGGACCGGATCCCGTGGGGCCACCTGAACGAGATCGACATGGGTGCCGGCGGGTACCGGACGATCGCCACTGGCACTTCGGCGCTTGGTTGTGACGACATCGCGATCGGCGACCCGGTCGAGATGGACGGGCGCGGCATCTACCGCAGCGGACATGTGCTCGAGAAGGGCGACAACCTGAAGCCGGCATCGCAGGACACGGCCTACTTCCCGTGCATGATCGCCGCCGACATCAGCGTGGCAACCGGCGACTCAGGCGCCGTGATTCTCGTGCGCGGCATCCCGGCGGGGGTCGCGTCACGCAGTTTCGAGGGAGATTTGGGTTTCACCCCGCTGCGCGAAGGGCTGGCCGAACTGGGCCTGAAAATGTGCGACACCCCGGACTGTGGCCTCTCGGCGCCAGCGCCCACGCCCTGACGACTGTGGCGTCAGCGCTCTCGCGCGGCTCCGTGCAGCAACTCAGGCATCAATCGTGCCGGAAAGTGGAGCCGACACTCGGATTTGAACCGAGGACCTGCTGTTTACGAAACAGCTGCTCTACCGCTGAGCTATGTCGGCTCGGCGGACAAGTCTACCAACCCTCCCCCCGCGCCAGCGGGAGTATCGATCTCCGCTCGCACCGGGATCTGCGACCTGTCGCCGGGCCATACATGGTCCTTCTGGCACTTGGTGGTGGCGGGGCGGGCCGCAGACTGAATGCATGCTGATCACGATCCACCTGCTGCTGGCGTTTCTAAGTGCTCTCGCGACAGCGCTGGTCGCACTCGAGGCAGGTTGGCGGGCGTGGAACGCCATGCCCGCCACGACTCTCACGCGTGGCCTTGGCGGCACACAGGTCGCGGTGCTGCTGGTGACCGTTCTCGTGGGCTTGGGGCTGGTCGCCTCTGGCCAGGCGGCAGGCTCTGGCCTGCACTACCTCCTCGCCATAGTGGCCCTGGCCAGCGTGCCACTCGCACCGATGCTGGCCGTGGACGCGGGCCCAAGGCGTCGCGCCGGAGCCACGCTGGCGACGGCAATCCTCGCGCTGGTGGTCGTCGGGCTGCTGTTCATGACCGGCTGACGGGCGCTACGGTCCTAGATCACGCTCCGGCGACGCAGCTGCGCAACGTCCTTGGCCGAGTACCCGAGCTCGGCCAGGATCTCGTCGGCGTGCTCTCCCAACAGCGGTGGCGCGGTACGTATGGAGGCCGGCGTGGCCGACAGGTTGTAGGGCAGGCCCACCTGCGATATCGAGCCCAGGCGCGGGTGGTCGACCGTCACCTGCATCTCGCGTGCCCGGGCCTGCGGCTGGGCGAAGGCGGCGAGGACGTCGTTGACCGGCCCGCATGGCACGCCCGCGCCGTCCAGGGCGGCGAGCCATTCCGACGAGTTGCGCGCGGCGAAGCGCTCCGCAAGCACGGGGCGTAGCACGGCCCGATTGCGGACGCGCAGGCCATTGGTGCCGAAGCGCGGATCGGTGGCCAGCGCATCCAGCCCCAAGGCCGAGCAGAGGCGCGGCCACTGCCGTTCGCTGCCTACCGCGACCGCGATCTCGCCGTCTGCCGTGGCGAACGTCTCGTAGGGCACGATGTTCGGATGGGCGTTGCCGCGCCGGCCCGGCGCGTGGCCGGTCACAAAAGCGTTCTGGGCCTGGTTGATGAGCGTCGCCAGGGTCGCCTCGAGTAGCGAGATGTCGATACGCTGGGCCACTCCCGAATGAAGTGCCGCGAGCACGCCGACGGCTCCGAACAGGCCGGTGACCACGTCAGTGATGGCCACTCCCACCTTGGTCGGCTGCCCGCCTTCTTCGTCCGTCGCACCGGTGATCGACATCAGCCCGCCGACGGCCTGGGCGATGAAGTCGAAGCCCGGCTTGCCGGCCTCCGGGCCTTCACGTCCGTAGCCGGTGATCGATAGCTGGACGAGCCGCGGATTGAGTTCGCGTAGCCGCTCCTCCGTCAGCCCCAGCCGCTCCAGGCCGCCCGGCCGGAAGTTTTCGATGAGTACGTCCGACCGACCAATCAGGCGCTCGACGACCTCCACACCTGCCCGCTGGCGAAGATCCAGGCGCAGGCTGCGCTTGTTGCGGTTGACCGACAGGTAATACGCGGCCACGCGTTCGGCCTGCTCACCGGATTCTCTCGCGGGCGCCTCCACCCACGGCGGGCCGTAGCCGCGCGTTGGGTCGCCGTCGGGCGGTTCGACCTTGATGACCTGGGCGCCCAGGTCGGCCAGCACCATGGAGCAGTAGGGCCCGGCCAGGACGGTCGACAGCTCGAGTACGCGCAGGTCACTCAGCGGGCCACGGGCCGGGCTTTCATCCACGCCACGATCGTAGCCGCGTCAGCCCTGATAATCGGGCCCCGTGCTCATCTTCGACCTGCTCGCCTTCGCCGCGTCAGTCGCCACCGGGATGTTCGGTGCGTTGGTGGGCATCGGCGGCGGGGTGATCATCGTCCCGCTGCTGTCGGTGCTGTTCGGCGTCGACCTCCATGTCGCCATCGCCACCAGCCTGCTGGGGGTCATCGCCGTGTCGAGTTCGGCCTCGGCCCATTACGTGCGCGACGGGCTGCCTGATCGGCGGGTGGGGTTGCTGCTGTTGACCGCGACGGCGCTCGGTGGCCTGTCCGGCGGCTACCTTGCCGGCCTGCTCGACGCGCGGACGCTGGCGGGCATCTTCGGCATCGTCCTCATCGTGGTGTCGGTCCAGATGGTGCGCGCGCATCGCCGGCCGCCGGTCCGGGTGGTCGGCGAGGCCGGCCGCCTGGAGTTCGATTGGAGCTATGT
>CAZSWK010000034.1:0-3700 GCA_964610835.1 uncultured Anaerolineaceae bacterium | reverse complement strand
CGAGCCGACGACGGGCGAAGAGATCGGATACCGCGTGCGACGAGTATGGCTGGGCTTTCTCGCCTCGCTCGTGGCCGGTGGCCTGTCCGGCCTGCTGGGCATCGGCGGCGGGGCCGTCAACGTGCCCAACATGAACGTGGTCATGGGCCTCCCGATGCGTGTCGCGACCACGACGAGCGCCTACATGATCGGCGCCACTGCCGTGGCCAGCTCGTTGCTGTACGTCAGCCGCGGGCAGGTGAATCCGCAGATCGTTGCTCCGGTGGTCGTCGGGGTGGTCCTGGGCGGCATGGCCGGCGCCCGCCTTGCCCACCGCGTGCCGCAACGCTTCCTGGTGCTGGCGTTCGTGGCCGTGGCGGCTTTCTTCTCCGTTGAGATGCTGCTGAAGGCCACCGGATGAGCCGGCGCAGGCCGGGGACGAACTGGACGGCCAACGCCCTGCGCGCGGGCAGCTTCTCGGCGGCGGCGTTGCTCGGTAGCGGCTTTGCCATCAACCTGGTGGGCGAGATCGAGATCGGCCGCATCGTGGCAATGGCCGGTGTCCTCGTGTTGCTGGCAACCCCGGTCGCCGGGTTGATCACCACGTTCTTCGAGTTTCGCGGTGTCCATCCGCGGGCAGCATGGCTGGCGCTGGTGGTGCTGGCGATCCTCGCCATCGCCGCGGCCGTGGCAATCCTCGCGGGGTAGCGCCTGCCGCTTCGCGCAACATGTGAGCACGGCCCGGGGAGGGGGCCCGGGCCGTGCGTTCTAAATGCGGCAGCGCCCCGTCACCAGACGCTTCGCACTGGATGTGTTCTGTTGCGAGCGCCAATGTAGGCGGGCTGTTTTCAGATGCCCATCGCGCCGCCGGCCGGCGCCGTTGCAGCTACATATCGCCAGATGTGCGCGCCGTCAGCGCCCGGCCAGCACCGCCTGTTCGGCCAGTCCGATGGGCAACTTGCCGCTCCCCGCGAGCCGGTCATGGAAGTCGCGCAGGATTTCGATGGGCACATCGGCAGCCGCCTTGCCCGCATGTCCGCGCTGGGCCAGGTACGCGGCGCGGATGCGCAGGATCTCGAGGCAGCCGGTGAGGTAAGCCGACGCCTGCGTGGGCCACCAGCAGTAGCGCCCGACCTCGGCGCGTGCGGTCGGCTCTGGCATCGGCAGCCTGGACGTGACAAAGCTGACCGCGTCCTCGTAGCTCATGTCGCCGATGTGCAGGCTGGTATCGACGATGATGCGCACGGCGCGGAAGATGGTCGCCTCGAGGTGGTAGAGCTCGTGGATCGGCTCGGTAAAGAAACCGCGCTCGCGCATCACCCGCTCCGCATACAGCGCCCAGCCCTCGGAGAAGTAGGGCGTGCCGAGCACCTGGCGGATCGGTGACGCGTGGATCTTGCTCCAGCTGATGTGCCAGTGGTGGCCCGGGTACGTTTCGTGGACGGCGGTCGTCGGAATGCCCGCATCGCTGTTCGCCGCGAGCCGTTTCTGGAGCTCATCCGCCGGTGTCCCCTCCGGCGCGAAGGGCACGAAGAAGTGCCCGGCGAGGGTCTCCGAAAAAGCCGGCGGGCCGCTGTAGGAAGCAACCGCGATAAGCGGTCGCGTGTAGACCGGCGAGGGTTCGACCGAACAGCTCTCGCCGTCGGGCAGGGTGACCAGGCCCGTCTCGGCGAGGAAGCGCCGCGCACGCTCGGTCCAATCGGCGTACTGGACGCGCATCGCCTCCTCGGTCCGCGGATGATCATCGTTGGCCTTGTGCAGCACCGCGCGCCAGTCATCGGTGCCCCCGATTTGGTGCGCCAGGGCCCTCATCTCCGCATCCAGCCGGGCGTATTCGGCTTGGCCCATCTCGCGTAGCGAGCGCGCGTCGTAGTTGAGCCGCTCGCGTTCGCGCAGCTGGCGGCTGTAGCGCTCCTCTCCGTAGCGCCACTCGCCGTGGGCGCGCTGCGCCAGGTCTTCCAGGCATGCCACGTAGGCATCGAACGCTTCGCCGGCACGCGCACCGGCCACGCGCAGGCGCTCGCGATCCGCGTCGGACTCCGCTTCGTCGGGCAGGATGTCGCGCACGTAGCGCGCGCCAGCCTTGGCCGACGAGAGCCCGCGCCCAACGATCAGCGGCGCGGCAAGCTCCGGGTCGAGGTTGGCCTTGCCCTGTTCGAGCGCGCGGGGCACCTGTTCAAGCCGCGCGACGGCGGCGTCCACGAGTTCGGCATTCGGCCGCAGCCTGTTCAGGAAGAGGTAGAAGACGCCGCTCAGAATGGGTCCCGAGTAGGCAGTCGGGTCGCGCTTCCAGACCTGCCAGTCGGCGTTGATCACACGCCCGCGCAGCATCGCGATCGCCAGCTGGCGATCGATCTCCTCATCCGCCGACAGTCCGTCGGAAGCCGATTCGAAGCGCGCCAGCCACGCCTCGGCGTCGGCGTCACGTCGTCGAAATCTCTCCGCCGAGAGGTCGTCGAGGCGCTCGTCGTACTTCGTGAGGCCGAGATGGCTCGCCGCCACGGGCGACAGCTCGTATTCGTTGGCCAGAAAGCCATCAACCAGGGCGCTGAAATCTTCCATCAGAATGCGATGGTACCGGCGGCGACCCAAGTGCGGGCCGACCAGCGACTATCAGTGGTCCGTCGCGATGAAACACTGGCTAGCACGAACGAGGAAAACGGCAACCAGGTGGGCGCCAGAACTCATTCTTGGAGTACTGGCGCTGGGGCTGGTACTGGCCGACGGGTTTCACAATTTCTCGGGCGATCCGGATGTCTTCTACAGGTACGCGACGGCAGTCGGTCAGGGCCAGGTGCCATACCGCGACTTCGCGTTCGAGTACCCGCCACTCGACATCATCCCCATGGTCGTGCCGTACCTCCTTGGCGAGCTGCCGATAGCGATTTATCGTCCGCTGCTCTTCTTCCAGAACGTCGGCCTGGTCGTTGCCATCGGGTTTGCCGTCGCGTGGCTCGCACGTCGCGGTGCCGCCCACGAAACGCTGCCACGAACTCTCGTGCAGTACGGGCTGGCCGCAGTAGTGCTGGAGCCGATCATCATGTGGCGCGTCGACAGCCTCGTAACCGCGCTGACGGTCGTTGCGCTCATGGCGAACGCGCGCGGCCGACCCATCACCTCGGGCGTGGCGCTTGGCGCGGCTGTCATGACCAAGGTGTATCCGGTGGCCATGCTGCCCGTGTTGGCCCTCGGTCAGGTTTCTCCGCGGCGGCTGGGGCGAGTGTTGCTGTTGCTGGCCGCCTGCGCCCTGACGATCGCCGCCATCGCTCTGGTGGTCGTTGCCGTTGCCGGCGGATCAGCCGCCTATTTCGTCGACTACCTGACACAACGTGGTACGCAGATCGAGAGCATCCCGGGCGCCCTTGCCCAACTGATAGCCGCCGCCGGCGGCCCTGCTGCGACGGTGGTCTACGGGTACGGGACGCTGCAGGTCCAATCGCTGCTGCTGCCGCTGCTGGGGTCGCTCGGCATGGTCGTGACCGGCGCCGGTGTGGCGGCCCTTGGCCTGGCGCTCTGGCACCGCTTTCGCACCGATTCGCGTGCGGTCGGTGCGTTGCGCCTGTCGAGTCAGGCCACGTATCTGGCGGCGACAGGCCTGCTCGTGCTGATCACCTCGCGCATCCTGTCGCCGCAGTACATGTTCTGGATCGTCCCCTTCGTTGCCCTGCTTCCGCGGCGGCAGGCGCTATGGCTGGTCGTCGCCTGCCTGTTGACGACCTTC
>CAZSWK010000033.1:0-23119 GCA_964610835.1 uncultured Anaerolineaceae bacterium | reverse complement strand
TGGCTAACATCGACCCTCGTGGAGTCCCAGGCGTCCTCGCCGCTCGGTCGGTTGCGCGGATTCGAGGTTCCGCGCCTGGCGCTCCTGTGGGTGGCCATCGTGCTGACGGTCATCGCCGTTGGCACTGCCGGCTACATGCTGACCGACGGCTGGTCCGTCGGGGACAGCCTGTACATGACCGTGATAACCCTGACCACCGTTGGCTTTCAGGAGGTTCATGAACAGGGCAGCGTGGGGCGCGTGTGGACGATGGTGATGTCCATCGCCGGCGTGGCGATCATCTTCGGTACCGTGGGTGTGGCGGCGGAAGCAGTCATCGCCGAAGCGGTGAGCGGCAGGAGGGAGAAGCGGCGCATGGCCCAGGCAGTCGCGGCGCTGGAGCGCCACTTCATTCTGTGTGGCTACGGACGCGTGGGTCGCACGGCAGCGCGCGAGCTAGAGCACGCTGGCACGCCGTTCGTGGTGGTCGACATCAACCAGGCCTCGGTCGAGGATGCCGAGCGCGACGGCCTGCTGGTCGTGTCCGGGGACGCGACGCGCGACGATGTACTCGAGACCTCCGGTGTGCGCCGCGCGCGCGGGCTGGTGGCCACGATGGACAGCGACGCCAACAACGTGTACGTGGTGCTCTCCGCGCGCGCCATGAACCCGGACCTGTTCATCGTTGCCCGGGCGAATGGCGAGGAGGCCGAGGCAAAGCTCCGCCAGGCCGGTGCCGACCGGATCGTCTCGCCCTATTCGCGGGCCGGCCGGCAGATCGCGGAGCTCGTCACGCGCCCGCGCGTCGCCGACTTCATCGACTTCGCGCTATCCCACGGCCAGGTCTCGTTCTCCATCGAGGAGCTGGACGTGACCGCGGATGGGCCGCTGGTGGGTCAGACGGTGGCCGACCTGATGGCCTACGGCATCCACCCGCTGGCGGTGGCCCACGGCCAGCGTGACTTCGAGACCACGCCATCGCCGGACCGCGTGCTGGTGGTGGGCGACCAGTTGATCATCAGCGGCACCGCGGAAGCGCTGCGCTCGCTGCTCGGATCAGGTTGACGGCTGCGATGTCGGCTCGATGTCGCGTTGCTCGCGCCGGTACGGGACGTTGACCACCACCGTGTGACGCCGGCCGAGCAATGCCCGGCGCAGGCGGTTCGCCGACTGGTTGTAGAGGATGCGCTCCCACCAGTGGCGGGCGACAAATTCGGGAATGACCACGAAGGTGACGGGCGCTGCCTTGTCCGCCGGCCAGGTCTGGTCGAGCACGTCGAGGTAGGCGAGCAGCGGCCCGACAAGCGCCCGATAGGGCGACTCGACGATGACCAGCGGCACCTCGGGCAGTTGCTTCTCCCAGCGCTCGCGGGTGGACACGACCTCGTCGGGATTGTCGGTGATGAACACCGCCAGCACGTCGCCGGCGATGGAGCGTGCGACGTTGAGCGCCTGCACAACGCTCCGATTGATGCCCGACACGGGCACGATCACGCGCTCCTCGCGATGGGGGCCGGGCAGGTGGGTATCCTCGGCGACCGCCAGTTGCGCGGCGCTGGAGCGGTACTGGCGGTGGATGAACAGCATGACCAGGATGAGGATCGGAATGAGCGCCAGCACTACCCATGCGCCGAGCAGGAACTTGGACGAGGCGACTTCGACCGCGACCACGCCGGTGGTGGCCGCTCCGATGCCGTTGATTACCGCCTTGCGGCGCCAGCCGCGCTCGGTTGCACGGTGCGTGTACCAGCGGCGGACCATGCCTGCCTGGCTCAGCGTGAAGGCGATGAAGACGCCGATCGTGTAGAGCGGGATGAGCGCGCTGACGCTGCCGCCGAAACCGACTATCAGGGCACTGGCCACCAGCGTGAGCACCACGATGCCGCTGTTGAACGCGAGGCGTTGGCCGCGAAACTGGAAGACGCGCGGCAGGAAACCGTCGCGGGCGAGGAAGCTCGACAGCCGTGGGAAGTCGGCGAACGAGGTGTTGGCGGCCAGGATCAGCACGATGGCCGTCACGATCTGGAGCAGGTAGTGAAAGGGTGATCCGGCGCCGACGAAGGTGCTCGTCAGCTGGCTGATCACCGTCTGCTGCTCGGTCGGGTCGGGAATGATGCCCAGCTGGCCTGACAGGAAGCTGATGCCCAGGAAGATGAGGGCGAAGAACGTGCCCATCAGCACGATGACGACGCGCGCGTTGCGGGCCTCGGGAGGCCTGAAGGCCTGCACGCCGTCGGCGACGGCCTCCGTGCCGGTCAGTGCCACCGATCCAGAGGCAAAGGCACGCAGGATGAGCAACACGCCGAGTCCGGCGGTGGCCTCTGCGCTGAGCCAGCCGGGCGGTGGCGTGTAGCTGGGCATCGTGCCCGTGGCGAAGCGGAACAGGCCGTAGGCCAGCAGTCCGAAGATCGAGACGAGGTAGATGTATGTCGGCGCGCTGAAGACCAAACCGCTCTCGCGCATGCCGCGCAGGTTGACGAGCGCCAGCGTCAGCACCAGCACCACTCCGACGAGGACCCGCATGTCGAACAGCACGGGGAAGATCGAGGTCAGTGCAGCGACGCCGGCGGCGATCGACACGGCCACGGTCAGTACGTAGTCGGTCAGGATCGCCGATGCCGCTGTCAATCCGGGCAGGGTGCCCAGGTTGTCGCTGGCGACAATGTATGAGCCGCCACCCTTGGGGTAGGCCGCGATCGTCTGGCGGTAACTGGTGACGACGATCGCCAGCACGACGACGACCACCAGGGTGATCGGCAGCGTGAGCACGAGCGCGCCCGCGCCCGCGAGGGCGAGCACGCGCATGATCTCTTCAGTCGCATAGGCCGATGACGAGATGTTGTCGGAGGCGAAGACCGGCAGGCCGGTCGCGACCGAAAGGCGCTGGCTGGATTCTTCGTCCAATGACAGCGTGCGCCCGAACAGCACGCGACCAATGCCGGCCACGGCGCGCGCGGCCGGCGTGCGCGGTCGCGAGGCTGCCTCCTTGGCAACCAGGGTGCGCGTGCCCGCATAACGAAAATACGCGGCATGCGGGCGCGCGACCCGCACGCGGCGATCGCCTGGCCGCCGACCGGACAACCGGTGGCGGCCGACGGATGAGTCGTCGGTCATTCGCGGATAGTTTCAATCACCAGGTCCGCGCCCCGGCCGTCGGGATTGCGCAATGGGTTGACGCGGACGCCGGCCTCGAGCGCCAGTCGGCGGGCGGTGTCGAGGATCTGTTCGCCGAAGGAAATACCCGCGACGACGACGCGCGGTGATGCTCCGCAGGCAACCATCGCGATGGCCTCGCGCGCGAGGCGGAGCTCGCGCTCCTCTTTGCGGGTGCGTCGGCGTCGTGGGGCCGGAGCAGGCTGAAACTCAATATCGGCGGGGCGAACCACGACGCAAGCGTCGTCCAACGGGCCAAGAGAGGAGGGCCGCGCGACGGTCCCGGCGCACTTAAGACTGTCTAAAGGATTGGTACGCGCGAAGGATTCGCGGTGAGTTGCGCTGGCCCGCGGCCGGTGCTCACCCGGGCGGGGCGGCAATGCGGTAGCCCACTCCCGGTTCGGTGACGATCAGGTCGCGCAGCCGGCCCGTGGTATCGGCATTGGCCAGCTTCCGGCGCAGCTGGCTGACATGGACGTACACGTAGCTGTCCTCGCCGCGGTAGGCCTCACCCCACACCGCGCGCAACAGGTGTCCCTTGGTGACTATGCGCCCGGCATGGGCAAGCAGCACACGCAGGATCTCGAACTCGCGCGGCGTCAGATCCACCCGCTGTCCGTCGACGCGTACCTCGTGTGCGGCCGGATCGAGCATCAGCGGGCCGGCCGCGAGCCGGCCATGCTCGTCGCCGGCCGGTCCCGATGAGCGGCGCAGTGCTACCCGCAGCCGAGCGTTGAGCTCCTCCACGCCAAACGGCTTGGTGACGTAGTCATCGGCGCCGCGCTCGAGCGCCTGCACCTTCTCTCGTTCGTCGTACCTGCCGGACAGAATCACTATGGGCGTCGTCGACTCGCGCCGGACGCGGGCGATGACCTCGATACCGTCGATGTCGGGCAGACCCAGGTCGAGCAGGATGACGTCGGCCCGGCGGCTGGCCCAGCGCTCGAGAGCGGTGCGTCCGTCCGGTGCCTCGTCGACCCGGTAGTTGCGGCCGGTCAGCTCGCGCACCAGGGCGGCGCGCGTCTCCGCGTCGTCCTCGACGACCAGAACGGTCGGCCGGCCCGTGGTCGGCGGTCCAGTCATGTCGTGGCCACGGCCAGCTCGGCCGGGACATCGGCGGTATCCAGCTCGAGGTCGATGGCCAGTCCGCCGAGTTGCGAGCGACTGGCCATCACCTGGCCGCCCATCGCCTCGACCAGGCCGCGCGTCACGGACAGGCCGATGCCCGTGCCTGCCCGCGAGCCGCGCTTGCCGGGCACCCGGTAGAACTTGTCGAAGAGCCTTTCCAGGGCGTCCTGGGGCACGCCCGGGCCGGAGTCCTCGACACGCAGCACCACCCTGTGTTCGCCGCCCGCCACACTGCCGATGACGATGCGCGTGCCGGGTGGCGTGTGCCGCGTGGCGTTTTCGAGCACGTTGGTCAGCGCGGCATCGAAGAAGACTGGATCAACGACGACGAGCTCGCTGTTGACCCGGTCTTCCACCTGCCAGCCGGCGAGACGGTCAGCCAGCCGGACGAGCGCTGATCGGACCAGATCGTCGAGCTCGAATGTCTCGACCTGAGCGCGCAGGACTCCGGCTTCGATACGGCTCAGGTCGAGCAGGTTGCTGACCAACCGGTTCAGGTACTCGACCTCGCGTTCGATGGCGTCGACGCTCTCGCGCGCCACGTGCTCTTCAGTGCGGCCGCGCAGCGTTCCTGCCGCGGCGCGGATGGTTGCCAGCGGCGTGCGCAGGTCGTGTGACACGGATTGCAGCAGTGCCGATTTGAGCGCGTCGCTCTCGCGCGCGATGGCCGCCGCCCGCTGCTCAGCGGCCATGCGATCGTGGGCCACTGCCTGGCCAAGCTGGTCCGCTGCTGCGCCGAGCAGTCGAGTTTGTTCCTGGTCGGGTGGCCCGGCGGCGCGTCGCCGCGTGGCCCATATCGCCCCTATCGCCTCACCGGCGGCGGTTATCGGCACTCGAAACACCTGCTCGCCCGACTGCTCGGCGGCGCGCGCCTTGGTTCGCGCAGTCGGCTGATGGACGCGCACCCACTCGAGCGACCCGGCGTCCGGCGCGCCACGCAGCTGGTTGATTACGGCTGCCTGGGCCGGCCTGGCGCGTGCCTGCGCGTCGGTCGCGGAAGGCTCGGCAGTTCCGATGACCACCGTCACGTGCGACATGTCCGCCTCGGCCTCGAGGGCGTGGGCAATAGCCGGCAAAGCCGCGTCCAGGGATTCCCGCGCGGCAAGCTTCCGGCTGACGGAGAAGAGCGCGCGCGCCTCGCGCTCACGGCGTCCCGCCACCTCGGCGCGCGCCCGCAGGAGCGCCGTCAGCTGGCCAACGACGACGCCCACGAACAGCAGCAGAACGACGCTCAGCCACACGCCCGGCTCGTGCATCGACAGGGTGTACCGGGGCTCGGTGAACAGAAAGTTGTAGAGCGCGAAGGACGCGATGGCGGTTACCAGCGCGCCGTACGTCCCCGACACGACCGCTGCCGCCACCACGGCGACGATGTACACGGCCGACGGATTGGGCACGCCCAGGTTGTCCTGGAGGATGGCCACCACCACGCTGGCCCCGGCCAGCGCGGGCACGGCCACCGCCAGCAACCTCAGGATCGAGCGGGTGCCCACGCGTGCCATGCCCGAAATGCTAGGCCGGCGCATAGTGATGCGGTGATCCTTCTGCCAAGTTTCGTTTCGGGCTGACGGAGAAGCTTCGGTGACGTTGCTCCACCAGTGGCTCGCCTATCTGGCGCTCGCGGGTGCGGCCCTGGTGCTGGTCGCGGCCGGCAGCGGCCTGGTGGCGCCGCGCCGGATCCGCGTGTGGCTGGACCGCGCCATCCTGGTTGCCCTGGTCGCGCTGGGTGTCGCGCTGCTGTCGGGGCTGCCGCTCATCGTGCTCACCGGCGGACCTGCCGATCCCCTGCACCTCGTCTACGCGCTGATCGGACCCGCCATGCTCGCCGGCGCCCGCTACTGGGGTCACGACGTCGGTCTGCGCCGCCGCGCGCTGTACATGGCCGTGGCGGCCCTCGCGCTGTTGGCCGTGATCTACCGGCTGTTCACCACCGGCTAGGCCGACCGGTCACGCCCCGCCTGGCTCGCCCTCTGCCGGGCCGAGCGGCGATTTCTCGACCGTGGTCGCGGCGGCCGCCGGATCATGGCCCCCACTGGCGGCTTCGAGCGCCGCGTATTCGGCCATGCCGCTGATCAGCCAGGCACGCAGGCCGACGACGATGGGCACTGCCGCCGCGATGATCAGCGCCGGGCCAAAGACCAGTCCCAGCCCGGCGAGGGCGAGGCCGAAGCCGACTGTCAGCGGCGCTGCCGAGTGGCCCGGCAGCCGCCCGCTCTCGTCGCTCATGCCCCCCGACTGGTCGGGCTGGGGGAGCAGCAGCCAGCTCCACGGGCGCCCGCTGGGCCGCTGACCGTGCACGCGTAACTGCGCCGAGGCGATCAACCACAGGGCACCAGTGGCTATGCCGACGCCAACCAGCATCAAGGTGCCCACCCACTCGTAGCTGACGAACCAGTAGATGCCACCGATGACCAGGCCATAGAGCCCGCTGCGCATCAGGAAACGCAGTTCCTCGGGCATGATCAAGCTTCCGCAGCCTGCTGGTCGTCCCCATCGTGCTGGCGCATGCGCCAGTCCCACATCGGCCGTTCCGACCTGATCGGCGGCAGCCAGCGGAAGTTGTGCTCGGGCGGCGGTGAGCTGGTGGCCCACTCGAGCGTGTTGCCGGCCCACGGGTCATCGGGCGCATCGGCCGGCTTGCGCAGCGCGCTGATGAGGTTCCAGATGAAGAAGAGAACGCCCACCGCCATCAGCGCGGCGCCGCCGGTCGATAGCAGGTTGAGCAGGTCCCAGGTGGGGTTGCCCGTGTAGTCGGCATAACGGCGGGGCATGCCCGAGATGCCCAGCTGGTACATCGGCAGGAAGGCCAGCAGCACGCCGCCGGTGAAGGTCCAGAAGTGGAGCTTGCCCAGTCTCTCGCTGAGCATCCGACCGGTCGCCTTGGGGAACCAGAAATAGAAGCCGGCGAACATGGCCATCACGGTGCCGCCGACGAGCACGTTGTGCAGGTGCCCGACCACGTAGTAGGTGTCCTGGAACTGGAAGTCGAGCGGCGCCGAGGCGAGCATCACCCCGGTGATGCCGCCCAGCAGGAAGACGAACATGAAGCCCACGGCGAAGAGCATCGGCGTGGGGAACGTCAGGTGGCCGCGCCACATGGTCGCTATCCAGTTGAAGTACTTGATGCCGGTCGGCACCGCGATCAAATACGAGAGAAGACTGAAGAAGGGCAGGTTGACGGCGCCGGTGGTGAACATGTGGTGTGCCCACACGGTGAACGACAGCAGCGCGATGGCGATGAAGGCGAGGATCATCGCCCGGTAGCCGAACAGGGGCTTGCGCGAGAAGACGCTGATCACCTCACTGATGATGCCGAAGAAGGGCATGATCAGGATGTAGACCTCGGGGTGGCCGAAGAACCAGAACAGGTGCTGGAACAGGATGGGGCTGCCGCCCGCGCTCGGGTCGAAGAACGAGCCGCCCAGGTGGCGATCGATGAAGAGCATCGCCAGGTCGGCCGTCAGCGCGGGGAAGGACAACAGGATGAGCAGCGAGGTGACCAGCACCCCCCAGGTGAAGATCGGCACGCGCAGCATGGTCATGCCCGGCGCGCGACGGGTGAACAGCGTGGCGATGAAGTTGACCGAGCCCAGGATCGAGGAGATGCCGGTCAGGCCGATGCCCACGATCCACAGGTCCATGCCTGCACCGGGCGAGTAGGTGATGCCGCTCAGGGGCGCGTAGATGGTCCAGCCCACGGCCGGTGCGCCGCCCGCGGGCAGGAAGCTCGAGAGCACGATCAATCCGCCAAACAGGAACATCCAGTAGGTGGCCGCGTTGAGGCGCGGGAAGGCCATGTCGGCGGCCCCGATCTGGAGCGGCAGCAGGTAGTTGGCGAGACCCACCGACAGTGGTGTTCCGAACAGGAACATCATGATCGTGCCGTGCATCGTGAACAGCTGTTCGTAGGTCGATGGGTCAACGAACTGCACGCCCGGCTGGGTAAGTTCGAGACGCATGATCAGCGCCAGAATTCCGCCCAGCAGGAAGAACAGGAATGAGGTGCCGATGTACAGCAGGCCGATCTTCTTGTGGTCGGTCGTCGTCAGCCAGTCGACCAGCCCCTCGGCGACGGGCGGTCGTGCAATCGTGACCCGCGGCTGCTCGAGATCGGTGGCTACCACTGCTGCTGTCCTCCCCCTCATGGCGTGGCCGTCGCCGATGGCGTGGCCGAGGCTGCCGCCTGCGTCTGCTGCTGCGTAACCCACGCCTGGAACTCGGCCGGCGAGACGGCGCGAATCGTGAACGGCATCGCGTAGTGGTCCATGCCGCAGAACTCGGCGCACTGGCCGCCATAGACGCCGGGGTTGTCGATGTTGAACGTAAAGACGTTGGTCATGCCCGGGATCGCATCGCGCTTGAACAGGAACTGCGGGACGAAGAACGAATGAATGACGTCTTGTGAGGTGAGCGTGATCGTCACCGGCTGACCGACCGGCAACACTGCCTCGGGCCCATGGCCCGGCCCGGTCGACTGGACGACGATTCCGTAGTCCGTGTAGTCCATGCGCCAACCCCAGCGATACGCCAGCACGCTCAGCTGCACCGGCTGGCCCGGCTGCGGGTCGTTGACGCGCGCCAGCGTCCACACGGTCATGCCGAAGAGCAGGGACACGATCAGCAGCGGAATGCCCGTCCAGATCAGCTCCAGCACGGTATTGCCGCGCACCTGCGGTGGCACCTCGCCGGGCGCGGGTGGCCGACGGCGCCGGTAGCGCACGATCATGAACACCAGCAGCCCGTAGACGGTGATACCCACCCCGGCGGCGAGGATCTGGGCGACCAGGTACAGGAAGTCGATGGCGTTGGCCTGCGTCGTCTCGGGTGTCGGCATGCAGCTCGCGGCGGCCAGGCCCAGGGCCGCGATCGCCAGTGGCGCCGCCCGGCGCGCGCCGGTCACTCGGTAGCCTCGTCGGGGTCGATGAAGCCGCCCGACGGCCCGCGCCGGATGGCCGTGCCGGCGGCACCGACATGGCCGGCGCGACCGCGCTGGCGCTCGCGGCACAGCCGGTAAGTGAGCAGCCACGTGAGTACCGGCGCGAGGACGAGCATGATGCGCAGGAACCAGGTCAGGTCATTGAGATTGACCCGGAAGAAGAGGGCGAGGACGTCGTTCGCGCCGGCGAGCAGCTGGACGCCGAAGAAGGTGAGCACGGCCACGCCGGTGGCAGTGCGGATCGGCGCTTCCCACGGCCAGTCGAGCAGGTGGTGCGGCGCGTGGTCGTGGGTGAACCACTTCTCGATCCACGGCCAGATGACGATCAGGCCGAAGACGATGCCCGGCAACACGATGGCGGGCAGGAAGGGGCTGGGGATGGTGATGCCCAGGATGGTCGGCTCGATCGGCAGTCCGAGGCGCAGTGAGCCCTCGAGCCAGCCCAGGTACCAGTCCGGCTGCGAGGGGGCGGTTGCGACCCACGGCAGGTACGGGCCATAGAGCCACACCGGATTGATCTGGAGGAAGCCGCCAACCAGGGATACGACCGCGGCGGTCAGGAAGAAGAGGCCGCTCGAACGAAACACCTGCATGGGCCAGAAGCGCGAGCCGACGACATTGGCCTCCGTCCGTCCGGGCCCCTTGAACTGGGTGTGCTTCTGCAGGAAGACCAGCACGACGTGCGCCCCGATGATGCCGATCAGCAGGGCCGGCAAGAGCATCACGTGGAAGACGAACAGCCGGCTGATGGTGAACGCGGTCGGATACTCGCCCCCGAAGATCAGGTAGGCGATGTTGGGCCCGACGAACGGGATGGACATCGCCGCGCCATAGGCGATCCGCACGCCGGTGCCCGACAGCAGGTCGTCGGGCAGCGAGTAGCCGGTGATCCCCTCGGCCAGCGCCAGGAACACCAGGGTCACGCCGAGCAGCCAGTTCAGCTCACGTGGCCGTCGGAACGCGCCGGTGAAGAAGATGCGCATCATGTGCGCGGCGATCACCGCCACGAAGATGAGCGCCGTCCAGTGGTGGATCTGGCGGAAGAGCAACCCGGCACGCACGTCGAAGCTGATGCGCAGCACCGATGCGAAGGCGGCCGAGACCTGCTGGCCCTGGAAGGGCACATAGTTGCCGTCATAGACGACCGGGCGCGAATCGGCGGTGAAGAAGAAGGTCAGGAAGACGCCGGTGAGCACCAGGATGATGAACGAGAAAAGGGCCAGCTCACCCAGCAGGAACGACCAGTGATCGGGAAAAACCTTGCGCAGCGTCGTGTGCGCCACCTGGGCCAGGCCGGTCCTTTCGTCGATCCAGCCGATCAGCCGCTCGAGCTCGGTCGGCTGCTCCTCGCCGCGCGCCGGCTGGCCCACGTCGCTCATCGGTAGATGCTCCAGAACGCTGGCCCGACCGGCCCGCTGAAATCGCCCTGGGCCACGAACGTGCCGTCAGCCTGTAGCTGGATGGGCAGCTGCGGCAGCGGCCGCCCGGCCGGTCCGGAGATCACGGCTGCGCCGCGCAGCACATCGAACGTCGATTGGTGGCAGGGGCAGACGAGCTCGTGTTTGCTCTCGACGAACAGGCCCACCGGGCAGCCCACGTGGGTGCACAGCTTCGAGTAACAGATGAAGCCCTGCGCCGTGCCGGCGGCTTCCTGCGCCGTGAGCTGCAGCTGGCTGGGGTCGACGTGCAGCAGAACGGCCGCCGAATCGGGGTCGATGGTCGGGTCGATGCCTTCTGGGAAGACCGTGGTGATGCTGCCGGTGGGCAGGTCGCTCGCCGACACGGGCTGGCCATTGGTGCCGGTCAGCCGGAGGCCGCGCCGCCAGCTGGTCACATAGAGCGTGTTGCCCGGTGACGGCCCGAGCGACAGGATCGGAATGGCGAGCGCCGAGAGCAGGCCGCCCACTGCCCCGATGGCGAGATAGATCAGCAGCCGGCGGCGGGTTACGCCCGCCTCCTCGGTCAACGTCTGGGCGAGCGCGCGGCTCTCTTCTTCCGATCGCGCGTCGATGTGCCGCGGTTCGGTCACGTCAGGCGCCGGAATCAGGCGTTGCGACCAGATCACGAGTCCGCTGCCGAAACCGGCGAGCGCCAGAAAGAGGAGTAGGCCCTCGAGTTGCGTCTGCCCGCCCAGGGCATACAGCACCAGCAGCAGGAAGCCGGCACCCATCGTGGTCAGGAAGCACAACGCCACCAGCAGCTCCGCCTGTCGCTCACGCTGCAGCTCGCGCCAGCGCCAGCCCCTCACGGTGCCACTTGCCTCATCTCGAGTCTCCCGGCCACGGCGGCTGCCGGCGCCGCGACGACTTCGATGCGCCCGCTTCCTCCAGTTCGTCCGACTCCACAGGAACCGTTAGCTGTTCGGCGGGCGCCACGTGTCCCTTGCGGCCGACCACCCAGCGCGTGACCAGGATGAGCAAGCCGAGGCCCAGCACGCCGGCCATGAGACCCTCGGGCACCGGCCCGACACCAACGGACACTCCGCCGGGATCGGACGGGGTGTGCAGGTACTCGACGTACGCGGCGAGCGCGTTCACATCGGCCTGGCTGAACGAGAAGCGGGGCATGGCGCCGGGTCCGATGAGCACCGCCTCGGCCACGGTCTGCGCATCGGCTCGACTGAGCGGCGGTGCCGCGAGGCTCGTGCCGATCGAGCCGCCCGCGCCGGTGGCCGAGTGGCAGGCGGCACAGTTGTTGATGAACAGCTCCCAGCCGCGATGCAGATCGCCGGCGCTGGCGACCACGTTGGGGATCGCCGGGCCGGTGCCAACGGTGCCCAGGTAGGCCTCGAGCGCCTGGATCTGGGCACTGGTCAGCGGCGAGCGTTCCTGCTGCCATGACGGCACGCCCAGCTGGCCGAGTGGCATACGGCCGGTGCGCAGGTAGAAGTCGACGGTTGCCGGGCCCGCGTTTTGCAGCGTCGGCGCCACGTTCGAACCCTGGCCGTTGGTGCCATGGCAGGACGCGCAATCCGACAGGAACAGCTGCCGCCCATCCTCGACCGCTGCCGATGAAACCTGGCTCGCGGCAGCCGCGCCCGACGACCCGCTGTCGGCCTGTGCCTGCGCGCTCCACGCCTGGGCCGCGACAAGGATGGCAGCAGCCGCGAGCACCGCCAGCACCAGTACGCCGGCAAGTCCCCGGAGGCGGTGCGCGGGCGGGATCAACGGCTCAAACCGTCAGTGCCAGCGGCCGACTGCCCGCGCGCCCACTCGTGCAAAGCCGGTTTCCTCCCTTTCTGCCGTGGCCCCTGCGATCCGAAACGTATACGGCGCAGCTGTGCGATTACCAGCCTGCTCACCGAGCGGGACGTTGTGCGCTTCTCGCACTCGCGTCCAGTGAAGGGTGCGCAGTGCCGCGTGGGCGGGAGACCGGTAATTTCCTCTGGCTGCTGACTGTCGTGGATTGCAGAAAGACGGCTCACCAATCTTACGACCAATGCGCGCCGGGGTGGCCAATTACCTGATTGCTCGGCGCGACGCTGAGGAGCTTCGCTACCCTCTGGACTATGTCCCAGACGGTGACCATCAACGCGGTCGAACTGTTCGTGGCGCTCATTGCGGTGGCCACAGCGGCCGCCCTGGTGGTACGCCGGGTGGCCGTCCCGTACACGGTTGCGCTGGTCGTCGTGGGCCTCATCGGCGGCATCATCGATACAGGCCTGGAAATCAAAGTTCCGCCGGACCTCATCCTGGCCGTGTTCCTGCCGGCGCTCGTATTCGAGGGCGGCTACCGGCTGGACCTGGGCGAGTTGCGGCGGGTCATCTGGCCGGTACTGCTACTGGCCATCCCGGGCGTTCTGGTCGGGGCGGTGGTCGTCGGCCTGGTGCTCAACCTGACCACCGGCCTGCCCATCGAGCTCGGCTTCATCGTCGGCGCCATGCTCGCGGCGACCGACCCTCCGGCGGTGCTCGCTGCCATCAAGCGCATGCACGCGCCGGCGCTGCTGACCACCACCGTCGAAGCCGAGAGCCTGTTCAACGACGGCACGGCGATCGTGGTCTTTGGCGTCGCCGTGGCAGCCGTCAACGGCAGCGTCAACATGTTCGACGCGAGCGCGTCGATCGTCGTCACCATCGTGAGCAGCGTGCTTATCGGCGGCGTGGGCGGTTTGATCGCATCGCGCCTGCTGGCCCACCTCGACGACCACCTGATCGAGTTGAGCGTCACCGTGGTGCTTGCCTACGGCACCTACCTGTTGGCCGATCAGCTGCACGAATCGGGCGTTATCGCCACCGTCGTGGCGGCCATCGTGCTGGGCAACTACGGGCGCGTGGCGGGCATGACCCAGCGCACCGAGGAAGCCGTCGACACGATTTGGGAATTCGCGGCCTTCCTGCTCACGGCGATGCTGTTCCTGCTCATCGGACTGCTCATCGCGCTGCCCGACCTGCTCGACAACCTGGTGCCCATCGCCTGGGGCATCGTGGGTGTGCTGGCCGCCCGGGCGCTGGTGGTGTACGTCATCACGGGCGGCCTGAGCCGCCTGGCGCGCGCGCCGATCACCAACCGGGGCCTGCCGTTGGGCTGGCTGCACATCATGATGGCGGCCGGTCTGCGCGGTGCCGTTGCCGTAGCCCTGGCGCTGTCGCTGCCCGACGACCTGCCGGAACGCCAGACGCTGGTCGAGATCGTGTTCGGGATCATCCTGTTCACGCTCATCGCCCAGGGCCTGTCGCTTGACACGGTCGTCCGGCGCAGCCTCAGGCGAGGTGACCTGCCCGCCTGATCGCAGCCGCTGCCGGGCGGGGCGGAACCGTTGCCCGCAGGCCACACAAATCGATCGTCGGCCGGTACTTATGGGCCATCCGGGCGGTGACCGGCAGTACCATCGAGCCACAGAGGGTCCTGTTCCGCCCTATCTCGGGCAGGCCGCGGCCGCGCCGCGTAGCCAAGGTGGGAGTAAGTTGCCTTCCCTTCACGTGCCAGCGCGGTCATCGAGCGAGTGAGACTCGGGGGCCAGCGCATGACGGTCACCGACGGCCGACCTTTCCCTCCGGCCCACGGACCGGATGAAGCGGCCGAGCGCCTCGCGTCGCCCGAAGCACCCGGCGCACGTACTGCGCTCGCGCAGTACGTGCGCGTGACGCGGATCACCAGCTACATCTTCCTGATCGCCGCGCTGGCGATCGTGACCCTGTTCGGCGGTGCCACGCAGTCGACTGTCTATGCGCTGCTGGCGCTGGGCCTGTTCCTGGCCGTCTTCTTCCAGGACATTCTGCCGACGCAGCTACTCGGGCGCTGGCGCGTGCCGCTCGAAGTGGTCCTGGCGCTCGGCTACCTGACGGTGTTGGTCTACCTGACCGGTGGCCGCACCAGTCCGTACTTCTTCGGCTACGCGTTGCTGCTCTTCGCCGGTGCGTTGCTGGCCGACGGCTTGTGGCCGGCGGTGCTGATGCTCGCGACTGCGGCGGCCTACCTGGCCGGCGTCCTGGTCGCGCCGGACAGCCTGCCGCTCGACCAGGCGGCCGTCGGCGTGGTCTCGTTCAACGTCATCGCGTTCAGCCTTGTCGCATACGTTGCCTCGGCGATCGGCCGTGAACAGCGCCGTGCGCGAGAGGAGGCGCTCCGACTATCGCGCTCCGACGCCCTCACCGGCCTGCCCAACCGCGCCCATTTCCAGGCCCAGATCGAGCAGGAGATCCTGCGTGCATCGCGCACCGGGCGGCCATTCGGCCTGTTGATGGTCGACCTCGACGGATTGAAGGCGGCCAACGACCGCTTTGGGCACGCGTCGGGCGACCAGTTGATCCAGGCGGTGGCCGACGTTCTGCGCGGCGATACACGCGCGATCGACCTCGCCGCGCGCTATGCCGGCGACGAGTTCGTCCTGCTGCTGCCCGAGACCGACCTGGCCGGCGCGCTGCAGGTGGCCGAGAAGGTGCGCGTGGACATCGCCCGGCTGGCGCTGCCCCACGATGGGGCGCTCATCCGCACCTCGGCCTCGATTGGCCTGGTCACCTATCCGGACGACGGCCGCGCGGCGAGCGAGCTGGTGCGGCGCGCCGACATGGCGATGTACGAGGCAAAGCGGCGCGGCAAGGACCAGATCGTGCGCTACGCGCGCCAGGTGCCGCCACGGTCACCGGGGCCGGCCCCCTGGGAGGCGTCCTGAGCGAGCCGATGTAGCCTATCGGCGTGAGCGAGCCGAACGCGAAATCGTCGCCAGCTCCCCGGCCACGAGCCGGATTCGGGACGCGCGCAATTGCCGCCGCATCGCGGCCGCCCGAGGTGTCGCAGCGACCCAACGCCGTGCCCATCTACCAGGCCGTCACGTTCAGCGCCGACGATGCCGGCCAGCTGGGCGACATCCTGTCCGACCGCCAGCTCGGCTACGCCTACGCGCGCATCGACAACCCGACCTCGGCGGCGCTGGCCGAGGCGATGGCCGAGATCGAGGGCGCTGAAGGGGCGTACTGCTTCGCCAGCGGCATGGCGGCCATCCACGCCGCGTTGGTCGCGCTGCTGCGCGCCGGCGATCACATCGTTGCCGGCCGCGCCGTGTACGGCAGCACGCTGCAGCTCATCGAGCGCAATCTCGAGCGCTTCGGCGTATCTGCCACGTTCGTCGATGCCACCGACGGTGACGCGCTGGAGGCGGCCATCCAGCCGAACACACGGGTGCTCTATCTCGAGACGATCGCCAACCCGACGATCGTCATCAGCGACATCGCCGACCTCGCCGAGCGGGGGCATCGTCACGATCTGGCCGTGGTGGTCGACAATACCTTCGCCTCGCCGTACCTGTGCCGCCCGCTCGAGCTGGGCGCAGACCTGGTCATCGAATCCGCGACCAAGTGGCTGGGCGGACACTCCGACGTGATGGCCGGCGTGGTTGCCGGCCGGCGTGAGCTGATCGACCGGGTGCGCGCGATCCAGATCGACACGGGTGGCGGGATAGCGCCTTTCTCGGCCTTCCTGGTGCTGCGCGGCATCGCGACGCTGCACGTGCGCATGGATCGTCACGCGGCGAATGCCCTGGCGCTGGCACGCCACCTCGATGCCGCCGACGCCGTGCGTGCCGTCTATTACCCGGGCCTGCCGAGCCATCCCCAGTACGAGGTCGCCCGGCGCCAGCTGCGCAGCGCCGGCGGCATGCTCGCCTTCGACGTCGGCGATCGGCAAGCCGCCGGCGCGTTGATCGACGCCCTGGCGATTCCGCCGCGGACCGCATCGCTGGGCAGCGTGTCCACCATGGCCGTGCATCCGCCCTCGACCACGCACCGCCAGCTCGATGCGGCTGCGCTCGAGCGCGCCGGAATCGCCGAGGGGCTGGTGCGCGTGTCGGCCGGTCTCGAGGACGTGGCCGATCTGATCGACGACTTCGAACGCGGCCTGGCCGCGGCCCGCGAAGCGCTGGCGGTCGGCTCGGTCTAGGCTCGGTTCGCCATCACCAGCATCTCGGTCGGCGCCGGCGGCGCCAAGGGGCAGTTCGACTTCGTCGGCCGCATCGGCTGGCGCGCTTGGCGCACGCTGACCAGCGTCCGCTTCGCGGTCATCCAGATCGCCGTGCTGGCGGTCGCCGGCGTAATCGGCGCCGTCCTGCGCCAGATCCCGACCTTCGCGCTGCACGACCCACAGGCCTATGCGGAACAGCTGGCCGCCATCCACGCCGTCTACGACCCGCTCACCGTGCTGGGCATGAACGTCGGCCCGGCGATGGTCGACGTATTCGACTGGCTCGGCTTCTTCCGCGTCTTCTCGGCGCCCTGGTTCATCTTCCTGCTGACGCTGCTGGCGGTGAGCATCGTCGTCTGCACGCTCGATCGGACACCCGGCCTGTGGCGCGCGGCGCGCCACATCAAGGTGGCCCAGGGTCCGTCGTTCTACGACCTGGAACGTGACCACCGGGCCCGTTTCAGCGGCGTCGACGATGAGGCGCTGGAAAGTGTCACCGTGGCGCTGCGCCGCCGCCACTTCCGCCTGACGCGGCAAGACGCGGCGGGGGCCGTACACGTCTACGGCGACAAGTATCGTTTTCTCAAG
The DNA here is from genome assembly GCA_964610835.1 of uncultured Anaerolineaceae bacterium. GTDB lineage: Bacteria > Chloroflexota > Limnocylindria > Limnocylindrales > CSP1-4 > JALYGJ01. The sequence goes on along the minus strand of CAZSWK010000033.1, from coordinate 5,937 downwards.
CTGGCCACGCTGCTCACCCACCTGGGCCTGATCCTGTTCCTGGCCGGCGCGGCGCTGACGAATCTGCTCGGCTACGAGACGGTGGTCTTCCTGGGCCAGGGCGACACGGCGCCGGTCCAGGCGGTGGGCACGCCCGACAACCTGCTGGTCAAGAACATCAACTTCGAGGCACCCACCCGGCCGGATGGTTCGTTCGCCGACTTCACCACCGACCTCGCCGTGTACCAGAACGGCCAGCAGGTGGCGCGCAAGACCATCCGGGTCAACGATCCCTTGTATTTCGACGGCTACGCCTTCCACCAGAACACCTTCGGGCCGGCCGAGATCATGACCGTGCATGACCCGTCGGGGACACTCGTCTGGCAGGGCCCGGTGCTGCTGGCCGGCCAGCTCTCCGGCCTGCCCCAGGGCTTCATGACCATCCCCGGCTCGAGCATCGGGTTGTTGCTGGTCCTCGACCACACGGACGCGGGCGCGCCCGTGCTGGCACTGACCGGCATCACCCCTTCAGCGCAGGCCGGCTCGACCGACATCCTGTTCCTCGACGGCCTCAGCCTGGGCAACTCCAGCGATCCCGCCCAGACCGCCGGCTACTCGATCACGTGGCAGCAGGCGAGTGCTTACACGGGCCTGGTCATCAAGCGCGATCCCGGCCAGGGCATGATCTGGATCGCCTACCTGAGCCTGATCACCGGCCTGATCCTGAGCTTCTACTTCCCGCGCCGCCGGATATGGGCGCGGCTCCATGAGGGCAACCTGGAAGTTGCCCTGGTGGCGGACCGCTACGCCAACTCCGACCGCGAGTTCGACAGCCTGCTGGAGGACCTGGCGACCCGACTCCGTAACCGTCCCGAGCGTCGAATGCAACCCTCGTCTGAAGCCGGTGGCGCATAGACTCGCAGCAGTCGTGCGACGCCGCGCAGGGCACGCGGCGGCCAGCTGCGGAGGGTTCATCGAAAATGGTCATGGAGCTCGGCGAGCGGAGCGCCACCGGCGCTAATGGTCACGCGGCCAATGGATCGGGCAACGGCAACGGGCGCGCCGGACGCCAGGGTGCGGCAATCAGCGCGCCTTCGAGTGGCATGAGTGCCCGTCAGAGCGCCATCGGCGCGATATCCAGCCAGCGCGTGGCATCGACTCAGAATTACCTCGAACACGCCGGTGCCGACATCTACGGCCAGTACGTCTTCGGTGAGGACGCGCAGCGCCAGTACCTGGCCAAGCCCATCTTCGAACAGCTGCGGCGCACCATCGGCGGCCTCGAACCTTTCGATCCGGCGATCGTCGATGCCGTCGCCCACGGCGTGAAGGAGTGGGCACTGGCCCACGGCGCGACGCACTTCACGCACTGGTTCGTGCCCATGACCGGCTCCACCGCCGAGAAGCACGATTCGTTCCTCACCCCTCTGGGCGATTCGCACACCATCGCCGAGTTCTCGGGCAAGAACCTGGTCCAGGGCGAGCCGGATGCGAGCTCTTTCCCGTCGGGCGGCATCCGCGCCACCTTCGAGGCGCGTGGCTACACCGCCTGGGACGTCACCTCGCCCATATTCCTGCAGGTCGAGCCCAACGGCGTGACCCTGACCATCCCCACCGCGTACGTTTCCTTCACCGGCGAGGCACTCGACTACAAGATCCCGCTGCTGCGTTCCCAGGACGCGCTGGGCAAGCAGGCGCTGCGCGTCCTGCGCTGGTTCGGCCAGACGAGTGCGACACGCGTCTTCACCACGATTGGCCCCGAGCAGGAGTATTTCCTCGTCGACCGACGCTTGGCCCAGCAGCGGCCCGACCTGGTGCTCACCGGGCGGACACTGTTCGGTGCGCCGTCACCCAAGGGCCAGGAGCTCGAGGATCAGTACTTCGGCCCGATTCGCGAACGGATCCTGGCCTTCATGATGGATCTCGACCGCGAGCTGTGGCGCCTCGGCATTCCGGCCAAGACGCGCCACAACGAGGTTGCGCCGGCGCAGTTTGAGATGGCGCCGGTGTTCGAGCCGACATCGGTGGGCAGCGACCACAACATGCTGGTCATGTCGACCATGCGCAAGCTGGCCCAGCAGCACGGCCTAATGCTGCTGATCCACGAGAAGCCCTTCGCCGGCATCAACGGCTCGGGCAAGCACAACAACTGGTCGATGTCGACCGAATCCGGCGAGAATCTGCTCGACCCGGGCAAGGATCCGCACGCCAACGCGCAGTTCCTGGCGTTCCTGCTGGCGGTCATCCGGGCGGTCAACGTTCACGCCGACATCCTGCGCGCGAGCATCGCCGACGCCGGACAGGACCATCGCCTGGGCGCCAACGAAGCGCCGCCGGCGATCATGTCGATTTTCCTCGGCGCGCAGCTGGAAGACGTCATCAGCCAGCTCGAGCAGGGTCCCGCCTCGACATCGCGCGACGGTGGCCAGCTGGACCTCGGCGCATCGACTCTGCCGGCCCTGCCGCGTGACGCGACGGACCGCAACCGCACCTCGCCGTTCGCCTTCACCGGCAACAAGTTCGAGTTCCGCGCGGTGGGTTCGTCGGCGCCCATCTACTGGCCGCAGACCGTGCTCAACACTGCCGTCGCCGATTCGCTGGCGCAGCTGGCAGACGAGCTCGAGAAGCTCCAGCCCGGAGACTTCGACGGCCTGACCGCCATCCTGTCGGAGATTGCGCGCTCGAACAAGCAGGTGCTGTTCGAGGGCAATGGCTATGCGCCCGAGTGGCACGCGGAGGCCGCCAAGCGCGGACTGCCCAACAATCCGACGACCGTCGACGCGCTGCCGTCGCTCATGACGCCCAAAGCGAAGACGGTCTTTGCCAGGCACGGCGTGCTGTCCGAGCGTGAGCTGGGCGCGCGCGTGGAGATCGCCTGGGAGCACTACGTCAAGGTCAGCAACATCGAGGCCAAGGCGGCGCTCGATATCGCGCGCACGATGATCCTGCCCGCTGCGGTCCGCTATCTGGGCCAGCTCTATGCGACGAGCCCGGCCTCGACCGCCGTATCAGCGCTGTGCACTCGCGTGGCCGACCTCACCGACCGGCTGAGCGCGGCGATCGATGACCTCGAACATGCGACACACCTCGCCCACGAGGCGGATTCGGTGCACAAGGAGGCGCGTGCCTTCGTCGACCAGGTGATCCCGGCCCAGAACGCGTTGCGGTCGGTGGCCGACGAGCTCGAGACACTCGTCGCCGACGACCTATGGCCGCTGCCCAAGTACCGCGAGCTGCTGTTCCACTACTAGATCGCGTGGCCGCCGAGCGGACCTGAGCGTCGGTCCGGGAGGCTGCGAACCTAGACTCACCGTCATGGGTGAAACCCAGGCGGACGCGCGGCTGCGCTGCTGGTGGGCGAAGGGCGATCCGCTGCTCGTCGAGTACCACGACCGCGAATGGGGCCGCCGCGTGGCCGGCAACACGCGCCTGTTCGAGGTACTGACGCTCGAGGTTTTCCAGGCCGGTCTGTCGTGGCTGACGATCCTGCGCAAGCGGGCCGCGTTCCGGGTCGCGTTTCGTGGCTTTGATCCGGCCGTTGTGGCCGCGTTCGACCACCGCGACCGCCACCGCCTGCTGGCTGACGCGGGCATAGTCCGCAATCGCGCCAAGATCGAGGCCGCCATCGGCAATGCCCGCGCGTTCCTCGACGTGACGGCCGAGTATCACTCCTTCGCGGCGTACCTCCACAGCATGGTTCCGGCGCCACCGGCGCGCCTCGCGCCGACCGCGACCGCCGACGACGTGCCGGTGACCACGCCAGTCTCGGATGCCCTTGCGCGCGACCTGCGCCGGCGCGGCTTCCGGTTCGTGGGCTCGACGATCGTCTACTCGTTCATGCAGTCGGTCGGTCTCGTCGACGACCACCTGCCAACGTGCTTTCGGTACGGCATGATGTGAGCCGGCGCCGGTCGGCATGGGAGGCGCAGGCGCCAGCGAGGAGGACTGCGGGTGAATCGGCTGCGGCGGGGGCTGCGCTGGCTATTGGTCGGCGTGTTGGTGCTCGTCCTCGCGGTCGGCGGCCTGTTCAGCTGGCTCGTGGCGCGCGGCATTCCCCAGCGCGCGGGGACGCTGCCCTTGCCCGGCCTGTCCGCGCCGGCGCGCGTGGTGCGCGACCAGTACGGCATCGCCAACATTTATGCCTCGACGACGCACGACCTCTTCGCCGCGCAGGGCTACGTGGAAGCGTCCGAGCGCATGTGGCAGATGGAGGTCTGGCGGCACATCGGCTCGGGCCGGCTGTCGGAGTTGTTCGGCAAGAGCGAGCTCGACACCGACGAGTTCATTCGCACGCTCGGCTGGCGGCAGGCCGCGGAGCGCGACTGGGCGGCCCTACCTGCCGACACGCGCAACGTCCTCCAGGCATATGCCGATGGCGTCAACGCGTGGCTCGACCAACACGGTGACCTGCCGCTGCCGTTCGTGATCACCGGTCTGCAGGGTCCCGGCGGCGGCTTGGCCGGCTATCGGCCCGAGCCGTGGACGCCGATCGACACGCTCACCTGGCAGAAGGTCCAGGCCTGGTCGCTGGGTGGCAACTGGGACTCGGAGCTGCTGCGCACGCTCATGCTCCGCCACGGCCTGAGCACCGACCAGATCGACCAGCTGGTACCGACCTACGACCCCACGCGCCCGACGATCATCCCGTCGTCAACCGCCCGCCAGGCGCCGGCTGCCGGGACGCCCGCCGCCGCTCAGGCAGCACCGGACCCGGCCGGTGACGCCCGGCTGCTCGATGTCGCCACCGGGCTGCGCAAGACGATCGCCCTGGCGACCGGTGGCGCCGACCTGGCTGGGTCGAACGGATTCGTGGTGGCACCCTCGCTGTCTGCAAGCCACGCCGCATTGCTCGCCAACGATCCGCACCTCGGCATCAGCATGCCTTCGGTGTGGTACCTGGTCGGGCTGCACTGCCAGCCGGTCGGCCCGCAGTGCCCCTACGACGAGGCCGGCGCGGGCTTCCCGGGCGTGCCCGGCATCGTGCTCGGCCACAACCAGAGCATCGCCTGGGGGCTGACCAATGTCGGCCCCGACGTCCAGGACCTGTTCGAGGAAACGGTCGATCCAGCCGACCCGACCCACTACCTGTACAAGGGCCAGAGCCTGCCCTTCGACGTCAGGACGGAAACGATCAAGGTCGCCGGCGGTCCCGACGTGACCATCTCGGTGCGCTCGACCGTGCACGGTGCGGTGATCAGCGACGTCACCTCCGAGCTTGATGAGCCGGGCCATGTCTATGCCCTGGCGTGGACCGCAACGCGCGAGGTGGACCACACCATCGACGCGGTGCTGGGCGTCAATCGCGCCCAGAACTGGGATCAGTTCCGCACCGCGTTGAGCGATTTTGGGGCACCGTCGCAGACCTTCCTGTACGCGGACGTGAATGGCAACATCGGCGTCCAGATTCCCGGGCTGATACCCATTCGCGGCGCAGGCAACGGCGAGTATCCGGCGCCGGGCGAGGACGGCTCGCACGATTGGACGGGCTACATCCCGTTCGACCAGTTGCCTTACTCATACAACCCGGCCCAGGGGTTCATCGTCGCCTCGAACAACGAGCCCGTGGGGTCGGCGTACCCGTACTTCCTGGGGCGCGATTGGGACCCGGGCTACCGCGCCGCGCGCATCACCGCGCTGCTGCAGGCCGGTGGCTCGTCGATCACCACCGACACGCTGCGCGCGATCCAGGGCGACACGACGCTGACGCGCGCCGCCCCGGTGATCGACAACCTGGCCGGCGCGACGCCGCAGACGGCCGATGGCCAGGCACTCAAGCAGGCCATCGTTGACTGGCGCGGCGATCTCACCTGCACGATCGCGTCACACGGTTGCGCGGCCTATGAAACGTTCGAGTACCGCCTGCTGCGCGACACCTTCGACGATGAGCTCGGTGCTGGCAATGCCCCTGACGACACCGCGCAGCAGTACGTGGGCACCGAGCCATCACACGAGTTCCTG